>JAPJNA010000048.1 GCA_026461395.1 Chthoniobacterales bacterium | reverse complement strand
GGCGTACTCTTTCTGCTGCCTGCGGTCCTGCTGCTCTGGGTGCTAAGCCTGCTTTACGTGACTGGCCGTGACTGGCCATTGCTCCATTTCTTTTTTGACGGCTTGAAGCCTGCTGTGGTGGCGATTGTCGCCTCCGCATTGCTCAGGATTGGACGTCGGACCGTGACCAGTTGGCCTCTTGCGCTGATAGCTATGATTTCCTTTGCTCTCTTTCTGGCACATGTTCCTTATCCCGTTGTGGTGCTGGGATTTGGTTTAATCGGAGGGCTGATGCTCAAAAAACCTTTGGCGTCGGAAGTGTCCCCCGAGAAATTCCCATCGAGGTCGGGGAGTTGGATAAGCTCCTGCCTATCGTCTCTAAGCATGGCCCTGAGCATCCTGGCGATCTGGCTAGTGCCTATGCTGGGACTGTTCTTCTGGCTGGGTTCCAAGGCGATGCCGTTTCGTGTCGGGCTTTTCTTCGGCAAGGTTGCGGTGCTGAGTTTCGGGGGAGCCTATGCAGCCCTCTCCTATGTCTCGCTCCATGCCTCGGGTGACTGGGGATGGCTTTCCTCCGGGGAGATGCTGGACGGGCTTGGTCTTGCTGAGACAACTCCAGGCCCTCTACTGATAGCCCTGCAGTTTGTGGCTTTCCTAGGCTGCTACAAGGCCCCGGGCATTCTATCGCCTCTATTTTCCGCGACGTTGGGAAGCCTGATAGCCGTCTGGTCTCTTTTTTTACCAAGCTTCCTTTGGATTTTTTCATTGGCCCCTCATCTGGAAGGGATCGCGCGGAATCCTCGCATGGCGGGTGCGCTTGCCTCGATCGGGGCCGTGGTGACGGCTGTGATCATATGCCTTGCCCTCTGGTTCTCAGAGGCCCTCTTTCTGCCTGCCGGCCATTTCGCGGTGCTTCCCCTCGTACTGGCCACGATCGCTTTCCTCTTGCTTCAAACCAAGAAAGCAGACGTCGTTCCAATTATCCTGCTCTGTGGAATAGCGAACGTGCTGATCCGCATTACAGTGCTTCCCTAACGGAGTAGGGTTATTATTTCTGGGCCTTTGCGGGCAAATGATCGTGCTTGGAAACAAGATGGTTGAGGGCCAGGTAGGTGAGGCCTCCACCCAAAAGGGAGAGGGTCATATTGAGGAGGGTGTCTGTCATGATGGTTTGACGTTGCCGTCCTGCCCCACGTTCAAAGGAAATTAAGTGGCTTTGAGAAAGTGGTTTTTAGAGTAATGGCCGCGGCCAGTTTTTCCAGATAGTCACTTCGTGGAATTTCCCTGGCGCCAAATTGTTCCAGGTGGGGGGTGGTCCATTGGCTGTCGAGCAATGTAAAGCCCCCCTTTTTCAAGATCTCCACGAGATGCCAGAGCGCGACCTTCGAGGCATTGGTGACACGGTGAAACATCGACTCGCCGAAGAAGGCCCCGCCAATGGAGACTCCATAGAGTCCCCCCACCAGTTTGTCATCCTGCCAGACCTCCACCGAATGAGCATGGCCGCTCTCAAAAAGGAGGGTATAGCTCTCTGCGATCACTTCCGTAATCCAAGTCTCTTCGCGTGACGCACAGGCCTGCATCACCTCTTGAAAAGCCGTGTCGATACGAACATCCCAGCTGCGTTTTCTGAGAATCCTCTTGAGTCCGTGCGGTGTGTGAAATTCCTCCAACGGGAGGATCCCTCTGGGGTCGGGCGAGTACCAACGGATCTCCCCATCAGGCATCCCCATCGGGAAGATCCCCGAGGCATAGGCCTCCAAGAGCAGATCGGGAGGAATACCACTTTTCATTTTCAGGTCTCAGGTTTCAGCTTTCATCCTTTTCTGTCCATCCTTCCCGTATTGCCTTCTGGATCGGATCTTTTAGGGTCGCAGAGTGAATCTTCTCAGAATTCTTCTCGCCTCCGTCCTTATAATAATCCCTGCCTTCTGTCTGACCGGTTGCGCCACGACTGAGAGTGATGTCGATGATGTCGCCGACACAGCCGTTAAGGGGCTTGAGGGTAATGGACAACTGTATACCGAAAAGGTGATGAAGGGCGATATGGGTGGCCAATTTGGGAATGACTTCCAATAAGCCCAGAGATCAACCTAGAGACCAACTTAGAGCCCAGACGACACCCTTTTCCTTTCCGACCGAGATGCCAAACTTGTCCAAACTGTCTAAAAAAATTGTGAAACCTGCAGTCAAGAAGTCACTAGCTAAATCCCCCAAGCCTTCCAAACCACCAAAAGCCCTCAAGACACCTAAGACACCTAAGGCAACCTCCAAGATCGTCATCCTCGATTTCGGATCCCAATACACGCAGGTCATTGCCCGGCGCGTACGCGAGTGCCGGGTTTTTTCCGAGATCCTGCCACACACAACCAAGGCCAGCGAGATCATCGCTGACGGGACCGTAAAGGGGATCATCCTCTCGGGTGGGCCTGCAAGCGTCTACGCTCCGAAGGCTCCAAAAGTTGACCCGGCGATCTACGATCTAGGCCTTCCGATCCTCGGTATCTGCTACGGCATGCAGCTTCTCTCCCGCGATCTGGGTGGTTCCGTGGCGCGCTCAACCCACCGTGAATATGGTAAGGGAGTACTTTCCACCATCGGCGCTTCACCGCTCTTCAAGGGGTTATCCAAGAAGATCGATGTCTGGAACAGCCATGGCGACCGCGTTGAGAAATTGCCTAAGGGTTTCACTGCCATCGGGCAGACCGAAAACGCACCCCATGCGGTCATCGCTGATACCAAAAGAAAAATTTATGGAATGCAGTTCCATCCCGAGGTGCACCACACCCCGAAGGGAAAGGCCATCATCCAGAACTTCATCCATGGCATCTGCGGTTGCCCGAGTGACTGGACCATGGAGTCTTTCATTGAGCGCATCTGCGCGCAGATACGCGACCAAGTAGGTGACGGGCGCGTGATTCTCGGGCTCAGCGGTGGGGTGGATTCGAGCGTGGCGGCGGCACTCATCCACAAGGCGATCGGTGATCAGCTCACCTGTATCTTCGTTGATAATGGGCTCCTGCGTTCTGGGGAGAGGGATGCGGTCGGAAAGCTTTTCGGACGAAACTTCAAAATCCGGCTAAAGATCGTCGATGGGGCCGATCGCTTCCTCGGTAAGCTCAAGGGAGTCACCGACCCCGAGAAAAAGCGCAAGATCATCGGAACCGAATTCATCCGCATCTTCGAGCGCTCAGCCGAGGAGCTCCGGAAATCGGCGAAGGGCTCGAAGCACCCCTTTCGCTTTCTTGCGCAAGGTACACTCTATCCCGATGTCATCGAGAGCGTCTCCATCGCCGGGAATCCAGCCTCACTCATCAAAAGCCACCACAATGTCGGCGGTCTCCCGGAGGATATGAAATTCGAGCTCGTGGAGCCACTGCGTCAGCTCTTCAAGGATGAGGTCCGCGAAGTGGGTCGCGAACTTGGGCTTCCCCAGGAAGTGGTCGATCGCCAGCCGTTCCCCGGCCCCGGCCTGGCCGTTCGCATCATCGGCGCGATCACGCCGGAGCGTCTCCGCATCGTGCGCGACGCCGATGCGATCGTCCTTGAGGAAATGAAGGCCTCGGGCTGGTACTTTAAGGTCTGGCAGTCTTTCGCCGTCCTTCTGCCGGTTCAGTCGGTCGGGGTGATGGGTGACGAGCGCACCTACGACTACACGATCGCCCTACGCGTCGTGGAGAGCCAGGACGGAATGACGGCCGACTGGGTGCGTTTGCCGTATGATCTGCTGGCTAAGATCTCCAGCCGTATCATCAACGAGGTGAAGGGTGTGAACCGCTGTGTGCTGGATGTCTCCAGCAAGCCGCCCGCCACCATCGAGTGGGAGTGATCCTCTGCTTGTTTTATGAGCCACAGACGCGCGATCTATCCGGGAAGCTTCGACCCGGTCACGAATGGTCATCTCGACCTGATCACCCGTTCGCTTGGCCTGTTTGATGAGGTGATCATTGGGGTCGCCGACAACGAGGCAAAGAGCCCCCTCTTCACCACCAGTGAGAGGGTCGAGCTGATCCGTCAAAGCGTCGGGGAGCACCAAGGCCTCACCGTGGAGCCCCTCAACGGCCTCCTTGTGGACTTCTGCCGTCGGCGTGGGGCCTTTGTGGTCATCCGCGGACTACGGGCCGTGTCGGACTTCGAGTTTGAATTTCAGATGGCCCTGACGAACCGTCGCTTAGAGCCGAAGATCGAGACGATCTTCCTGACGCCGCGTGAAGATTGCATCTTCCTGAGTTCCCGGATCGTGAAGGAAGTGGCCCGGCTGGGAGGGGATGTTTCCCCCTTTGTCTCCATCTCGACCCTCGCATCCCTGAAAGAAAAATTTCCAAAAGAATAAGGAGTAACTGAGAGACAGGTAGAGATTCTCCCGTAGAGGCGCGTAGGCGCAGAGAGAAAAAATACGAAGGAGTGAGCCAGCATCAGGAACCCCCCAGTTTCTATTTCTGGTTAAAGTGAATGCTAAAAAATTCTTTAAATCCTCTGCGCCTCTGCGCGAGTTTTTATTCCTGAACCCCTTCATCGCTTTCATCCCTGTCGATCTTGGGGTAGAGTCCTCGTATGAAAGTCCATATCCGTCAGATTCCTGAGGGAGGCACCTTGCATTTGGAGGGTGAACAGGATTCCTCCTCACTGGGCCTCGAAGAGGCCGGTGCCGAACCGATTGGTTCCCTAGAGTATTCCCTCGATGTGGGACTCTCCGAGGGAGGGCTCTTTGCGACTGGAAGCGTGGCCCAGAAAGTCAAGATGACCTGTGTTTCCTGCCTGGAACCCTTTGAGAGGGAGATCGTGATCGAGCCATTTGCCACCCAGATCGAGCTGGACGGAAATGAATTAGTGGACTTGACCCGCGAGGTCAGGGAGGATATACATCTCCTTCTGCCTGCACATCCCCGATGTGATCAAGGTGGAGAAAAGACCTGCCCCGCCCGTTTCCCGGCGAGTGCCCGCACTGCTCCTTTGCCAATGGAGAAGGCGGCTCGTCCTGCAATCTGGGAAGCACTCGACCAACTCAAAACACCACGATCCGATGGGAGTACCTAAACGTAAAACTTCAAAGATGCGCCTTCGCACCCGCAAGGCCGCAAACCGCTGGCATGCCCCTAAGCTGGGTAAGTGCACCCAGTGCGGCGCACCTCTTCATTCCCACACTGCCTGCACCGCTTGCGGTACCTACCGCGGTCGTCAGGTGCTTGATGTCGAGGTGGCATAAAGCGGATTAACGTCTCGGGTTAGCTCTCCGACCTCATCCATTGAGGAATCAGACAGCCCCAGTAACGATAACAGGACCAGTAGCCGCAGGATCATGAGGATTGCCCTCGATGCCATGGGGGGTGACTACGCCCCTCAGAGTACGGTCGCCGGGGCTGCTATGGCTCTCCGGGAGTACCCGAAGATCACCAAGCTCTTCCTCACCGGGGACGAGTCGTCCATCAAGACCGAGTTGGCCAAGCTCGGCTGTAGTGATCCCAGGATCGAGATCGTCCACACGACTCAGGTTGTGGAGATGAGCGACGCGGCCGTCGATTCCGTCCGTCGCAAGAAAGATTCCTCCGTCGCCCGTGCCGTCGATCTGGTCAAGAAGGGTGATGCCGACGCCATCGTCAGTGCGGGTCATACTGGTGCCGCCGTCGCGGCCACAACGATCAAGCTCCGCACTCTCGAGGGAATTGAGCGTCCCGGCATCGCCTCCTACCTTCCCACCGAGAAGAACGTCTGCGTCCTTATCGATGCCGGTGCGAATGTTGATGCCCGACCTGTCCACCTTCTCCAGTACGCGATCATGGGCTCGGTCCTTTCTGAACATGTCCTCGGTTACAGCAATCCTGAGATCGGCCTGATGTCGATCGGCGGCGAGGATGTGAAAGGAAGCGAGTTCACCAAGGATGTCTTCAAGCTCCTGAAGGCCTCCTCACTAAATTTCCGGGGGAATATCGAGGGACACGACCTTTTCGAGCATCCCGTCGAGGTGATCCTCTGCGACGGCTTCACCGGCAATGTCGTCCTGAAGACCGCCGAGGCAACTGCTGGCGCCGTTTTTCGCTGGCTGAAGCACGAACTCACTAAGACTCCCTTCCGGATGTTTGGCGCATGGATTGCCAGGAATGCCTTCCGTGCCATCCGTAAGAAAACCAACTACGAGGACTACGGTGGCAGTCCCCTGCTCGGAGTGAACGGCATCTGTATTATTGCTCACGGCTCCAGCACGCCGCTGGCCATCAAGAACGCGATCCGCGTTGCCACCGAGTTCATCGAGCAGCAGGTGAATCCCCGTATCGTTGAGGCGGTGAGAGCCTACAATTTGAAGAATGCTCATCTGGCCCAGACTGCAGCAGCCCCTGTAACAGTTGTTGCCTCAGATAACTCAACCTTGGAAGAGTCCCATGCCGTCTGATAACACGCCCGTCCGACCCATGCTCCCCCTGCGCAGCGCCTCCATCATCGGCACTGGCAGCTACGCTCCTGACAGCGTGATGACCAACGCCGATCTGGAGAAGTTGGTCGAGACCAGCGACGAGTGGATCCAGTCACGCACCGGCATCCGCGAACGCCACATCGCTGGTCCTGAACAACCGACCAGTGAACTTGCGGCCCGTGCGGCCCAAGCCGCGATCGAGAATGCCGGTATCAGTCCGGAGGAGATCGATCTGATCATCTGTGCGACCTGCACGCCGGATATGTTCTTTCCAAGCACCGCCTGCTTGGTTCAGACCAAGATCGGCGCTGTAAATGCTGCCTGCTTTGACATTTCCGCCGCCTGCTCCGGCTTCCTCTTCGGAGTAGAGACGGCCCGCCAGTACATTGCCTCCGGCACCTATAAGACAGTGCTTGTGATCGGAGCTGACAAGCTCTCAGGCATCGTCGACTGGACCGACAGGAATACCTGCGTTCTCTTCGGGGATGGTGCCGGCGCCGCCATCCTCCGTCATCGCGAAGGATCGCGCGGCATCCTCTCCTCCCGCATGGGGAGCAACGGAAAGCTGGCCGAGATCCTCTATATTCCTGGCGGAGGCAGTGCCCATCCGGCGAACTCCCCCACCTACGCAGAAAATCCCGCCACCATGAGGATGAACGGCCGCGAGACCTACAAGCACGCCGTAACCGCTATGGTCAGCGCCTCCCAGCAGGCACTTGCCGATGCCGACGTCTCAGCTGACGAGATCGCCTGCTTCATTCCCCACCAGGCCAATCTCCGCATCATCGAGGCCATTGCCGACCGGCTCGATGTCTCCATGGACCGCTTCATGGTCAATCTCGACCGCTACGGCAATACCTCAGCAGCAGCTGTCGCCATCGCTCTCGACGAGGCCGCGCGCTCAGGCCGCTTCCAGCGGGGTGATAAGATCTTGATGGTGGTGTTTGGGGGGGGGCTTACTTGGGCCTCCACAGTCGTCGAGTGGTAGCCCTTTGGGCTAAGGCTCCCGATCTTGGCGGCTAGCTGCGTTGTTGATCACTTGCGGTAGGGGATACTACCGCTTCGCTCTCACGCCTTGTTATCCATCCAAGCTTGCGAGCCTTGGGATCAGGTAGGGACTTGACTGGCACCCTAGTTAAACTTAGTTTTACTGCATGACTAAGACGATTTCTAAGATAGGGAACTCTCAAGGGTTGATCTTCGACACAGCACTAATGGAGTTGGCGCGTCTGAAGGTTGGAGATCAGGTTTCGGTTACTGTCCATGATGGGGGTTCGCTTGTCATCACGCCAATCCGCCCCGTGATCAATACTGAGCAAGCGGCTGCGACGGCAAAGCGATTGATCGGAAAGAATGCGGATCTCTTCAAGCGGCTGTCATGAAGGGACCGTTTTTCCACCCGTCGGTGGATGCGGTTAAAGCGGTCCATCGAGAGGTTCTGGAAGCACACGGCGGATCACCTGGTCTTCGGGATCTGGCTCTTCTGGAATCTGCCATCGCCGCTCCCCAGGCGACCATGATGGGGGAGCCGCTTTTTTCCGATCCCATCGAATTGGCGGCTGCCTATCTTTTCTATCTGTGCCGCAACCACCCCTTTATTGACGGGAATAAAAGGGTGGCTCTAGCCACGTGTCTTGTCTTTTTAAGCGAAAATAACTTTCTACCCGACGAAACACTCGATGCTGATGCTTGGGAGGACCTTGTTCTCCAAGTAGCTTCGAGTCAGTTTGATCGAGATCAAACTACGGCTCTGCTGCGTAAATTGCTGGGTTCCGTGTGACCCGGTTTTTTTAGGACTGAAGCCTTTCTATGATGTCTGTCACATCGCCAAGGGTCACCTTGTCGCTGATCAAGGCTGAGCCGAGTTTTGGGGTTAGAACGAAGCGGATGGCGCCCGCATCGAATTTCTTATCTCGGGCTAGTGCGGCGAGGATAGCGCCGGTCGGAAGATCGGCGGGGATGGTGGTTGGAAGGCCGCAGGCAATAATAACATCCTTTACGCGGACGGCCTGATCGCTGGGTAGTCCTGCCAGTCGCACGGAGAGATCGAGGGCGGCAATCATCCCGATCGCGACGCATTCCCCATGAGAGAGTTTCCCATAGCCCGCGACAGACTCGATGGCATGACCGATGGTGTGACCGAAGTTCAGAAGGGCGCGCGTTCCCTTAGTCTCGAACTCATCCTCGCTGACGATGCGGGCCTTGATGGCGGCATTCCGTGCGATAAGGGGACTCAGATCCGCGGAGCGATCAAAAGGGAGTAAATCAAGCATGGGCTCATCGGCGATCACGGCATGCTTGATCGCTTCGGCAAGTCCTTCCTGGAAGATCCGCTCTGGAAGAGTGGAGAGAGTGGCTGTATCGGAGAGCACAAGTCGGGGCTGATGGAAGGTGCCGATCAGGTTTTTTCCCAGAGGGCTGTTTACGCCTGTCTTTCCTCCGATGGAGCTATCGACCTGGGCTACGACCGTCGTTGGCAGCTGGATAATGGGGATGCCTCGGTAGTGGATTGAGGCAACAAATCCGGCCAGATCCCCCACAACACCTCCGCCGAGTGCGAAGAGAGCGCTCTTGCGATCCAAGCCCAGCTGGATCATCTGGTCGCAGAGATCAGCCACAACCGCCATCGACTTGGAGGCTTCGCCTGCGGGGATTGTTAGCAGATGGGGTTCAAAGCCGGCACTCCGGAGAGATTCGAGGATTCCTTGCGCATGGAGAGGGGCGACGATTTCATCCGAGATCAATACGCATCGGCATGGCTTCACGACCTTGGCCGCCAGTTCTCCAGCTAGGGAAAGTATTCCGGAGCCGATCAGGATCTCATAAGGTGAGTCCTGAAGCGGAACGGGGACAGTGATCACTGAGGAAGGCATAGAAGTCGGGGCTTATAGACTATTAGACTGTTAGGCTGTTAGGTGCCAGCAAACAGGATAGTTGGTACAAGATCCCAAAAGTCTAAAAGTCCAACAGGCTAAAAGCCCGCGGCGCCCCTACTTCTCGACGCTGACTGGCGTTCCAAGAGGTGTCACCTCATAGAAAATCTTGGCCATTCTGTCGGGCAGCCGGATGCAACCATGGGAATCTGGGATTCCCGGCAAGAAGCCGGTGTGCATTCCAACACCCGGAGCAAATTGCATGAACCACGGCATGGAAGAGCCCTGAAAGTGAGTGCCTTCAGGAGGCTTGTCTTTCATAGCATCGACGTTCTTTACCACCACAGTGCCAGAGGCGTCGACGAAGTCGCCGTAGAGATTGGAGGCATGCTCTTTTTCCTTCTTCTGGACTTTGAAATTACCCACTGGCGAGTCGTGTCCATCCTTGCCGGTTGAGACTGCGGAAATGCCGACAAGTTTCCCTCCCTTGTAGTAAAAGAGTTTCTGCTGGCTGATGTTGATGACGATATGGCCAGGGCCATTCGCTGATTCATCAGCCCAGTAGGAGATCCGGTCGGCTAGCGAGGCCGTGGAGGTCCTTGTGATGATCGAGCCGTCGGTGCCGAGGTACTGGGTGGCCGAGGAGTTCAAACGGCTATCATAAGAGGCGCAGGCGCCGAGCATCAGCATGGCCATGCAGGCAAGGGCAACCTGGATGAATTGCTGTGGTCGCTTGATGAAAAGGAGTGACATGAGCACTAGTATTTATCGACGGAAACTCCTCCTAGTCAAGAGGAGGGGCTTTGGAAATGCCTCAATCGATTTTAATGGAGGCGGGAACGGGAGTGTGAGCAGGTGTGGGTAGAGGAGAGGGATGTTTTTTATCACCCTTCTTCGTCGTAGGGTTCGGCTGTTCCGGTGTTGGCAGCGGTACGGGTCGGTCGGAGAGATTGGGAATGATGCCGGGTGTCGGGGTGGCTTTGGGGTCGAACAGAGAACCTCCCACGACGGATATGGTGCCATCCTCGAAGCGCTTGAGCTGAGGACGTGATTTAGGAGCGTTGTAGGAAAGCTGGGCTAGGATCTTCCCGTCCAGACCGACCTTCGTGTAGATAAATTCGTGAGGGATGTTGTTCTGCAGCACATGGATAATATTGGAGGCGTCGAGCATGATGTCGGGCTTTCCGTAGGAGATATAGTCCCCGAGTCGGTGGGTACAGTAGACAATCCCGGCATCCTTGTCCGCAATCCGCAGATAGAGATCTGTACGCTCCGTCAGGCGGTGGGACAGGAGGCTGATGGTGCGGCTTCCTCCTCGGATCCCGTCCCTTGCAGGCACTCCCACAGTCTGTTGCCAGAGGAGGCGTCCTTCGGTGATCTCGATGGTGAGTGGGGGGCTGCTGAAATAGTTCGAGAGCTCGGCGGAGTAGACGCTTGCCCTGATCCGGTAGGAGCCGAAGTCGGTGATCGGGTAGAGCTGAACCAAATTAATGGTACGGGTGAGCGATTCCCCGGGGCCGACCTTGATCGGATCGATTTCATAGTCGGGGTTGGAGGGAGGAATGGGACGACCGTCAAGGGTCTCCACCTGGAATCCGAACCACTTCTTTCCCTCCACGTCTGCCAGCAGCAGGGGGTTGCCTGAGAGATTGCTGATCCGCACGGTGGCCAGAAGTGGTTCATAGGCGATGTACATCGACCGCTTGATGGAGAGATCCACTAGGATCTGGGCATGGAGCTTCGTCGGAAGGAAGACGATCAGCGCCAGAAACAAGGCGAAAACGAAGGAGATCGCCCGGGGCACGGTGGTAGGCATGCGATGCATCACTCGTCCGTGCCGATATAGTACTTGGGCTCGAAAAGTTTCTGGAGTCGTGCGGGTTGTGCGCGGCAGTCCTGAAGATCCCCCTTGTAATAGACGGCAATGACATAGCCGGCGAATTTAACGCCCGGATCCACGGATTCAGGGAGGTAGGTCACCTCCACAAGCTGCGGTTCCCCATTTTGCCAGTTCAGCCACTTGGAGGTGACTTGCGCCTTACTCGGAACGATCTCATCTCCATCCTGATCGTAGAAGTAGACCTGAACCTTTTCCTGGGCGCTGTCGATCTGCTCTTGAGAGTTCGCCTTGATGGCCACCTGAAGCTTTTTGGACCCATCCTCTGTATTCGAAAGGCGGGCATTAACGATCTTAAGGGGGGCTTCCCCGTTGACCGCCGCATCGGCGGGTGGCTGCCTGAGAGGTGTTTCCGCCTTCTGGTCGGCCAGGATTTGCTTGAGGGTGGAGTTATTGACTGGTGGATTAACAGGGAAATTCCCTAGAGCGATGTCCGCGGTCTGCTGGTTTGCCGGCAGAGAGACCGGTGACCGGGGAGTAGTTGGTTGGCTCGGAGTGGGAGAAATGGGAGGCGATGATGCTTCCACCATCGACTGAGCGGGAGAGCTGCCAGCCCGCAGTCCGGAAACAAAACGGGGCGCAAGTGCGATCGCTGCCAGGATTAACTCGATCAGGGCGATTACCCCTAGGACCCAGAGTGCCAAGCGGACCTGAGTACTACGGTGTGCACGCAATGTTCCGGTGGAGTTATCTGAAGACATGACCAAAGAAGAATCTAGTTCCGAAGGCTCTGACTTCGCAAGCGTGGGGGAGCCGGATGTTTGAAGGATGGGAGTGAAGACGCCACGGGGAGCGGGAAGAATTTCGGATTAATTGGATGGCTCCTCGATCATGGAGACACTGAGCTGGAGTGGTTTTCCCGCCCGGAGAATCCCAATGCCTGTGGGTGGACCTACTTCGGCCTCGGCCACGCGATTGCGCAGGTCTTTCCCATCGCGAATTGGGTGATTGTTGAAGGAGATAATCACGTCGCCGCCGACCAGACCGCTACGTTCTGCAGGCGATCCAGCCAGTGTGGCGGCGACCAAGGCTCCATTTGTGTCCGGCAGTCCTAGTTGTTTTGCTAGGCTGGCATTCAAGGGGCGCATGACGACCCCGAACCAGGGATGGATCACGCGTCCACGCTGAACGATGTCCTCGTAGACACGCCGTGCCACATTGGAGGGAATTGCAAATCCGATCCCCTCCGAGCCGCCGCTCCTGCTGAGAATGAAGTTATTGATGCCGATGACCTTCCCGTGGATGTCAACAAGGGGACCGCCCGAGTTACCGGGGTTAATGGTGGTACTGGTCTGGAAAAACTCATTGGCAGCCTCGCTGACGGTACGGCGACCCTTGGCGCTGATAATCCCCTGGGTCACTGTTTCCTGAAGTCCGAAGGGATTGCCTACGGCAAAGACCATTTGGCCCACCTTGACCAACTCCGAGTCTCCGAAGGCGATCGGTTCGAGTCCCTCGGTGGCGACCTTCAGGACGGCGATATCGGAACGCTGATCGGCCCCGGCGAACGATGCGGGAAGAGAACGGCCGTCGTTCAACTGGATGGTGACCTGTGAGGCGCCTTTGACGACATGCCAGTTGGTGACGATGTAACCTTCCCGAGAGACAATCATACCCGAGCCCATCTTGTTGTTCTGACTGACATTGCCGCCACCAAGGCCGAAGAATTGGCGGATCAACGCATCGCGGTCCGGTGCCGTCGTGGTGGTGATACTGACCACGGAGGGGATCACATGCTCTACCAGATCGGTGAATTCACGGTCCATTGCCTCAAGCGAACGATCGGAGGCCAAGGCAAGAGGAGGACGCTCTTTCTGTTCCTGCAAAGCCGACCAGCCGGAATGTGTCTGGGGGGATTGCGAGAGGTGCTTGGGTTGCATCATTCGCCAGAAGGCGATGCCGCCAACAGCAAGCGCCAAGGCGAAGAGAAACAGCAGGAACGCAGGAAGATTACCCCGCCTCTTTTTGTAGGCTCGCAGTATGCTCATTTTTCGGGATCCAGGGTGAGGCCAGCGAGAACAGTATCCCGGAGGCCCTGCAGGGCGAGTGCTTCCTCCTTCGGAGATTGCCAGAGAATGACGGCAAGCGTTCCTGTCTTTTCATTGGCACGCAGTACCTCGGTGATCTGCAGGGGTAGGTCCCCGGCAATCGGGAAGTCGAAGCGAATTTCATGGAAGGGGCCGTTCTGAGACTCCCGGAGTGGAGAGGCCTCGTCACCCGCCTTATCATGGGCCTCACGCGCCAGACTCATGGCGTATTCCGTCGGTTTTTGACCGGAATCCTTGGCCCCGTTGCGGTCGAGTGTCATGCTCAGACCGGTGGTGTAGGGATCGTTCTCTCCGGAAATCTTTTCCTTGGTCGCGAGCAGGACATCTCCCTCCAGCAGTTTACCGGGAAGAAGGGTCCATTCCTTTGGCAAGGAGATGGATCCGTGAATCTCTGTCAAATCATGCGCGATCAGGGATGGGGTCGTGGCTGCATTGGTAGCTACTTGAGATGTGGGCACATTGGTCGCTGTGAGAGTCACCGGAGTCGGCGAGGTGGTATTTGTCCCCTTGGCCATGAGCACTGCAGGCATCAGGCAGGTGTCTAGGAAGAAAAAAAGAATAAGCGAAACGAGAAAAAGGCTCTTCTGGTTTTTCATGGTTTTGATTTTAACGGACCGGGATGGTTCGAAAAATTTGGGAAACGTTTGTGGAGTTCGTCTAGTGTTTTCTGAGCCTCGGCTTCATTACCAGCTCGGCGATAGGCATCTGCGGCTCGCGCCAGCGCCTTGGGAGCCAGAGCGGCGTCATCGTAAAGCACGGCAACCGTGATGTATGCCTTAGCGGCCCCAGCGTAGTCCTGTTTCGCGACCAGCAGATCACCGCTCAGGATCCGGGCCTCCGCGTTGATTGGCCCCTCCGGTTGCAGAAGCATCACCTCCTCCACCATGGATGAGGCAGAGTTTAGATCCTTCAGCGAGTATTGGATCGCCGCGCTCATTAGTAGGGCCTTGGCCCTGGCTGCTGGATCCTTGGCTAGTTTCAGGTAGGCGGCAGCGGGTATCTGTGCCTCTTTGAGTTTATTCTGTAGGATGAGTGACTGGGCCAGCGTGCCCTGGATTTCTGAATCCGTATTGCCAGGTAAGCCTGCTTTCACAAGAGGGGCTAGAAAGTGTTCGGTCTTCGCGGGATCACCGGCTTCCATGGTTTTAAGACCTAGCCAACGTCCGACCTCGGGAGGAATGAGTGCTGGCTTTAAGGCCATGGCCTCGCGCGAGGCTTCTCCCACGTCATTCTGATCATAACGGGCAAGCAAGATCCGAAGCCCGGCCCGCTCTCCGAACTGTTTGGGATCTCCCTTGCGGGCTTCGGCAAGCTCTGTGACGGCCGTGGTATAATCCTTGCGGTCTAGGGCTGTCAGTCCGATCCAGTAATGGGCCTCCGGGGCGGCGCTGCATTTCGGATAGTCACGGATGAGTTGGGTAAATGTGGCGACCATCTCATCACTCTTCTGCAGCTGCCCGAGCAGGAGGGCCTTTTGATGGAGAGCTAGTTCTCGTTCGGGAGCTTTTGGGTAGCGGGTCTCAAGCAATGTGAAATCAGTTGCAGCCATCTCGAAATTCTTTTGCCTGAGGTTCAGGAGTCCTCGTTGAGCCAGGGTGGCCGGAGTCCGCGAGTCATCAGGACAGGACTCAATGAAGCGCGTCAGAGCCGCGATCGTCTCTACCTGCAGGGCTGGGTCAACGGGTTTGGACTGATCTGTTGCGGCCTGAGTGTTCGCTTGAATGAGCGCCCAAGCCTCCTTGTAAAGAATGTCTGGCTTTGCGGTCGGCGGCAGGTCTTTGACCGGGAGGTCGTGATAGAGCAGGGCTGCTTCGACATACTTCGACGCCATGAGGGTGGCCTCGGCCTTGAGTAACTGGGCGCGTGCCCTGTCAGAGGCGTCTCTTGCTGTCAGGAGGTAGTGATCGATTTCCGCGGCGAGATCCGGGTTCCGCATGGCATGGAGCGCCAGGAGGCGTTGAAACGGAGCCTCGGAGGAGGCCTTGCTCCCAGGATATTCCCTGATGATTGCATCGTAGTTCTCAAGGGCCTTGGAGTTCTTTCCCGTTTTTCTGAGGGCATTCGCCTGGAGGAGCAGGATTTCCGGTTTGTTTTCGGAATCAACGGCCAGGGTGCTCTCCGAGGTCCGCAGAACCGCACTGTTGTCACCGGACTGGGCGGCCAGACGCACTGAGCCCAGTGCAGCAATGCTTTGCCAGCGTCCCGAGTCTTTTGAGGAAGCTACTTGATCAAACAGTTTTCGCGCTTCTTCTGGATGACCGCGCTCGAATTCGATCTGAGCCGCTTTGAGGGCTGCTTCGGAAAAAATCTCCCCTTTGGTTTCCGCAGCCATGATTTCCCGATAATTGGCCAGAGCCTCTTCTTTGTTACCCGAGTTAGTGGCCAAGGAGGCCAGATGCATCAGGGTGGGAGTACGGTAGGGATTGGGTGCCGTTCCGAGCTGTTTTTCCGAGGCCACCGAGCGGAAAAGAATCTCTCCCTCCCGCTGGTGACCGCTCTTTTCCAGACAGAGTGCCTGATGGTAGAGAGCGGCAATTCGGATCGAGGGATCAGTGGCACCCTTGGCAGTCACCGCAAAATTATCCGCCGCGTTGGAATGCTGACCCCGCGACTCCCTTATCTCACCAAGGCGGAACGAGGAGGAGGGGACGTACTGACCGTTGGGGTATTCGGCGATCAGCTTCAGGAAGCTGCTCTCCGCAGCGGCCATGCTACCCATTTGGCGCTGTGATTCCCCCAAGCGGTAAAGGGCACGTTCCCGATCCACTGAGTTTCGCGACGCCATGATCAGGAATTTTTCATATTCGGGGATGGCCAGCTCTGGCTGTTTCCTTGAATAGCATCCGTCGGCGATTGCAAGCTGGGATGACGCCAGCACCGAGGGATCGGTTGCAGCGCTAGGGGTGAGGCGGATACTGCCCGGTGCATCAACGGAGGTCGCCGATGTCGTGGATGCCGTGGATTTCGTGGATGCGGTGCTAGGAGTGTAAGGAATCGTTTGAGTCTCAACAGACGCTGAGTGGAGGGGTGACGGCAAAGTCGTCGAATTCGCTGGCAGGGCCCTCATGACCGGAGTCGCAGTCGAACTCGCAGCCGCACTCGCAGTCGGCAAGGAAGTCGACATCACAGGAAGGGCGCGGCGCACTTCTGGTTCTGGTGAGAGCGACTGTCCGTAGAGCGTTACCGTGAATCCCAGAAGTCCGATCAGGGCGATCGTGGTGCTAAGGACTACCCAAAGTAGAGCGGAGCCCCTTTCCTTCCTTTTACTATTCATCATGGAGACTTAGGGACTGGCGGCAGAGGGGGCTTCTGGGCTTGCCGTGGCGAAGGCGATATTGCAGATCTTGGCCTTCCGGCAGAGATCGAGTGTCTGGACGATGTGTCCGTAGTCGACGCGCTGATCTCCGCGTAGCACCACCGCCTGGTCGGGGTAGAGCGCGGCGATCCGTGAAAGCGCCGTCAAAAGCTCGTCCGGAGTCATGTTTCGACGGTTCATGACAAGACTGCCATCGGCCTTCACATTCACGATTACCTCGCCGACGGAGCGCCGCTGTTCCTTAGCCTCGCCTGCCGAGGGCATCTGGACGTCGAGTTCCCGTTCCTGTCGCGCAAAACTCCACGTGAGCATAAAGAACCCGAGTAGCACGAGCAGGATGTCGACCATCGGGGCAATCAGGAAGCCCCGTGGCTCCGGTTGTAGGCGCGTGCGGAAATTCACGGCAGACGGTGGAGATCAGCGGGGTGTCTGCGAATTTTTCCTGGCGATCACGAGCTTCACCAGCAGAAGGGAGGTGACCCCTTCCATTTCGGAGATCATTTCCTGAACCCTCCCACGGAACCAAGCGTAGGCGATCATCGCAGGAATGCCGACAACGAGTCCCGCTGCTGTTGCGACAAGGGCCTCAGCCACACCCTCCGCCAGCAACATCGGGCGGGAAGCGACCACATCGTTGGCCATCACACTGAAGGACCGGATCATGCCGAAAACTGTCCCGAGTAGTCCTAGCATCGGGGCCACAGTGGCGATGTCGGCAAGCCAGGCGACGCGCTGGTTTAGCAGCGAGGCCTCGCGGCTTCCCTCTGTCTGCGCGATTTCCCGGAGTTGATCGTCCGTGGCCACCGGATGACTGGCTAGAAATTCAAGTGTTCTTGTGAGGATCGAGGTCGCTATATCACGGTGTTTGTTGGCAATGGCTAGGAGACCCAGAAGGTCTCCTTTGCCGAGCAGCGTCTCGGCTGTCGTCATGAACCTGGAACCTGCCACGGCACCTCTCCTGAGAGTAACGAGATAGACAAGGATTAACGCCAGCGTGATCACGGAAAGAAGCAGTAGGGGGACCATCACCAAGCCTCCGGCCGAGAGAAGTTTGAGCAGCGTTTCCGGATTCCCGGATGTCATCGTGGCAGGAGAGGCAAGTGAGGGAAGAGAAGAGAGTGCCGTCGGGGCATTCGTCTCCACGGCCATCGCTGAAGAGACGGCAATGGCTCCAACAATAAAGGGAGTGAAGATACCGTGGAGTCTGGATCGTTTAGCGGATATTGAATGCATGCGAATCCTGATTGGGGATGCTTGGAGCATATCCGAGATGTAGAGACAAGCAAGGCTTGCACCTTGTCCGGTTAGCATCGGGAGGGTGAGGGGAGAGGTGCGAGGGGTGCGAGAGGAGAGTTTCAGACTGCAACTATTTTGAACATCCTCCGCCGGCTATGTGTCTTACTCTTCAGAAAGAACACGCCATGAAAACACACAGCACCCCTAACCACATCACCTCACTCGGCGACCTTGTCGCCGCCGTCTCCAGCTACGCCCGGAACGAGCGCGAGACACTGGCTGCCATCCAAGATCTCTTCCGCCGTGGGAGCGTCGTCGCTAAAACTCGCCACGGAAGTAAGAGGCTCAAGCTGGCTTAAGAATCGAAAGCCCAATTATCCGCCCTGAGCCGAGGGATCTATTCCCAAAGCTCAGTGTTCTAGGGGCGGGAAGCTAGTCCCGAGTCATCACGCTGAGCCTGAATTTCAGGCGAATTTTTTGAAGACCTCATTGGCCTCGATCAGGGTCTCCTTGCTTCCGATATCGAACCAAGTACCAGGAACGTCCCAAGTGCCCACCTTGACCCTCGTATAGAGCCACTGAATCAGGCGCCCCGGTTGATCGGGGTTATTTCCCTCCGCGACATAGGTATTGATGAGCGGGAGGACATCCTTGCGGTAATAGTAAAGAGCAATGCCGGTTTTGGTGGTGGTCGGGTGGGCCGGTTTCTCCTCGAAGTGGGTGATCACACCCTCGGCGTCGATGGAGACATTGTTATATTTTCGAATCTCCTCAAGATTCCCCACGTCGTAGAGGGCGAGGGTGGCGGGATGATTTTTGGCAGCCTCCGCGAATTCCGGAACGGGCTGGCTGAAGAGATTGTCCCCCGCAACAACCAGCAGATCCTGGTGCGTGATGTCTTGAGTCTTGAGAACGTGGTGGATGTCGCCGATTGCTCCGAGTTTGTCGGTATCACATGTGGATCCGTCGTTGACGATAGTGAACTCCATTTTGTCCCCGCCGTGTCCCTTTGCTTTATACCCGGCTGCCCATTCCTCAAAAGCCTTGGCGAACTTGTTGTTCGTCACGACATAGACCCGATTGATGTCGGGAATCGGGGCGAGGTTGTCGAGCACCCATTCGATCATTGGCTTACCCGCTACTTCGAGCAGGGGTTTGGCCTTGTTTTCGGTGAGGGGATAGAGACGTGTTGCATATCCAGCTGCTAGGATCAGAATATTCATGGGAAGATTCGACTTCTATTGGATCTGGCCTCCCTTCGCCAAGCTCATTAAGAAAAAGAACGCAATGACGTCTCTTTCCGAGGATTGTTCGATAGAACTTGTTGTCGCGCGCCATGAGGAGGATCTCCGGTGGCTCAAGAGAGTGCCGGCATCCTTCCGTATCTCGGTCTATGACAAGGGAGTCACGCAGGCATTGCCGGAGAGTCTTATCGGAAGAGAAGGGATGTCCGTGGTAACTCTTCTGAATACAGGCAGGGAAGCCCACACCTATCTCACCCATCTCATCACGAGGTTTGATTCACTGGCTGATGTCACCGTTTTCTGCCAAGGGCATCCTTTTGACCACGCCCCCGACCTGCACGAACGGCTGAAAGCCTTGGCCGAGAGAAAGGAAATCCCAAGCCCTTTTCTATGGTACGGGTTTCTGGAAGACACCGACGATCCTCAAGGACGGCGCCTGTTTGTTCCCTGGAGCAAGAATCCCGAACGGGTCGAGCTTTCTACGGGCAGTTTGTACGAACTCATATTCGGAGGCCCATCTCCTGATCTATTCCACTTCCGGGGCGGTGCCCAGTTCGCGGTTTCCAGAGAGGGTGTGAGGAGTAGATCCCTAGAGTTTTATGAAAGGGCTTTGGAGGCATGTTTGTCCGATGCATTGGCTCCCCACTCCTTGGAGCGTTTTTGGGACCGCTTCTTTGGCGGTCCCGTCATAGATCCCGAGACGCTCGGCCACGACGGCACGCGGTATTTAAAAAAAATCCGCCGGCTTGAGCCCGGCGGGGAAATCATTGGGGCAGTCGATTCGGTTTGAATTTCTTGTAAGCCAGCATGATGGTAAAAAGATGTCCCGCCAAAAAAAGCCCCAAGGACTCCCCCCCTGGCTGATTATGCTTCTCGTCCTACTTGCTGCAGGGGGCGGTTTTTACGGACTGCAACAGAACGGAGGGGATGCCTCACTGAGGACCATCGAAGAACTGAACGCCTCAATCTATTACGACAATGCCAACTCGCTCCGTGGCAATACCTACAAGATTGATGCCGAGATCGATTCTGCACTCGGAAACTCTCCGACGAAGGGACGTCTCTTTTCCGTGGTGTTGAAAAAGCAGACTCAGGGAGGAGCACCCGTAGTTCTTCCCGTGCTGGTGCCGCCAACGCTTGGTGGTCTGACTATCCAGAAGGGCCAGCACTACCTGATGAAGGTAAAGGTGATTGAGGATGGATTACTCAAGGTCGAGGAGGCGAACAAACCATGAAGCGCCCGATCTTCATTATGATCTGCGGAGTCATCCTGCCCGTTCTGCCGGCGGGCCTTCAGGCGCAGCAAGAACAGCAAGGTAGTGCCGAGACAATCAAGGAAGGAGGTCAGCAGTATCGTCAGGGTAACTCCCTGACCGGTGCATCCGACAACAGGGCGATTGGCAAGCAGGGAATGGCTGATGCCAGCTTGGCGGGCAGGAAGAACGTGGTGGACATGAAGCCGAACACATTCCTGTCACTCTGGAATAATCCGGCTTTCGCCGCCCAGTTCGAAAAATTCCTAAACGCCCCTGCGGAGACTTCCGAGGATGCCAAGGCATACCGCCAGCGGATCGAGAGGATCATGGAGTTACTGTCACCGGGCAATGCCACGAAGAAGAATCAGGACGAGGCATTCAATCTCCTGTCAAAGGCTTCCGAATTCGAGAGTGATGCCAACATCTGCAGCACGATCCACGATGCCGTTTACACGGCAGCGAATGTCCGGACCGAGATCACCAGGCTGATCCAGCAGAACGTCGACTTGGAGCGGCAACGCAAGATCGCCGAGTATAACAACCTCCAGTCAGCGAGGGCGCGCCCCCTGGACCAGTCCTCGGTCGGAAAAAACGATGCCGAGAGTTACAACAAAAATCAGGATATTGAGCGCGATGCGCGGATGGAGCCCACCAAGCGGGAACTGGCCTCCCTGGGCCAGACCATTGAGAAGAACAAGCTGCGGATCGCCAGCGCCGAGTCGAGCGCGAAATTCCAACTCCAGTCCCTGATCCTTCAGCTTTTCGTCCAGCGGCGCTACCAGCATGTGATCATTGCAAACCGCTTCTACCGCGCCATCTTCGATGACGGGGACCAATCGATTCGGAGCTTCGAACAGATGGCCGAGAAACTGGGTTACAACAAGGATGCCGGGCAGCTTAAAGTCATTGCCAAAGGAGATCCCAAGGGGGCGGCCGCAGCCGGTGGTGATGGGGGACGCTCGGGGGCAGGAACCTCGGCGGAATCGGGAGGTGCCTCGGCGGGCGTCGGCAATAATACTTCAGCAATGGATGGCATGGCCCTTTCAGGCTCAGGGGTTCAGTTCGGTCTGGAAAACGCCAGTGTCGAGAGTCTCATGAACGCAGTTTCCAGTGGCATGAGGACGATGAGCAAGACCTTCAAGACCCTGAGCCAGCTCGACGGGGTCGCTAATGAGATCATCCGCGACGTGAACGAAGGGGTGAAAGTCTACAAATACCTTCTCGAGCAGAACGAACTTGAGAGCGCGGGTACTCAACTCGCCTCACTCTTCACCAAGGGTGAATATCTTCCTAGCGTCCGTCTCCTGACCCAGGATGAGAAGAGAAAGACGCTGAAATACGCGCAACTCTGCAACAAGCTCGTTAACTCTTCCAACTCCGGAAATATCGATGCTGTCGCCGCCGTCGTGGCGGAGATGAAAAAGGTGAATCCCGGTTTCGATGACGTGGAGATCATGGCCAATGTCCAAGGTGTCAGGACCGCCAGCAGTCTGCACATCGCCCAGGCACGTGTCGCCGCATCAAGGGGAGATCTCCAGACGGTTCAGGCCGAGATCACCCGCGCCGCGGCCATTTGGCCGAATAATCCCGAGATCCAGTCCTTCTCCACCGACATGACCAAGGTTTCCGAGAAGGCTAGCCCTCAGGTCCAGGCGGTGAGCGACTTTGACCAGCTTGATAGCCAGCACAACTACCGGCAGATTTTCGACGACAAGGAAAAGTACATCGCCGCGCTCGCCATGGACGATTCGAACAGGAAGTCCGAACGAAAGGAGAAACTCCGCAACGTTCTTTCCCGGATGCAGGAGATCGAGACCTCGATCATGCGTTCGCAGGAGATCGCTCGCCGCGGGGATTACGCCGGTGCCTGGGAAGGGATTGAAGTCACGTTCGGCCACTATCCGGACGACCAGAAGCTCGGGCAACTCAGGGCGGATCTCACCACTCAGGCTCCCGACTTTGTCCATGACATCAGGCAGGCCAAGAGCGACGAGGAGAAGAAGGAATACGGCTCCTCGCTCGCCTGGTACCTTCGCTCCCAGAGCCGCTATCCGATGAGTGATCTCTCCAAGCAGGGGATTCAGCGCATTGTCAGGCTCATCATGCCGGATGCCTCTTAGGAAGGAATAGCCTGACCTTTTGCCATGAGAAGTCGGATTCAGGAACCGCGGTTCCTTAAGGGCTTACGAACTCTTTCTGCCGGGTGGACCTCAGGGTGGATTGGTTGTCTGTTTTTTTTACCACTGATGGCGGCCGATGATCCTAAGGCAGTCGACATGGAGGGTTTGATGCGCTGGCATGAGGGAGTTTGCGAGGTGGTCGATCAATCAGCCCTTCGGCAGGCCTTTGAGAATTATCTTGCAGCCACTCCCGTTTCCAAAGAGGCAGCCGAGCGACGTTCCTTGCTCCTGCGCGATTGCTCCCGTCAATTAGGGCCCGGGGTTACTTCCCCTCAGGATCTGGGCAAGGCATATCAGATCCTTCAGCAACTAGCCGCCGACCCCTTGGATCAGAATCGGTGCCATAATCTACTCCGTGCCGTGGTCAAGGCCTCCATGGTTCTCTCTGGGCAAAAAAATCCCGGGGCCTCCGAGGCGGCGCTACTACGGCAGAAAGAGATTCTTTCTTGGAATGTACGGATCGAGCGGAAACAGGAGCAGTTGAGAAGGGAGGGTGCCGGACCGAAAACGATCAAATCAACTCCGGTTCCCGTCTCCACACCGAGCAAAAAAGCTCTTCAACTCTCGGAGATCGAGAACGAACTTGCCCGTATCGGACTGGGAGATGAGGTGAGCGAGTTGCAGGTGCGATTGGAACTGCAGGAACTGGCTCTTCGTTTTCTTGAGCAGGGGGACTACATCGAGGCGATCCTTACGGTCCGTTTTTATCGCGGACTCTTCGCTGACTGGAGTCCATCCTTGCGTCTCGGTCAGGAGGCTATGCTTGAAATTGCACCGGAAGGTGGGAAGGCCAACTTAAGCTACCTTGAGTTCCTAGCTACCCAGAGCCAGCAGACTGTTCGTGATTTGCTCTCCAGTTGCACAACTCTCCTGGATGGTCATGCGACCATCGAGGCATCGCGGCACCTGATGGCAGCTTTTGCCAGGGGAGGTAGGACCTTGGAGATGATCTCTTATCCTGAAAGTTCCAGAGGGAGAATCCTCTATTTTCTGCAGTTACAGCGTCATTTGGATCAATTACTTGCCGAGAAGGATTGCGAGGCCGCATTGGCTGTCGTGATGGAGATGGAGGCTCAGGCCTCAGACTTCGACGGCGCGTCATACCGGGCCTCCATTCAAGCGTCCAAATCGCTTTCAGGCATTCATCTCGCAGCGGCAAGGCGAGTCGGCCAAGCAGCAAACATGACCGAGATGCTTAAGGAGATGAAACTTGCCGAGGAGAGCTGGCCCAAGAATCCGGATCTTCCCGCCTTAGTCAAGGAGTTCGCCGGCAGTGCGGAACTCAAGCATTCAAGCATCGATGAATTCGACCGATTATACGCCGCTCACAGGATTTGTGAAATTGAGCAAGAGCGATTCCGCCTTGAGGCGGCATTGAGAGATCTTCCCGTACGACGCGCTCAGTTTAAGGAAGCTCTGGATGAGGCATCCAAACTTCGTGACGGGATGGAGCGTTCACGCCGATTTCTGGATCTGGGTAACCGGGTCGGCGCTTGGGAACTGGCTAAAACCCTCAGCCTTCGTTACCCGGATCAGGAGAAGCTATTAGCCCTTCAGCAGGAGATGCTTTCTGGGGTAGAGCCACTTGCTGAGGGATTGGCTAAGGTAGCTCGGATCGAGCAATCATCCCCTGGTGTTGCTCTTGGGCTCTATCTGAACCTGCAGCATCGCTATCCGAAGAGCACGCTTGCCGACGAAGGTGTCACAAGAATCTCACTATTACTATTGAAGGCAGGAACATCGTCCCCCGGGTTGTCACCAAATCCGAAATACAATTGACACCTTCGTTGAGCTCGGGATCGATGGGTATGCCTTAACCGTATTTCTCAATGCCTTTCTTTTCTTTCAAAGCCCAAGACGCAGCCGGTCGTTCCGAGGGTGGTCGTATCGAGGCGCTCTCAGGATCGGATGCCTACCGCAAGTTACGCGAGCGCGGCTTACAGCCTAGCAAGGTTGTCGAGGAGGGAGTGGCTACCTCTTCCTCAGCTTCAAAGAAGTCGTTCTTCGGATCCTCTTCTCCCAGTGCCGCCAAGGCAAAGGCCGGAGAGGTGCCTTCTGCCGACAATCTACCGAAGCTGACCACCCCTCAGTTGCTCTTCTTCACCGAGGAGCTTGCGGAGCTTCTAGATGCTGGGCTGCAGCTTGAAGGGGCCCTCAAGGTGATTGAGCAACGTCAGGAGAAATCGCCAGTGAAAATCGTGGCCGCCCATCTACGCCAACTGGTGCGCGAGGGCGTCGGTTTCTCCAAGGCTCTACGGAGCTGTGGCAAGTCGTTCGATCCCCTCTACTGCAACCTAGTCGCTGCAGGTGAAGCAGGCGGCGTGCTTCCCCAGATCTTGAAGCGCCAGTGTGCCCACCTAGAAATGGTTGGGGAGCTAGGCAAGAAGGTGACTTCAGCACTTGTCTATCCCGCAATCGTCTTCTCCTCGGCGATCCTACTCATGTTCATCTTCCTCACCTTCTTGGTACCTCAGCTCTCGGTTCTGTTAGGCAAATCGGGACAGAAGCTTCCTGTGATTACGCAGGCGCTGATCACGACCAGTCTCTTCTGCGCTCATTGGTGGTGGGCGATCGCGGCCTTCATTGGTGCAGTCGTCACGGGGTTGCGCATGGCGGTTGTCACACCTGCTGGACGGGCGTGGTGGCACCGCGCCCAACTCGATGTACCTGTGGTCGGACCGGTTCTGAAGGCCCGCTTCTATGCCGAAGTAATGCAGAATCTCTCAACCTTGGTCTCTAATGGTGTCACGATGCTCTCGGCCATGGATCTGATGCGTGCGGCAACCGGAAATGTCTATCTGAAGGGATTGCTCGAGAAAGTCGGCGACATGGTGCGTGAGGGAAGCTCGCTTGCTTCGGCGATGCGCCGCACCGGATTTTTCCCTCCGGTCCTTCTTGATATCCTGGCGGTCGGTGAGCAGACCGGTGATCTGGCAGGATCTCTGGCCCGCGCCGCCAAGCGCTACGACCGCGAGCTGACTTCTCGCATTCAACATCTCACCACGCTGATCCAGCCCGCAGTCATCTTGATTGTGGCTCTTTTTGTGGGCGTGGTGGCCTACTCGATGATTTCGGGCATCCTCTCCAGCGTGAACGCGCTGAAGGCGCACTGAGCGCCGTTCTCAAAAAGAAAGAGCGGTTCTACTCCCAGTTGGAGTAGGGTTCGATGGCGCGTGCGGATGCATTTGCTGTCACATAGGTATTCCGCGCATCCCTGCTCTCAAAAAGGTAGAGGGCGTAGCCACCGAAGCCTCCCCCGCAATATTTGTGGCCGAGGCAGCCAACTGCCTCGGGAAGAGGCTTCATCCCCTCGACGAGTTGAGCGGCGTAGGAGGCGGCAACTCCTTGGCCAAGTGTCCGGACATCGCTTTTAATGATGCCTTCACGGGCGATGCGGCTTGCTGCTTCGATCGCGGCATAGTCGCGGCGCAGGTCAGCCATGCCGGGAGTGTCATGGGAGTTGCCGCTCCACCAGAGGGCCATGAGCCCCTGAAGCATGGTGCCGTCGGTTTTGAGTTCCAGTGAGGGCTTAACGCTGCTGCGCCAGACGCAGAGACCGGTTTCGCGGATCACAGCGGGATCCTGCCAGCCGACACCAAGGCCGATTTCCTCGTCAACGCCGGTGTTGCCGTTGAGCAATGCCCAGGCACCGCTGCCGCCGAGTCCGGCATTCCTCTCATAGCCCCAGTCGCGTAAGGAGACCTTTGGTTGGATGGCACAGTTCACGATAAAACCACCCGGTCTTGCATAACGCGGGACATCCAGCCAACCGCCGGCGAAATCAACCCTCAGCGGAGCATCCTTTGGCGCCCTGATCCACTTCACCAGTTGAGAGGTCGATACTGGTTCGTATTTCGGAGGCGTCTTTGGGAGGATGACATACTCGGCCCCTATCTCCGCACAGAGTTCCCTTTTTTTATCGCTATACTGGTCGTCCTCAGTGACTGCCAAAACATCGGGCCGGAGACGTCGAAAATCCTCAAGGAAATCAAGCCCATGCTCGGTGCCGGTTCCTATAACAACCTGATCCACCATGTCCAAGGCTTCCAAGATCCCTTTCTTATGCTCGTCGGGCAGTGAAGAACGCCGCTGCTTGTGCGCCCAGAGGACATCGCTCGAGGCAAAGGAAACAGTCAGAAAATCTCCCAGCGATTTCGCCTCCCGAAAAAACTGCACATGACCGGCATGGATGATGTCGTAGCAACCGGAGACAAAAATGTGACGCATGACAGAAACCATGCCCTTGCAGGAATTCCTCGACAAGCTCTGCGTCAAGGAATCCAAGCCTTCCCTAAAATGAGGTTGCAAGGCATCTGAACTTCACGCTTTTCTCACGTTTCACCCCCGAATCCATTATGATGCTTCCCCTTCTTTTCGCCGCCTCGCTGATCACCACCCACGAGGTTCCCGGCATGGCCACCGTCCACATTCCCATGCCGGCCATGATCACGCCCAATGAGGAGCTCCGCTTTGATATCCCCTATCAGATTCCCGAGCTGAACTGGAACATGCAGCGTTTCTGGGAGCCTTACCGTTCAAATCGAGATAACTCGAAAAACTGGTTCCAATCCGACTACGCGACCATGAACTGGTTCGGTCTCCGTGACACGCTGGCGAACCATGGTCTTGATATCTCCGTCTCCTACACGGCCAACCTCGCCGGCAACCCTGTCGGCGGCAAAAGCGCCGGGTTCACCTACTGCGATAACTTCACCTTCGATCTGGAGTTCCAGTCCAAACCCTTGTTCGGCTATGAGGGCGGTACCCTGAGTGTGATCGGTATCGAGCGCAACGGAAACAACCTCACCGCTCGGAACGTCGGCAACCAGTTCACCGTCCAACAGGTCTACGGAGGCACAGGCTTCATCTTCTACGGGCTCGCCTACAACCAGCGCTTCTGCGACGACCGCTTCAGCTTCAAGTTCGGACGCATGGCAGCTGGTGATGACTTCGCCTCCTCCCCCCTCTACTGGCTCTACATGAATAACGGCATCGACGGCAACCCCCAGTCGCTTCCTGTGAACGGTAAGTTCACCACCTATCCTTGGGCCGTCTGGGGTTCACGGCTGAGGGCTTTGGTGACCAAGGAGACTGAGTTAATGATGGGCGTCTACCAGGTCACCCCTCAGGTATCCCAGTCCTACATGCATGGCTTCAACTGGGATATGAACCCCGGTGATGGAGTCATGGTCATCGGCCAGTACGGATGGGCCCATGAGTTCTTCAAGCCCGCCGCTCCTGCTCCCACTACCTCCGCCAAATCGACTGATGGCAAGTCAGCGGCCGCAGCGAACGGGAAGAGTGGAAAGACCTTCGCTACTTCCACCAGCGACGCCATCCCTCACGGGCTTCCCGGCCACTACTGGATGGGAGGCTACTACTCCACCTGGACCTATCCGCAGTTTGGGAGCAGCCAACGCCAAAACGGAGCCTATGGTCTCTACTGGCATTTCGATCAGATGCTCTACCGTCTGAATCCCTTCAAGGACACTGGTCTCACCGCCTGGAGCGCCTTCATGCTCTGTCCTCAGCAGAATACGGCCAAGGTTCCCTTCCAGTACAATGGTGGTCTTGTGTACACCGGCATGATCCCATTCCGTCCGCAGGATGTCTCCATCTTCGGCGTGGCCTACGGCAACTTCAGCTCCAACTATGCCCAGGCCAATCAGGCCACATCTGGCGGTTATGCCACGTATGAACTGGCCTATGAGTTCGGCTACCGCATCAACCTGACCAAGTTCGCCTACATCCAGCCTGACGCGCAGTGGATCATCAATCCAGGCGGCACGGGAACGATCCCAAATGCCCTCGTGCTTGGTGCCCAGATTGGAGTCACGTTTTAAGGAAGGAGTCTCAGAGGGTTCTCCCGCAGAGGCGCAGAGACGCAGAGGAAAGACTATTAGGCTGTTAGGCTGTTAGACTGATAGTAAGAAGCAATGAAAACTCTGACTCTTCCACTCTCGGCGGCCCTTGTCCTGGCTTGTTCTGTTTTTGCTACTGATGCCTCCTCTGGTTCACAGGCTGAGGCAACGAAGTTGATCACGGCGATCGTCGCCGATGACTACGCTTCCTTTGTCGATGATGGGAACGCTGCTTTTCGAGGATTGAGTAAGGATCAGTTTGAAGCTGTGGTTTCCCAGCTGAGTTCCAAGCTTAAGAATGGATATGACATCGCCTATCTCGGTGATCTCAACCAGCAGGGCTATCAGGTCACCCTCTGGCGTATTCGTTTCAAGTCCGGCGGCGACGACCTAATTGCCACCTTGAGTATGAAAGACGGGAAGGTTGGGGGATTTTGGATTAAGTGACCCGTCTCCCCTAACAGCCTTCAGTCTAAACGACTAAAAGCCTGCACGCATTCACTGCGCCAAGGCGCGTAATGCGTGCCTGACCGTCTCCGCGCACGCCTTGGCTGCTATTTCCTCGACGAATTTTGCAAAATCGATGTGGGCGCTTCCATCGGCCGAGTCCGAGATGACCCTCATGACGCCGAGCGGGATATCGGCTGTCCTGCAGACCTGCGCAATAGCCGCCGACTCCATATCCACGGCAAAGGCCTTCGGTAGTGCTTCCAAGACCCTTTTGCGGACTTCACAGTTGGAGAGGAAGAGATCCCCGCTGATAACCAGGCCCTCGAAGGAACGTGCTTCTGCGAGTTCGGGCAGTCTCTTTTCAGCAAGCATGGAGAGTGAGGCTGCGGCGAGCAGATGACGGAGCCTGGGGTCGGCCTCGATCACTGAAAATCCCTCGAAGGGGATCTCATGGAGAGGAAAGAGGGGCCGTGCATCCATGTCATGCTGGACAAAAGAATCCCCGATCACGATGTCGCCCACCTTCACTCCCTCGGCGAGTCCTCCGGAAACTCCAGTGAGAAGGATTCGGGAAACCTTGGCATAGCCCGCAAGCAAGCTGGCCGAGTGGGCGGCATTCACCTTGCCGCAACCGCAGAGAACCATGGCGACAGGTTGCTCCTCCAGACTTCCGTAGTGGATTTCACGACCGGCGATTGTCTCGGTGCGCTCATGTTCGAGAGCCACCTTAAGGTTCCGGAGTTCGGAATCCATCGCTGCAATGATGCCTGTTCGGTTGGTCATAACTATCTGATAGCAGTGCCGGGAAATCGTCGCATTAGGAAAAGTGTCGGAGAAGTGACGTGAAGATTCCAAGGCCATGCTTGACGCAAACATTATCCGCTATAAAGACAAAGGTTCACATAAACCCACAAATCCAAGGAACACACACTATGCGCATCGGAATGGTCGGTCTCGGAAGAATGGGAGCCAATATGGTTCTCCGCCTCATCAAGGCAGGTCACGAAGTCGTCGTTTGGGATCGCAGCGATGCTGCTATTCAGGATCTCGCTTCCAAGGGAGCCATTGCGGCCAAGGATCCAACCGATCTCGTTAGCAAACTGACCGGCCCCAAGGCTGTTTGGATGATGATTCCAGCTGCTTATGTTGATGACACCATCGCCACATTCGCTCCCCTGCTCGTCAAGGGGGACATCCTTATCGACGGCGGCAACTCGTACTACAAGGATGATATCCGCCGTTCCAAGGAACTCTCTGCAAAGGGTGTTTCCTATGTCGATGTCGGCACCTCTGGCGGTGTCTGGGGCCTTGAGCGGGGCTATTGCGAGATGATCGGCGGTTCCAACGAGGCCGTCGGCTATCTCGACCCGATCCTCAAGGCGCTTGCTCCCGGCAAGGGAGATGCCCCTGTGACTCCGAGCCGAACCCGTAAGGGAACAGCTGAGGAGGGATACCTCCATTGCGGCCCCTCAGGTGCAGGGCATTTCGTCAAGATGGTACACAACGGCATCGAGTACGGCATCATGGCTGCATACGCCGAGGGTCTGAACATCCTCAAGAACGCAAACGCCGGCAAGGTCCAGCGTGAGATCGACGCTGAGACCACCCCGCTTCGCGATCCGGAGAACTACCAATACGACCTTGATCTCCCTGAGATCACCGAGGTCTGGCGCCGTGGTAGTGTCGTCGCAAGCTGGTTGCTTGATCTTACCGCCGATGCCATGGCCACCGACCCTGAGCTCGCCACCTTCGGCGGCCGTGTCAGTGACTCCGGCGAGGGGCGCTGGACCATCCAGGCGGCCATCGAGGAGGGAGTGCCGGCACCCGTTCTCACGACCGCCCTCTACGAGCGTTTCTCCAGCCGCAATCTTGCTCTCTTCGCTGACAAGGTTTGCTCCGCGATGCGCTTCGAGTTTGGTGGTCACCACGAGAAGCCCGCTGACTCCAAGTAATCCCAAGATATTTCCTTCGGAATCAACATCATGTCTGCACTCAAAAGCGACGCGCTGGTTCTCTTCGGAGCGACCGGGGACCTGGCTCACAAAAAACTCTTCGACACGATTCAGGCGCTTTACCGCCGAGGGGTGCTTGAGGGGCCTGTGATCGGGGTCGCCAAGAGTGGCATGACACGGGAGCAGGTTATCGAGCGTGCCCGTGAGGGCATCACGACCTACGGACGCGGCGTGGATGAGGAAAACTTCAAGAAGTTTGCGGATGGGTTCCAGTACGTCGATGGTGACTACGGCGATCCTGCAACCTTTGATGCGCTGAAGAAGGCTCTGGGGAGTGCTCAACGGCCCATCCATTATCTGGCGATACCACCTGTTCTCTTCGGAAGGGTGACCAAGGGGCTCAAGGCAGCTGATTGCATCAATGACGACACCCGCGTCGTGGTTGAGAAGCCATTCGGCCATGACAAGGCTTCCGCCGAGGCTCTCAATCATATCCTTCACGAGGTCCTTGAGGAACGTCAGGTCTTCCGCATCGCCCATTATCTCGGCAAAGAGGCGACGCAGAATGTCCTCTACACCCGCTTTGCTAATGCTTTCTTCGAGCCAGTCTGGAACCGCAACCACATCAGCAATATTCAGATCACCATGGCCGAGTCCTTCGGCGTGGATGGACGCGGCGCCTTCTACGACGCCACTGGTTGCCTCCGTGATGTGATCGAGAACCACCTTATGCAGGTGGTCGGATTCCTCTGCATGGAACCTCCCTTCTGGCCCGATAAGGAACGTGTCCGTGACGAGCAGGTGAAGCTCTTTCGCTCCATCCGTACCATCTCCCCCAATGATTTCGTTCGTGGTCAGTTCGAGGGATATCAACAAGAACCTGGAGTCGCCCCTAACAGTACCACCGAGACCTATGCGGCCGTCCGTGTCTTTGTCGATAACTGGCGCTGGCAAGGCGTGCCAATTTACATTCGTGCTGGCAAGAATCTACCCGTCTCTGCCACCGAGGTGCGGGTTCAGTTTCACCGTCCGCCGCTGGTCGTTTTCCCAGACCAGCAGGCCCCGATGCATAACTACGTCCGCTTTCTCTTCTCGCCGCGCATCGAGATTGCACTCGGTATGCAGGTCAAGATCGATGGTGAGCGCATGGTCGGTGAGCCGATGGAACTCAAGGTCGTCGACCAGCAACCTGATGAGATGACTCCTTACGAGCGTCTCATCGGTGATGCGATTCAGGGAGATCAGGCTCTCTTTGCCCGCCAGGATGTCGTGGAGGAAGGCTGGAGAATCGTCCAGAATATCCTAGGCAACGCGGTTCCCGTGCATCCCTACAAGCCAGGGACTTGGGGTCCGGAAGAGGTCAATGATGTCCTCCTGCCTTCGGGCGGATGGCATGCGCCTCGGGTTTAGGGAGGGCCGAGTCGAGGGACGAGAGTCGAAAGCCCCAACCCTGAACCCTGAACCACGCCCATGATAAGGATCCTGACCATCCTCTTCTTGGGGATCATGCTTTTGTCAGGATGCGGTAAGGGAACGACATCCGCGGACAAGTCGCTCGTGGTGGGAATGGATCTTTCTTACCCTCCGTTCGAAACCATCAACTCCCAGGGAGCCCCAACCGGTATCAGTGTCGATCTGGCGAATGCGCTGGGTGAGTACCTGCATCGTCCCGTCCGGATCGAGAACATTCCGTTCACGGGGTTGATCCCTTCGCTTCTGACGGGGAAAATCGACCTGATCATTTCTTCGATGACCGACACGCCCGAGCGCGAAAAGACGATCGCCTTTTCAGATCCTTATCTCTCGATCGGATTGGCCGTTCTGGCCGGTAAAAAAAGCACCCTGACGGATGGGGCTATTGGGACAGGGGCTCTTGATCAACCGGGTCGAACCCTTGCTGTACGGCAGGGTACCACAGCCCAAGCTTGGGCTCTGGATCATCTCAAGCAGGCCAAGGTACTGGTCCTCGATAAAGAGTCCTCTGCGGTGATGGAGGTCACCCAAGGCAAGGCCGATGGATTCCTCTATGACCAGATGAGCGTCTGGAAAAACCATCAGGAGCACCCCACTGAAACCATTGCTCTGCTTCAGCCTGTGCAGAAAGAGTCTTGGGCTATCGGACTAAGGCCTGGGGAGGTGGCTCTCCGGGATCAGGTCAATGCCTTCCTGAAATCCTTTCGCGCTTCCGGCGGTTTCGATCACCTGGGTGATCTTTATCTGAAGGACCAGAAAGAGGCTTTTGCAAAAGCCGGAATCCCTTTTTACTTTTAGCTGTCACCAATTAATTGATGAAAACAGCACTTCTTTTTTCCGGACAGGGTGCCCAAGCCGTCGGCATGGGCAAGGATCTTGCCGCCAACTTTCCTGTCGCCGCCGATCTTTTTGCTAAGGCGGACTCGATTTTGGGGTATTCCCTTTCGCAGATTGCCTTTGAAGGGCCTGCGGAGGACCTGACTCGCACCTCGGTTTGCCAGCCGGCTCTTTATGTGCATGGTTTTTCCGTGCTGGCTGTCCTGAAGGAAAGGTGTCCGCACCTTACTTTCGATGCTGCCGCCGGACTCTCCCTTGGTGAATTTACCGCGCATTCTGCCGCTGGCACCTTTGATTTCGAGACCGGTTTGCGACTGGTCGATCAGCGCTCCCGATTCATGCAGGAGGCCTGCGAGGCAACGGAGGGAGGCATGGCTGCGATCATCGGAGCGGAGGAGCAGGGGGTTCGTGATTTGGCAGCCGCCGCAGATGTCGATGTCGCCAACTTCAACAGTCCCGGTCAGATCGTCATCTCCGGTGAGAAGGCCAAGATTGCCCTGGCCGTAGGCATGGCCAAGGAATACGGCGCCCGCAAGGCCGTCGAGCTTACCGTGGCCGGAGCCTTTCATTCCCGTCTTATGGAGCCGGCCTACCAGCGCCTCAGCGCTGTGCTTGCGGAGACCTCGATTGTGATGCCGTCAGTTCCGGTGGTGTCGAACATCGATGCCCGTCCCGCTGGATCGCCCGATGCCATTCGGCAGTCTTTGGCCGATCAGGTAACCGGTTCTGTCTGCTGGACGGCCAGCATCGAGTACATGATCGACCATCTTGGGATCACCCGCTTCCTTGAACTCGGTCCCGGCGGTGTTATTGCCGGCCTCGTCGGACGGATTCGTAAGGGAACCGAGGTTATCAGTATCGCCGATACAGCATCCCTGGAGGCTGCTCTCGCGACGCTTTCAGCTTAGAAAAATCATTTTTTGAGTTCCTGAGTTCTAGGCTAGATTCCTCTATATGCTCTTCCTTGCCTTTGGAATGCCGGCGGCGCCGGAGTGGATCTTCATCGGGATCTTGGCTCTAGTACTGCTTGGCCCCAAGAAGCTGCCGGAGCTGGCTCGCGGCATAGGCAAAGCCCTCGGAGAGCTGCAGAAGGCTAAGGAAGACTTCCATCGGGAGATCAGCGGAGCTCCTCCTCTGCCGAAGATCGAGTCCCCGGCAGGCATGCAGTCGACAACTGTGGAAAACAGTTCACCCATCCAATCCGACGCCACAACTCCCTCACTTCCTCCTTCCTACGCTACTGAATCAAAGCCAAGCAGCGAAAGCTGAAAGGAAATCTCGCGCAGAGGTGCAGAGTTGCAGGGGAAGATTTAAGGATTGAACAGGCATACGGTTCGTAACGTAGCCAAGCCGACTTGATTGCAATGCAATCAAAGTATTTTCTGCAAAACTCTCCGCGCCTCTGCGCCTCTGCGCCTCTCCGGGATAGAAGGCAGTGACGCCCTCCTCCGCTTAGAGGGTGGCCATATCAATCACGAAGCGGTACTTCACATCGCTCTTGAGCATGCGTTCGTAGGCTTCGTTAATCTTGGATATCGGGATAACTTCCACATCGCTGGCAATCCCGTGCTCAGCACAGTAGTCGAGCATCTCCTGGGTCTCGGGAAGTCCCCCGACCAGAGAGCCGACGAGTCGCTTGCGACCTCCCACGAGACTGAAGGCATGAACCGCAGCGGCCTCCGAAGGGACACCAACGAGGCACATGGTCCCGTCGCGTTTCAGGAGGGCAAGGTAGGCATTGAGGTCATGATTTGCCGAAACGGTGTCGAGGATGAAGTCAAAGGTGCCAGTCGCCTTGGCCATTTCCTCTGGATTTGTCGAGAGGATCACCTCATCGGCACCCAAGCGCTTTGCGTCCTCGGTTTTTCCAGCGGAGGTCGTGAAGCAGACGACATGAGCACCGAAGGAGTGAGCGAACTTAATTCCCATGTGGCCGAGTCCACCGAGACCGACGATGCCGACCTTATGGCCTGGGCCTACTTTCCAGTGGCGGAGCGGAGACCAGGTCGTGATCCCTGCACAAAGCAGTGGTGCCGCCGCGGCAGGATCGATCTTGTCCGAGACCTTCAGGACGAAGCGCTCCTCCACCACGATCTGATTCGAGTAGCCGCCGAAATTCAACGCTGATCCATCCCTTGTTTTGCTGTTATAGGTCCACGTGCAGCCACTCTCACAGTAACTCTCGAGGCCCTCCCCGCAGGAGGAGCAGGATCTGCATGAATCGACAATGCAACCGACTCCGACCCTGTCACCGGGAGCGAATTTCGTGACGGCAGAGCCGACTTTCTGAACCGTTCCGATGATCTCGTGGCCTGGAACCATCGGGTAGAGTGAGCCACCCCACTCGTCGCGCGACATGTGGATGTCTGTGTGGCAGACCCCACAGTGGGAGATGGTCAGGAGCACGTCGTGGTCACCCGGTTCGCGGCGCTCGAAGGAGAAGGGGGCGATGGGTGATGTGGCGTTTTGGGCGGCGTAGCCTTTGGTGGGGAGCATTTGGATTAGGTTATAGGGTTTAGCTAATAGGTGATAGGGCGGAAGATACCCCCAAGTGAATGTTAAGGGTATCGGAAAAAATGCAGACCCCCCTGTTCCTGATGCTTCGGAACACGGCGTCCCCAGATCCAATGACCTATTCCCGATGCCCTATCCCCCACTACCTAATCCCTAGATCCTATCCGCTTAATTCCCTTCCCCGTGGGTCATATCACGGGTCTCGAAGCGGGTGAACTCGCTCAGGAAAGTGAGGGGGACTTCGCCGGTGGGGCCGTTACGCTGTTTGGCGATGATCAGTTCGGCCTCGCCACCCTTCTCGGATTTCTCCTCATCATCTTTGGCATAGTAGGCGGATCGATAGAGTAGTCCCACCACATCCGCATCCTGCTCGATGGAGCCGGATTCACGGAGATCCGAGATGCGTGGCTTCCCGTCTCCCCGGTCCTCGGATTTACGGTTGAGCTGTGCCAGGACAATGATCGGAATGCTGAGTTCTTTCGCAAGCGCCTTGATGCCTCCGGAGATTTCGGCGATCTCGATCTGCCTGTTCTCCTGTCCGCGCTTTGAGGGGGATTTCAGAAGCTGCAAATAGTCGATGACGATCAGTCCCAAGCCGTGCTTGTCCATGAGACGTCGGGATTTTGCGCGTAATTCGTTGATGCTGAGTCCCGCCGTATCATCGATCAGCATCTTGCTCTGGCCGAATTCCCCCGAGACCTTGAAGAGACTCTGGTGAGCGTTCTTCGGAAGGAGGCCTGTCCGGATGCTCTGGAGGTTCACACGGGCTCGCGAGCAAAGCAGACGCTGGACAAGTTGTTGGGCGCTCATTTCCAGACTGAAGACGGCAACCGGGATGTTTTTGTCGACGGCAACATGCTCCGCAATGTTCATCGCGAGGGCGGTCTTGCCCATCGAGGGGCGCGCCGCGATGACGATCATCTCGCTCGGGTGCATACCGCTGGTCATATTGTCGAGAACCTTAAATCCGGTGGGAACTCCGGTTACCTCACCCTTGTTCTGGTAGAGTTTTTCGATCGAATCGATGGCGGCGTTGATGTGCTCCTTGATGTCGGGCAAGTCGCCCCGGACACGGTCTTCGGCAACTGTGAAGACCTCCTTCTCGACATCATCGATGAGCGCCTTCACATCCCCCTGCTCGTCGTAACAGCGCGCTGCCGAAGCGGTGCAGACGGCAATCATGCGGCGTAGAAGATGCTTCTCCCGCATAATGTCGATGTAGTATTCGGCATTGGTGGCGGTTGGCAGGAAGGTCTGGAGTCCTGCCAGAAAGGCCGGTCCTCCGACCTGCTCGAGGAGATTCCTATCCGCTAGGGTCTGTGTGACGGTGATCAGGTCGATCGGACTATTCTTCTTCCAGAGATCTTCTAGGACCGTATAAATCGTCCCATGAGCGGGATGGTGGAAGTGTTGATCATTGATCCCCTTCTCGATGGCTGTAGTGAGTGTATCCTTCGGGGAGAGGAGGATGGAAGAGAGGACACCTTTCTCCGCATCAAGACTGGCAGGTAGGGGACGGTGTGATTCCGGAAGGCGCTGACCTTGAGAGAATCCCCCAGGACTCTGAGATCCAGAAACCCCACGGCGTGGGGTTTTGGAGGCGACACCCTCGGGTGTCGTGCTGACCTGGGCAGGGCCGTCCTGTGGACCTTCTGCCATGTCAGGGAAAGATTTTACGCCTCTGCGCCTTCTGAAGAGGATGCCGAGGACTAGCGGCGGGGACGGCGGGTGCCGGCCTCTTCCTCATCAACGGGTTGCTCCACCTTGGGAGCAGCAGCAATCTCAACGCGGAGGGTGGCGATCACTTCGGAATGAATCTTCACCGGGATCTGATGCTCACCGCTCTCCTTGAGGGGACGGTCCAGCACGATGGCGTGCTTGGGAAGAACGAGACCCTTGATCTCTTCCATCAGACGCTCGAGAAGGTCAGCCGCCGTGATGGATCCAAAAGCCTTGCCGGTCTCACCGGTATCGAGTTTCAGATTGAGACGGAGCTTGTTGATCTTCGCGGCGACGGCCTCGGCTTCGTTGATCTCGCGGGCCTCGCGCTCGGCGCGCTTAGCCTTCAGGTGATTGACCTTGCGCAGGGAAGCGGGAGTGACCTCGAGGGCTTTGCCTCCGGGGATCAGGAAATTGCGGGCGTAGCCGGCACGTACCTTGACGATATCTGCTTCGGATCCCAGCGAGGGAACGGCTTCGGTGAGGATGACTTCGGAAGTGGCCATAGAGAAAATCCCGGTTGGTTATTGGTTGATGCAGCGGGAGGGATGAAAGTATCGGGAAACGTAGGGGTGTCAATGAAGAAGAGCTGCGCTTCTCTAGATTCAGATTATCCCTTCGACTTGTTCCAAAACTCCTGACTCTGGCGCTGGGCCTGGCGTATTTCCTCTTCCGTCAGGCGCCTTGCCAGAGCATCCCTGGCCTCGCTGGCATCCTCATTGCCCGAAGCTGCCGCGAGGTTGCACCAAAAGTAGGCCTTTGGAATGTCGGTTCCGACTCCTTTAGCCAGCCTGTAGCAGTCTCCCAGTTCGTATTGGGCGTTTGCATTCCCGCCTTGCGCGGCCTTCGAAAACCATTTTGCCGCGAGAGCCTCGTTCTTGGGAACGCCAAGGCCGCGTTCATAGCAGAGACCAAGACGATATTCCCCCTCGTGATCGCCCTGCAGAGCGGCTTTTCGGTACCACTCTGCAGCCGTTTCATCGTTTTGGAGAATCTTCCACGTGCCGACAGAATAGGTTTCTCCCATCTTGATCTGGCCCGCCGCATCCGTGGGGTCCTTCTTTTCCTGTGAGGCACATCCGCAGAGAAAAAGGATAACTGCCAGGCTCAGGGTTCCAAGAGGTCCAAGGGGTCCGAGGAAAGCGGGTTTTGGGAACGGTCCATTCATGCGGCTATTTAGCTTCGAGGCGTGCGAAATGTATACTTGAAAACAGCACACACTACTTCCTGTGGCTCCCCCGGAGGGGGATTTATTATTAAAATGGTGGAGGCGAGGGGAGTCGAACCCCTGTCCCCGGAACTTATCAGGCACCCGTCCACATGCTTGACCGCACTTTGAATTTAAGGGGTCGGCCACGGTGCGGCGCGCTGCTTTCCCCCGATCGACCACGAAATCGATTCACCCCCCGGCGCGGTCTTTCCGCCTGAGAGCCAGCCTACTGGCGTCGCCTTCACACTTAGTAGGCGTCAGTGTGTCAGCGTCACAGCCTTAGGCTGCGAGAGCTAGATTTTCGTAATCTGCGTTTAGTTTTTTTGACTCGATTTTTTACGAGGCCAACGAATCATCCTCGGCATGCAGAATGCGTAATGAGCTTCGAGTCGAAACCAGTACGCCCCCTATGAGTGTTTAAATTGGCGCAGGGGAGGCTCATCCGCAAGAGACAATTCAGCCAAAGGCTGAATTCGGGTATGGGCAATAGGGCGTTGGTAATCGGGGCAGGACACTCACCATGGCCTTCTCCAATGTCTTATTCCCTATCTTAGGAAGCTGATCGTGTAGGGATAGCGATAGCTCTCGCCGTTGCTGGTCTTCACTGCGGCGATGATGATGCAGGCTAGCCAGACGATGAGTACGATTGGCAGGATCAGGAAGCCGATTAGCACGAAGCAGAGAGCTCCCGCTATCAGGCTGTAGATTGTGTAGGAGATCTGAAAATTGAGCACCTCCTTGCCGGTCGAATCGATCTCCGGGCTGTCGGCCCGTTTAACTAGCCAGATCACCAGCGGTACCACGATATGAGCCAGGGCGAAACTCAGGATCAGTCCCGAGAGGCCCGAGAGATGGAGACCTATGCACCAGGAGCGGGCGGATTCCGAGGAAGAGGCGAGGTCCGTCTGGATGGTCGGCTGAGAGTTTTCCGGACGGTTCAGTGGAGGGGGCGTGTCCATGGATCAAAGAGACATCCGATACGCCCGTTTCGCAAGGCACAAGTTGACCCATGCTTGGATGGGGGAGCCCCTTTCATCCCTCATCCTTTTTCCATGGTTGCCAAGGGTGTCCCACTTAGATTGACTTTCCGAACGCCATTTTCTGGCGAATCTTTTCTATGAGCGAACGCAGAGTTGTCATCACCGGTATCGGAGTTATCAGTCCAGTGGGTTCGGATCTCGACACCTTCTGGAAGAACCTCATTGAAGGCCGGTCAGGCATCACACGCTACGAGAATTTCGACTCGACCGGATTCGATTGCTTGATCGCTGGGGAAGTGAAGGGATTCGAGCCGACCAACTGGTTCAAAACACCGAAGGATGCGCGACGAGCCGATCGATTTGCACAGTTTGCCATGGCCGGAACCAGACTGGCCCTGGATGATTCCGGACTCGATCTCGAGACAGTCGACAAGGAACGTTTTGGAGTCATCGTGGGAAGCGGCATTGGGGGATTCCAGAGCCTTGAGACCGAGGCGCGCAGGCTTGTTGAGAAGGGGCCGACCAAGCTCTCCCCTTTCACCATTCCGATGATCATCAGCAATATGGCCAGTGGTCTCATCTCCATGGAGTACGGCTTTAGCGGCCCGAACATGGCGATCGTCACCGCCTGCGCAACGGCTAATAATTCTGTCGGTGAGGCCTGGCGTATCATCAAGTTCGGTGATGCCGACGCCTTCATTGCGGGCGGAGCCGAGGCGACCATCACGCCCCTCGGTGTGGCCGGATTCTCCTGCATGCGAGCTCTCAGCACCCGTAACGACGCACCCGAGAATGCATCACGCCCATTTGACAAGGACCGCGACGGATTTGTCATGAGCGAGGGAGCCGGTATCGTTATTCTCGAGGAGCTCGAGCATGCGAAGAAGCGCGGCGCGCGAATTTACTGTGAACTTGTTGGCTATGGCGCCACTGCGGATGCCTACCACATGACCGCCCCACGACCCGAGGGAGAGGGGGCTAGCCGGTGCATGCAGATTGCGATGAAGCACGCCAAGGTCACTCCCGAAGAGGTCGACTACATCAACGCCCATGGCACATCCACGCCGATCGGCGACATCTGCGAGACCAAGGCGATCAAGGATGCCTTCGGGGCCCAGGCTTACAAGGTGCCTATCAGTTCCACCAAGTCTGTTACGGGTCACCTTCTGGGTGCGGCTGGCGGCATTGAGCTTGCCGCGTGCGCCCTCGCCATGCGCGAAGGGATCGTCCCTCCCACCATAAATCTCGATAATCCCGACCCCGAGTGCGATCTCGACTATGTCCCGCACAAGGCACGCGAGGTCAAAGTCAAGGTGGCCCTTAGCAACTCCTTCGGCTTCGGCGGTCATAACTCCTCAGTTGTGATTTGCGAGTTTGAAGGATAATTAGCTCACACACTTTTCCCATGAACCGATCTTTCAAATTCCTTACCGTGGCTCTTACTGTGGCCATCTCACTCATCCTCAACCCAACTCATCTCATGTCTCAATCCAACAACCTCGAAGTCGGTCAGGCATTCCTCAAAGAGAACGCCAGCAAGCCCGGCGTCCACACCACTCCGAGCGGTCTCCAGTACAAGGTCGTCACCGAAGGTCACGGCAAGAGCCCCAAGGCCACCGATACCGTCCTTGTTCACTATCGTGGCACCACGATCGACGGCACTGAGTTCGACAGCTCCTACAAGCGAAACGAGCCAATCTCCTTTCCTCTCAACGGAGTCATTCCCGGCTGGACCGAAGGTGTGCAGTTGATGAAGGAGGGTGGCAAAATAGAACTCTTCATCCCGTCAAATCTGGCTTACGGATCGCGCGGTGCCGGTGGAGTCATAGCGCCGGATAGCACACTCATCTTCGACATCGAACTTCTCAAAGTTCAATAAGGTTTCTGGTTTCTAGCTGCGCTGGCATACCGTCGCCGCAGGACTGATATTGCGAGCGCAGGAAAACGAAGCACTGCGCCAAACCACAAAACCATGTCCGAAACACCAGCTCATGTCGGTGAAATCCTGGAGCACATCGCCCAGTTGCTTGAACTTAAAGGGGAGAACCCGTTCAAGATCCGTGCCTATACGAATGCCGCGCGCGCCCTTGAGTCGCTGAGCGAACCGATCGAAAAAATCGTTGAGGAAGGACGTCTTGCTGAAATCGAGGGGATTGGCAAGGCGATCACGGAGAAGGTTACCGAGTTGGTGACGACGGGGAAGCTGACCTACTATGAGGAACTGAAGGGCTCTTTTCCCGAGGGGATCTTCGAGCTCTTTGAGCTCCAAGGACTGGGGGCGAAGAAAATCAAAGCTCTCCACGACCAGCTTGGAGTCTCTTCAGTGGAGGATCTGGAACGAGTCTGTACAGAGGGTAAGGCAGCTGATTTAGCGGGATTCGGAGAGAAGACCCAGACCAAGCTTCTGAAGGCGATCGAGGATCATCGCAAGCATGCCGGACGATTCCGGATCAATGTCGTGGCCTCGCTGGCGGAGCAACTTCTCTCCGATCTGCGCGCCCATGAGGCTGTTGGGCAGATCAGCGAAGGAGGAAGCTTTCGCCGTCGAAAGGAGACGATCGGGGATCTCGATATTCTTGTTTCCTCCAAGCATCCTGAAGAGGTCTCGGCATTCTTTATCGACCATCCTTTGGTCGAGGAGGTGATTGTCAGCGGTCCCACCAAGTCGAGTGTCCGTCTCCAAGGCGGAGTGCAGTGTGATCTGCGGGTGGTGAAGCCGGAGGAGTTCCCTTTCGCCTTGGTCTATTTCACCGGCAGTAAAGAACACAATATCCGCTTGCGCAGCCGTGCGCTCGATCAGGGGTGGTCGCTCAACGAGTACCGATTTTCCGTAGCCGAGGGCGCCGAGCAACCACCGGCCATCCGTGACGAGAAGGGACTCTACAAATCACTTGGCCTGGATTTCATCCCCCCGGAACTCCGAGAGGATAGGGGGGAGATCGCCGCGGCGGAGGCAGGGACGCTACCCGATCTTATCGAATGGAGTAATCTGCGGGGTACCTTCCACTGCCACACCACGGCAAGCGACGGAAAGAATTCCCTGATCGAGATGGCCCGCGCCGCAATCGACCTTGGTCTCGAATACCTCGGTATTGCCGATCACAGCAAGAGTTCCTTCCAGGCACACGGACTGGACGCCGTGAGGTTGGCCGAACAGGTGGCTGAGATCCGGGAGCTGAATGACTCCGAGGAATTCAAAGAAGCCGGCTTCCGGCTCTTCGCGGGTACCGAATGCGATATCCTAAAGGAAGGGGATCTTGATTTCCCTGACGAGGTGCTGGCCACGCTCGATTATGTGGTTGCCTCCGTCCACTCGGGCTTCACAGCCGATGAGAAGACGATGACCGAGCGGATTATCCGTGCGATCAGGAATCCCCATGTCACGATCATGGGACATCTCACGGGACGTTTGCTTCTCTCCCGAGACGCTTACCCGGTGAATATCCCCGCTGTTATCGATGTCGCCGCCGAGACGGGAACGATCATTGAGATCAACGCCAGCCCGTGGAGGCTCGACATGGACTGGCGCTGGTGGCCCCTCGCTAAGGAAAAAGGTGTGAAGTGTGCGATTAACCCCGACGCGCATACAACCTACGGACTTCAGGATCTCATCTACGGAGTCGGGATCGCTCGCAAGGGTTGGCTGACCAAGGCAGATGTCGTGAATTGCCTTCCGCTGGGGAAAGTTGAAGCTGTTTTATCTACAAAGCGGGAAAAGCAACGAGCTTAGCACCCAGCGAAGAGGAAAAAGAACGCCAGAGGTCTTTTTTCTCGTTCAGGATGTTCGTTGCAGGCAATGATTCCTTCTTATGGCAATTCGCGCCCTTCTCTTTGATCTTGATGATACCTTAGCCGTCGACGAGGCGGTCTCTCACGAAACCTTTGCCCATGTTGCTGCGGTGGCCTCAGCTCGTTTTGAAGTTGTACCCGCTCGTTTTGCGACCGACGCCATGGCGATTGCCCGATCTCTCTGGGCAGAGGGAGAGAGTCGCCCTTTCTGTCGCTCGATTGGGATCAGTGCCTTCGAGTGTCTCTGGGGAGGATTTACTGGGGATTCCCCCGAGTTGACGGCGTTGAGGGAATGGGCGACCGCTTACCGGGTCGAGGTCTTTGCCAAGTCTCTTGCCGCCCAAGAAACGAATGCCTCAGAAGATGCTGCTGTGATGCTTTCCTTGGAATTTGCCGCCACCCGCCGTGCCCGTCAGCGGTTGCTGCCAGGTGCAAGGGAACTGATGGCTGAACTCTCCCCTTCCTACAAGCTTGCCCTCCTGACCAATGGCGCGCCTGATCTGCAGCGTGAGAAGATCGCGTCCTCGGGGCTGGAACCATTTTTTCAGGCCATTGCGGTCTCCGGCGAGCATGGGATAGGAAAGCCCAAGCCGGAGATTTTTCATCGTCTGCTTACAGAACTCGGAGTTTCAGCCGATGAGGCGGTGATGGTCGGAAACAGCCTGGAGCGCGATATTGTGGGAGCCCGGAACGCGGGCATTCGTTCGATCTGGATCCGGGTTCCCGGTTCCGAGGAACAAGCGGAGGTCACTCCGGACCACACCATCACGAACCTTGCGGAAATTTCGGCAATTTTAAAAGAACTCGTCTAGCCATTCCTTAACCATTCTCTAGACATTGAAAAAATAGCGTCTTGACCACAGCACCCCCCTCCCTCATCTAATTGCGGGCTCTTGCCATCACCAAAGCGTGCCTCTTCTCTGATTCCCTATAATTTCCCCAATCGATCTCACTAACGATCCATGAAGTCCCTTCGTATTTTCTGGTTTGCACGACTTGTAGTAGCGGCAGTTTTAGTTTTTTTGCCCGGAGCGCGATTGGATGCCCAAGTTCCAGGTCAGGCTCCGTTGATTCAGGAGATCAATGTCCAGTTCGTGGGACCGACTACGCTCAGTAAGCAACGTGTCCTGGACAATCTGGCGACCAAGCCGGGCGCGCTTTATAACGATCGTCTTGTCGAAGAGGATATCAAGTCTCTCTATGCCACGGGTCAGGTTTCCAACGCCCGTATCTTTGCAGAACCGATCGCCGGAGGACTGAAGGTGACTGTTCTACTCCAGGGACGGGCTACCGTGGGCGAGGTGATTATCGAGGGGGCGGAGGCCATTCCCAACTCAAAGATCCGTAAGGAAATCGCGACCAAGCCGGGCGAGCCCCTCAGCGACGAGCGACTCAACGATGACCGTCAGAAGATCCTCAAGCTTTATGAGGATAAGAATTATAGCGAGGTGAAGGTCGATACGAGGTCCACGGAGCTTCCCGACAAGAAGACGAAGGTCGCTTTTGTAATCAATGAGGGGCCAAAGCTCGTTATTCGCCGTATCTCCTTTACCGGAAATGACTCGGTTCTTCCGAAGGATTTGATGAAGGTCATGAAGACCAAGACGGCCAACCTGCTTTCTTTCCTGACCAAGGCGGGGCGCCTCACCCCCTCCCAGATGGACGAGGACAAGGAAGCGATACGCACCCTCTACCAGAATAAGGGATTTGCAGACATGCGTGTTTCCGATGTCCAGACCACGCCGCTGCCGAACGGCAAGGGTGTCGATCTCGTGGTTTCCATATCCGAGGGAACGCAGTACCGCGTAAACAAGCTCGCCATCGACGGTGCCACCATCCTGTCTCCTGCTGATCTGGTTCGCTACCTCAAGATGAGGAATGGATCCCTCTACACGCCGGATGGTATGGGTGCTGATTTGAAGAAAATCCGCGATTACTACGGTTCACGAGGTTATGTCGACATGGTCGCCCAACCGCAGATCACCCCCGCCGGCCAAGGACAGATAGATCTCACGTATCGCATAGATGAAGGAGTTCAGTCGTATGTGAATCTGATCAATGTTCAGGGCAATACGAAGACCAAGGACAAAGTCATCCGCCGTGAATTGGCCGTCCAACCCGGAGGAATCTTCGACACCACGCTGGTCGACGTCAGCAAGACTCGGTTGATGAATCTCAACTACTTTTCAAAGGTCGACACCGTGCCTGTGGATACCTTGGTTCCGGGCCGAAAGGATCTCGATGTCATCGTTGATGAGAAAAAGACCGGATCTTTCAATTTTGGAGCCGGCTTCAGCTCCATCGATAGTTTGGTTGGATTTGCAGAAATACAGCAGTCCAACTTCGACCTCCTCAACTGGCCCAACTTCACCGGTGCCGGGCAGCGTTTCCGTATCCGCGGCCAGTACGGTCTGCAGCGTCAGGATTTCACCATGTCCCTCACCGAGCCGTGGTTCATGGGGTACAAGGTCTCCGTGGGCGGCGAGTTTTACTACCATGCCGCTACTTTCTTGAGTCCGGTCTACAGCCAGTCGAACCTCGGCGGAGCGCTTCAAGCCCGCAAGGCACTGTCTCCCTTTACTGCGTTGCGCGGAGAATACCGCCTTGAGAATATCAATATTTACAATTTAACAGGCAATTACGGAAACGGTCAGGGTGTGACTTCGCAACAACAGCAACAGGGGGCCATTCAGAATGCTGCCAACAACTCCATTTACACGAAGAGTTGTATCTTGCTCGGGTTTGATTTTGATAACCGCGACAGTCTCTTTCTCACGCGTAAGGGGCAGTCGATTAACCTGACTGGATTCGTGGCTGGAGGCGGGCTTGGCGGAACAGTCCAGGATTACGGCATCTCGCTCGATGCTAAGAAATATTTTCCCCTTCCGTGGGACATGATTCTCCTCACAAAGGGTTCCGTGGGTGTGGTAAATACTTGGGGAAGTGGCACACAGGGGACAAATACTCCACCGATCTTCGACCAACTCTACCTTGGTGGTGCCAACGACATGCGCGGCTTCGTCTTCAGAGGTGTTGGTCCCAAGGATTTTTACGGAAATCCTGTCGGTGGCAGCACCTCGCTCTATGGAACCGCAGAGTTGACCTTTCCGATCATCCCACGTCTTCGAGGAGCGATCTTTACAGATTGGGGTTATGTGAATGCCAATGCGTGGGATATCAATCCACAGTCCGTTACCACCGCTGCAAATGGGCAATCTTACAATTCCGGCGGACTGAACGGCGACGTCGGTATCGGAGCACGCATCGATTTGCCGGTTGGACCGATTCGTATCGACTGGGGTTATCCTGTCATGACCGACTCATGGAATAGGACAAGCGGCCAGTTTCAATTTAATGTTGGCTATACCTTCTAGTGTTGACTATAAGTACGACTTAATTTTTAACTCATCACATCATGACATCCATCACCCGTATCTCTTTGCTCGCGGCACTTTTCGTCCTTGGTGGCGCTGGTTTCGCCAATGCACAGGTTAAATTCGGCACCGTCGATATGAACCGTGTCTTCAGCGAGTACTACAAGACCAAGGACGCCCAAGACAAATATTCTGCCGCTGAGAAGACGGCCAATGACGACCTGAATGGACGTGTGGAAACCCTCAAGGCCAGCATGAAGGATATCAGTCAGCTGAATACCGACATCCAGAAACCCGGCCTGGCTAAAGATGACGCTGAAGCCAAGAAAAAGGATCTGCAGACCAAAGTTGCTGCCGCACGCGCACTCGACAAGGAGATTGCTGACTATCGCACCTCCAAGCAGAAGGGACTTCAGGATCAGTTCCTCCGTATGCGCAAGGACATCGTCGACGACATCATGAAGACCGTGAACGATCTTGTGAAAGCCAAGGGCTATGACATCGTCTTTGACAAATCCGGATTGAGCGCCGGCGCCGTACCCGTTATTCTCTATTCCCGTGATGATCTCGACTTCAGTCAGGACGTGATCACGACACTGAACAAGAACGCCCCGGCTAAGACCGCCGCCGCGAAATAATCCGGCAACCCCGTTGCCACGGTTCACTTTCCCATGAGACTGCTGGAATTAGCAGTACTCGCGGGATTCGAGGCCCCGACCGGTTCGGGCGAGTTGGAAATCACAGGTGTTGCCTCCTTGCAGGAGGCTCGCCCGGGTGACATCACTTTCTTCGGAAACCCCCGCTATCTGGCCCAACTCCGTCTGAGCAAGGCTAGTGCAGTTTTCGTTCCTCTGGAGTTTAGAGAGGAGATCGGACCGGTACTCCTGAATGTTGAAAATCCCTCCACGGCCTTCGCCTCCGTGGTGTCGGCCTTTGCGCCACCCGAAGTGGTGGCTGAACTCGGCATCCATCCTTCGGCTGTCGTCTCTTCTTCCGCAAAACTAGGTGAGCGGGTTTCCGTGGGGCCACTGGCCGTGATCGGGGATTCAGCCGTGATCGGTTCCGGTTCCGTGATCGGAGCTGGATGTCTCATCGGCAGTGAGGTGCATCTCGGTGAGGGATGTCATTTACATCCCGGAGCGATCATCCGCGAGCGTTGCATTCTGGGCAACCGCGTCATTCTTCAACCGGGTGCAGTTATCGGATCGTGTGGATTCGGCTACGAGTTCAAGGAGGGACGCCATGTCAAGATTCCCCAGACCGGCATTGTTGAGATCGGTGATGACGTCGAGATCGGAGCCAATACCACCGTCGACCGCGCCCGCTTCGGACGCACCATTATCGGCGAGGGGAGTAAGATCGATAATCTGGTGCAGATCGCCCACAATGTGCAGATCGGTTCTCACACCATCATCTGCTCCCAAGTCGGGATCTCTGGAAGCACGCGGATCGGCTCCTATGTCACTCTAGCGGGGCAGGTCGGCCTCGCCGGGCATATCGAAATCGGTGATAAGGCCGTGCTGGGAGCCAAAGCCGGTGTCTCCAAGAATGTCCCAGCGGGCTCGATGTTGATTGGCGCCCCTGCCAAGCCGATGAAGGAGTTCAAGCAGACAAATTTCTATATTTCCCAGCTCCACAAACTGTATGACAGGGTTAAGGAGCTCGAGAAGTTGGTGCAAAAGTAAAAGGTGAAAAAGTGGGAAGGTTTCCCCGATACGCCCAGTGTTATCAGTTGGAACATTTGACTTTTCCACTTTCGTACTTTCCCCGCACTGCTTCGCTCCTATATATTGTAGGGACTCAATCTCAAACCACCCCTTAGGCCCAATACCTTGTATAACCAGAACGAAAAAGTCGAACCGATCGATGTCGCCGAAGAGATTTCCAGATCCTTCCTCGATTACTCCATGTCGGTTATCATTTCCCGGGCGCTTCCCGATGCCCGCGATGGTCTGAAGCCCTCCCAGCGCCGCATCCTGTTTGCCATGAGCGAGCTCGGGGTCATGCCGACTCGCAAGCACCTCAAGTGCGCCAAGATCGTTGGAGAGACGATGGGTAACTATCACCCCCATGGTGACCAGGCGATCTATCCCACTCTCGTCCACATGGCCCAGACCTGGGCAATGCGCGAGACTCTCATCGAGGGGCAGGGCAACTTCGGTTCCGTCGAAGGTGACCCTCCGGCCTCTATGCGTTACACCGAGGCACGCCTGCGGCCCCTCGGCGCTGTCCTCATGGAGGACATGGATCACGACACGGTCGATTTCGTTCCGAACTACGATGACACACGCGAGGAGCCGACCGTTTTCCCAGCATCGATCCCGAACCTTCTCGTCAATGGTGGCACTGGCATCGCGGTCGGCATGGCGACCAATATCCCTCCGCATAACCTCGGCGAGACGATCGATGCGGTCTGTGCCCAGGTCGATAATCCCGACATCACGCTCGACGAGTTGATGAAGCACATCAAGGGTCCTGACTTCCCGACGGGATGCCAGCTCTGCGGCGTCGGCGGTATCAGGCAATACTTCGAGACCGGGCGTGGCTCCGTGAAGGTCCGAGGACGTGCCGGCGTGGAGGAGATCAAGGGCGGTCGCGAGCAGATCGTCATCACTGAGATTCCCTACAACGTCAACCGGGCTACCCTTGTCGAGCGCATCGCAGGTCTCGTGAACGAGAAGATCATCACCGACATCAGCGCTATCCGCGATGAGTCTGACGAGAACACCCGTGTTGTCATCGAGCTCAAACGGGATGCTATTCCAAAGGTCGTTATCAATAACCTCTACAAGCACACCGCGCTCGAGTCCTCCTTCTCGATCTCGATGCTGGCGATCGACCGCGGGCGTCCGAAGCTCCTTTCGCTCAAGGAAGCCATCGCCTGCTTCATCGAGCACCGCCGCGAGGTCATCCTACGTCGCACCCGCTTCCTCCTCCGTGAGGCCGAGACCCGCGCCGAGAAGCTTGAGGGCTACCTGATCGCCCTCGCGAATCTCGACAACTTCATCAAGATCATCCGCGATTCCCAGAACCGCGACGAGGCCCGGACACGCCTGTTGGCCATCGAGTTCTCGAAGAAGGAGATCGAGAAATTCGGCATCCTGCTCCGTCAGGAGTCCCGGCTCAATGAGAAGGGGCAGTATTGCTTCAGCGAGCCTCAGGCCGATGCCATCCTCGAGTTGCGCCTCTACCAGCTCACTGGCCTTGAACGAGACAAGCTCAACACCGAGTATCAGCAGCTTCTCTCCACGATCGCTGACCTGGTCGATATCCTGGCCCGCGAAGAGCGCGTCTTTACGATCATCAAGACCGAGCTGAAGGCGATCCGTGACAAGCACGCCGGCCCCCGCCTAACGGAACTTGTTCCAGAGGAGGGAGAGATCTCCATTGAAGATTTGATCGCCAACGAAGGCTGTATTATCACCGTGACCCACAAGGGATTTATTAAGCGCACAGCCGTCAGCGCCTACCGTTCGCAGAAGCGTGGTGGCAAGGGAGTCATTGGAATGACTACGCGTGAGGCTCAGACCGATGCTGAGGAGGGTGATTTCGTCGAGCATCTCTTTACCGCCAGCACGCATGACTACCTTGTCTTCTTCACAAAGACAGGCCGCTGCTACGTCGAGAGAGTACATGAGATTCCCGAAATGAGTCGTACAGCCAAGGGCCGCTCCATTGCGAATATCCTCAACTTCCAGTCGGGTGAACAGGTCGCCGCCACACTTCGCATCGAGTCTACTACCAGCGGTGGTGCAGGAGGTGTCGAGACCACCTGGAATCCCGAGAAGCACATTTTCTTCGCCACACGCAGTGGCATTGTGAAGAAGTCGAACCTCGGAGACTTCTCCAACATCCGCAAGGGAGGCATCATCGCCATCGAGATCGAGGAGGGGGATGTCCTTATCTCCGCGTCTCTCACGGACGGCCACGACGAGGTTGTCCTAGTCACCAAGGAGGGCATGAGTATCCGCTTCAGCGAAGAAGAGCTCCGCGACCAGGGTCGCAAGACCGTCGGTGTCTGGGGCATTCGTCCCAATAAAGGCGACGAGGTCGTCTCCGTCAGCCTTGTCCGCAACGACTGCATGCTGCTTGTGGCAGGCGAGAACGGTATCGGCAAACGCACCTCCTTCGAGGAGTACCGCAAGCAATCGCGCGGCGGCAAAGGCATCATCACCATGAAGACCGGGGACAAGGTGGGGTGCGTGGTCGGAGCGCTCTCCGTCACTGATTCCGACGAGATTATGCTGATTACCTCCGGTGGTCAGATGGTCCGCACTCCCGTCGACAAGATCCGCGAGACCGGCAGGAATGCCATGGGCGTGCGTCTGATCAATCTGCCCGAGGGGGAGAAACTGCAGGGAATTGCACCGGTGGTATCACAAAAAGAAGACGAAGTCGTAGAGGGCTAAGGTTGTGTTACTCGCTTGCTGTAGGAGAACTACAGCGGCTCTCGCGTACCTAGCCCTGCATCGAATCTGTCGTTCTGATCTGGGGACACCTATGTCAGTTTCCATCAACTTTTGTTGATGATCCGAGGTTGTGAATAAGTCGATTGATTAGCCCATCTCGGTTGAATTGTTTTGCTTCTGAAGGAAGATGAACTCGTAACCTATGAGTACCACATCCCACAAATCAAACACCCGGATCAAAAGCGAAGCAGCTATGGAAAACCGGGTTCATACTTCGCGACAGGATCGTGACCTGAGCGCTGACGGTCTCGACAAGCATCACCACGAAGCAGCTGCACTGAAAGTGAAAGCCAAGGCGCAGAAGACTAAGACCGTGGTCAACGCGGCAATAGCCAAGCGTTAAATTCTACTGGCTAAGCCAGTCTGCCAAGGCGAGCTGATCCCACTCGCCCGAAACAAGGCTTTCATGGGAGGATGCCTCCCATATCACTATGAGGCATCTGGGACTTTTCATCTTCCGATGAGCGACAAGCTTTTCGGTTCTGGCATTGCCCCCCTTCGCCAGCCTGAGTTTCGGGATCTCTGGATTGCCAACTTCCTCTCCAATCTGGGGACTCTCATGCATGCGGCCGCGGCAGCATGGCTCATGACGACACTGACAACATCCCCTCTCCTGATTGGCCTGGTCCAGACGGCGGCTAGCCTTCCGGCCTTTCTACTTGGCTTGGCCGGCGGAGTGCTGACCGATCTTGTCAACCGGCGCAGGCTGCTGGTTGGAGCCCAGCTTTGGATGATGACCATGGCCGGTCTCATGGCGGTGATGACTTGGAATGGGCATTTGCGCCCCATACAACTTCTGGTGCTGCTTTTCCTGCTGGGTATGGGTTCGGCGATCCATCTGCCAGGATGGCAGACCCTGCTTCAGGATCTGGTGACCCGGGATAAGGTCGCCGCCGCCGTCTCGCTTAATAGCATCAGCTTCAATCTCGCCCGATCGATCGGTCCGGCGCTGGGAGGTTTCCTTGTGGGTGCCTTGGGAGCAGCTTGGGTCTTTGCCATCAATGCCTTCTCTTTTTTGGCCGTGCTCGCAGGACTCTGGCGCGTTCCCTCTCATCTCGTTCCCCAATCAAAAGGAAAAGCAACCCCTCGAGTCGTGCTCCACTCGTTGGAGGAGGGCTGGAAATTCCTGAAGGAAACGCCACTTATCAGGGGCATCCTGCTGCGCACCTGCTTCTTCATGCTGACGGGATCTGGAGTTCTGGCGCTACTTCCCGTCGTGGCACGCGACCATTTGGGAACCGGTGCCACGGGTTATGGAATTCTCCTGAGTGCCTTCGGCGTCGGATCAGTCCTCGGGGCCATCTTTATCCCTGTGATGAGGCGGCGCTTCCCGATCGATACGATGGTGGGCGTCTGTTTGGGTATTTTTTCTGCCTGCGTGGTTGTTGTGGGTTTAGGAAGAAGCCCGACACTTGTCGCCATGGCTATGTTCGGCGGCGGCCTCTGCTGGATCGTCGTCGCCGTGAACCACAATGTCTCCGTGCAGCTCTGCTCTCCGGATTGGGTACGGGGCCGAACGATTTCCTTCTATCTCATGACATTCCAGGGATCGCTTGCCATCGGTAGCTGGATTGCCGGCTGGGTAGCTGATCGCATGGGCATCGGCTTCGCGATTCCCCTTTGCGGGATCCTCTGCGCTTGCGGGATATTCCTGATCCCTTGGTTTCCCCTCACAAAACGGGTGCCGGTCGGGGCCGCTCCTCAATGAAATACGAAATACGAAATACGAAATACCCTAGGCCCTGATCACGGCGTTCTTCTCGTCGAGCAGGATCACCAAGGGTTTATGACGGGCAACCTCCTGCTCGGAGAGCCATGCATAGGACATGATCGTAAGCCTATCACCGATTTTACCGAGATGGGCGGTGGCTCCATTGAGCTCGATGGCTCCAGATCCATGAGGGCCATAGATCACATAGGTCTCGAAGCGCTCCCCGTTCCCCATATTCCCAACCAGGATCTTCTCGTAAGGTAGCAGGCCGACACGTTCCGCCAGATCGGAGGCAATAGTGAGGCTTCCCTCATAGTCGACGGAGGCGCCCGTGACTGCGGCGCGATGGATCTTGGATTTGAGCAGGCAGATGGTCATCGAACAGCCTATCTAAATAAGCTGTGACGGGGAGTCCCGCCAGTTTTTTCAGACTGCGAGCGGTTCAGCTGGGAATTCAGGAATGAAAGGCTCTTCATTCACAACGATCCCCTCCGTGGATCCGCAGACGGCCAGCGTCTGGATAAGCTCCCCGGAGGAGGAGAACTTGAGTAGCTTGAGCTTACCATCATCCTCTTCTACAAGCGCTGTGAGGCTCTCCACCCAGTCACCGGTGTTGTAGTAATCGAGCTCCTTGATCTTGCGCATCGCGGCCGTATGGATATGACCACAGATGATCCCGTCGGCCTCAGCGTCGGAGGCGAAGTGCACCATCGACTCCTCGAAACCGCCGATGAAGTTCACCACGTTCTTCACGCCGCTCTTCACGTAGGCGCTCAGCGACCAGTGACCCTGGCCGACCAGCCTTCTGAAAAAATTCACCGGGCCGTTGAGCTGCAAGAGCAGGGTGTAGCCGATATCGCCCACATGGGCCAACCATCCGAGGTTCTGGACAACAGTGTCGAGTTCATGGCCGTGCGCCACTAGAAGCTTCCGGCCATCGACGGTCGTGTGAAAGGCACGCGACTGGATGTGGACATTGGCATAGTCACCCGTGAAATCGGCGATCCGCTCGTCATGATTGCCCGGGATGTAGATGATTTTGGAGCCCTTGCGGCCTTTGCGCAGGATTTTCTGGATCACGTCGCTGTGCTCCTGGGTCCAGTAGACACCGCGCTTCATCGCCCATATATCGATTAGGTCACCAACGACATAGAGCGTGTCACACTCGAACGTGCGGAGGAACCCCAGCAAGGCCGTCGCCTGCGATCCGCGGGTGCCCAGATGCACATCGGAGATCCAAACGCTCCTGTAGTGGTAGAGTTCTTCATCAGACACAAGATGTTGTGTAAAACCTAACTTCGATTTCTCCAAGATTCGCTATGTCACGATTTCGCCACAATTGCGAGTGCATTGCGGGATGTGATCAATCATGGCAGGATAGCGAAATGTCAGCCCCAGAAACATCTGCTCCCCAATTTTCTCATGAATTGCTCTGGTACTGCGTAAAAACCAGACCCAAGCAGGAAGGTGTGGCGACTCGACTGCTCCGCGGAGAACTGGGGCTTGAGGTCTTCTGTCCTAAGATCCGCTTCAAGCGGGCCCGTTCGACAGGCGTAGCCTGGGTGAACGAGGCGATGTTTCCCGGTTACATCTTTGTCCGCTTTGTATATCCGGAGCTTTACCGTCGCATCGCCGCGACCAGCGGTGTTGCCAAGACGCTCTCTTTCGGTAACAGGCCAGCCGTTCTGGATGACTTGATTATCACTGACCTAAGACACCATGTGGCTGACAACGAGACCGTAGAGATCGCCTGCGAAATCAAGGAGGGAGAGGAGATAAGGGTGATTGAGGGTCCCTTCCTGGGAGTCCGCGCCCTGGTCACCCGTGTCCTGCCGGCTCGTGAACGCGTGGCGATCCTGCTGAATATGCTGGGTCAGGAAAGGGAGATCGAGGTTTCCATAACCGCCATCCTACCCGACGTACGCCATCCGCTCGAGCAGAAGTAAGAGTTCAGCGTTCTCGACAGAACAAGCCTGGGCGGTTCATCTTTTCACGATGAAAATTCTCGTGATCGGATCGGGTGGCCGTGAGCATGCCCTTCTTTGGAAGCTGGCTCAGAGCCCGCGTGTGACAGAGCTTATTTGCGCCCCAGGGAATGCAGGGACAGCGGCGTTCGCCATCAATCATCCGGTCGCAGCGAGCGATCTTCCCGGCCTGCTGGCACTCGCCAAGTCGGAACAGGTCGATCTGACTCTTGTCGGTCCCGATGACCCGCTCGCCGCAGGGATCGTCGATCTTTTTCAGAAAGAGGGCCTTCGTGTCTTTGGGCCCGTGGTAGCTGCCGCCCGACTTGAATCCTCGAAGTCGTTTGCCAAGGAATTCATGATCCGTCACGGGATTCCAACGGCGGCCTCGGCCACCTTCTCCAACCCGGAAGCCGCTCTGACTCATTGCGCCAACGCAAGTTATCCGATGGTTGTGAAGGCCGATGGACTGGCTCTCGGCAAGGGGGTGGTGATTGCCCATACTCAGGGAGAGGCTGAGGCAGCTATCCGTGAGATCATGATCGAAAAGATCTTCGGTGAGGCTGGCGACACTGTGGTCATCGAGGAGTTTCTGACCGGCCCGGAGTGCTCTCTTCATGCGCTGATCGATGGGAAAAACTATCTCCTCTTTCCCGATGCCAAGGATCATAAGCGAGCCCTCGAGGGAGATCAGGGATTGAATACCGGAGGGATGGGGACGATCAGTCCCTCTGGCGTCGTCGGTACCGCAATGCAGGAGCGACTCAAGCGAGAAGTTCTGGAACCCTTCGTGAAGGGGCTCTCGGCCGATAACCTTCCCTTCCAGGGGATGCTCTTCCCCGGACTTATGATGACGCCGACAGGCCCAAAGGTCTTGGAGTTCAACTGCCGATTTGGTGATCCGGAAACGCAGTCTCTGATGCGCCGACTGAAAAGCGATCTCCTCGATCTGATCGATGCCACCATCGATGGGAAGCTATCCGAAACTACACCCGTCTGGGACGAGCGTGTTGCAGTCTGTATCGTGCTGGCTTCCGGCGGCTATCCTGGGCCGATCGAGAAGAACAAGGTGATCACTGGCATCGAGGAAGCATCTGTAGATCCTGATGTTGTTGTCTTCCATGCCGGCACCACCTTGAAAGATGGTCAGGTTTTCACGAGTGGAGGACGCGTCCTCGGTATCACGGCACTCGGCTCAACACTTGAGGAAGCTCGGAAGAAAGCTTATGCGGCTGCCGACAAGATTGCCTTCGAGGGGAAGCAACTCCGCCGCGACATCGGGGCCTGAGACCCGAGTAATTCACAGGGATGAAGGGTTGAAATTACCCCCTAGAATGCAGATACCCTCGGCTGCAGCTCCTCATCCCTTTTATCCCCTTCATCACTGTGAGTATTCCAGTGCGGAAGCCTCAGCCTAAAAAACGAAAAAGGCTTCCGTAAGTATTCTTCGGAAGCCTTCTCTTGAAATTTTCTCCGCCGATTCTCTGGCGAAGCGTTGCCCTAAACGGGGCCTAGCTTTACTAGGACTTATAACGCAGGCGCTTCTTGTGGCGGTTCAGCTTCATGCGCTTGCGGCGCTTGTGCTTTGCGATCTTAGCTTTGCGTTTCTTTTTGATTGATCCCATCGGGCTGTGTTCGGTTCTGGACTACTTGCGTAGAATTGTAGGTCTGAGTCGCCTTAGTAGACGACTTTGTTCAGAGGGTATTCGATGATGCCTTCGGCACCGAGTGACTTCAGTTGCGGTATGATCTCCCGGACGATTTTTTCGTCGATGACAGTCTCCACAGCCACCCAGTCGTTTTGGGCCAGAGGCGAAACTGTAGGATTGCGGAGAGCGGGTAGTGCGTCGAGGAGATTCTGCAACTTTATGCGGGGGAGGTTCATCTTGAGGCCGACCTTGTCGCGTGCCGTGAGAGCACCGACCAGAAGAAGTGCGATCTTCTCCATTTTCTCCCGCTTCCATTTGTCCTCGAAGGCGGTCTTCCCGGACACAAAGACCGGGTAGGACTCGATAATCGTCTCGAGGATCCGGAGATTGTTCGCGCGAAGCGAGGATCCAGTCTCCGTGATGTCAACGATCGCATCGACCAGATCGGGGACCTTCACCTCGGTAGCGCCCCAGGAGAATTCAAACTCCGCCTTCACCCCGTGGCTCTCGAAGTAGCGGCGGGTGAGGCCGATCGCCTCGGTGGCGATGCGCTTCCCCTCCAGATCCTTGACCGATTTATAGGAAGAGTCCTCGGGAACTGCGATCACCCAGCGGGTGGGATTGGCCGTCGCCTTGCTGTAGGGAAGTTCGGCGAGCACCTCGACATCGGAGCCATTCTCTTCGACCCAATCGCGCCCGGTGATGCCGCAATCCAGAAATCCCCCCTCCACATAGCGGCTGATCTCCTGAGCGCGCAGCATGCGAAGGCGCAGTTCCGGATCATCCACGAGCGGGCGGTAAGAGCGGCTGGTCCCAGAAATGGAAAAGCCTGCCCGCTTGAAGAGCGAGAGGGTTGCTTCCATGAGGCTGCCGGAAGGAAGGCCAAAAGTGAGAATAGGATCCGCCATAAAAATTGAGATTGGGGGGCAAAATATAGGCTTTTCCCGTTGGTATTGGGAAGCGCCGAATCAGATGGCATCCTTTAAGGGCCGTTTTATGCTCTTGTCACTTTCACTCTTTCACTCATTCCTACGGCAATAAGTTCTTACCCGTTTCCAATCCTGCATCTGGCACCGCGACTACCAGGTCGTGGAATCAACCGACTGGATCAAGCAGGAGTTCTGAATAGAGCTCAGATCCAAATCGATCAGGGCTGCTCCCATGCCTTGTCAGTGATCTCCGAAACGGCTTCCTCCCCCATTTTTTCAGCAACCATTTCGGATTTCCTTTGCGCTTTTTTAGCCTGCCTAAAACGCATGATGGCCAACACCCCGAGGTAGAAGATTACTGAGATTGGGATTGCAATCACTGTTCCTCCAATCACCAGGGGAAGTCCAATATTGACAAAATTGTCCCATTGAAAGATTTCGGAAAACTTGAAATCTCCCCGCGTAAGCTTTGGCGCGAAATGATGGGGATGACTCATAAGCCAGAAGCCGATCTGGAACTGCCACCGTAGAATCAGCGGCCAGAACGGAAAAAGCAGGTCATGCACGGAAACCCCGATCACCGACGCGACCATGCTGCAGCGGGTGACCCAAGAGACGCCCATGGCGCTCAGGGTCTTGAGTCCGAAGATGGGCAAGAATCCGAAGAAGATCCCGATCGCCGTTCCCCCCGCCACTGCATGCGGGGCGTCCTTAGCATCGAGAAGTTCATGAAACTTCCGGACCGTCTCAAGGATGTAGCGCCAGAGTATCATTACTGTGTTTCCGGGTCCCGACTTGCTGCTATCACCGTTTCTTGGCGGGAGAGGCCTTCTTGCCAAGGAGTCTTTCGGGATTCAAGGCCTGAAGCGCAGGTGGCACGAAAAGGCCGTCCTTGCGGATCAGCTTCCCGTCAAACCAGACCTCGCCGCCGCCGTAGTCCTTGCGCTGAATGCAGACCATATCCCAGTGCACGGCGCTCTTGTTGCCATTACCAGCGACGTCATAGGCCTGGCCGGGGGTGAAGTGAAACGATCCGGCAATCTTCTCGTCGAATAGAATATCGCGCATCGGGTGAAGAATATGCGGATTGAACCCTAGCGAGAACTCTCCGATGAAGCGGGCTCCGGCATCCGTGTCGAGGATCTCGTTTAGCGCCTTGGTATTGTTGGCTGTTGCCTTGATGACCTTCCCCTTCGAGAACTCGAGGCGCACGTTGTCGAAAGCGATCCCGCGGTTCAGCGTCGGTGCATTGAAGGTGACATGACCCTCTACGGAATCCTTCACCGGACAGGAGAAGACCTCACCATCCGGGATATTGTGCTCGCCGCCGCAGATGACAGAGCCGATCCCCTTGATGCTGAAGCGCAGATCGGTGCCCGGCCCCGTGATCTCGACACGGTCGGTCTTGTCCATGAGCGCCTTGAGGGCCTTCATGCCCGGGATCATCGCGGCATAATCCAGTGTGCAGACACGAAAGAAAAATTCGGCAAAGGCTTCCGTGCTCATCTGCGCCTGCTGGGCCATTGAGGGAGTCGGCCAGCGCAGGACAACCCAGCGCGTCTTATTGATCCGGTAGTCGAGGGCGGGGCGGAGCTTTGCCGAGAGCAGAGCCATCTGGGACTGCGGCACGTCAGCCATCTCGGAGATGTTCTGGGAACCACGCACGGCGATATAGGCCTGCATCTTCTTTAGGCGAGTGAGATCGATATCGGCCATTGTCGACGCCTGAGAACCGGTGACACCCAGCGCGAGTTCGCGACTGATCCGTCCTGAGTGCATCACCACATGGGGCTCCGCCTTGGCAGCGCGGGCGGCGCGGATCAGGGCGATTGCGAACTCCTCCGGCGTGTCGGCAACATCGATGAGGACACGCTCACCGGCCTTCAGCTTCGTTGAGTGGCTGGTGAGCACTCGGGCTAGAGAATCGTAACGGGAATCGGACATGAGAATAGGTGTTTAGGCTGAAGGCTGAAGACTTTCAGGGCAATCCGAGGCACTGAGCAACCGAGTCGAGGGTCGAAAGTCGAGAGGCGAAGGTCGAGAAGTGTGGGAAATGAAAAAACAGGCATCATGGTTTGGCCGGAGCTTTGAGCTTGGCGAGATACTTTGCGGGCTCCTTATCGAAGTCACCGATGCACGACTTGCAGCAGAAGCCTACCTGCTGCCCCTTGTAATCGACCATGATGGGTGGCCCCATCTCTCCGAGCTTTTCATCCGACACGATGCATTTTGTCGAAGGATAGGGGATTGGTTCGGCGGCATGGATGGTTGCCGAGAGCAACGTAGTGCATGCGAGAGCCGTCAAAATGTGCAACTTCATTCGTGTAAATCTATCATGGAATCAGGCGGTGGCTAGTGATGAAAAGTCGGAAAAGATAGGGGGCATGACCATAAAAATGGGCTCCCTCGCGATTCACCGACGATTTTTTTCGATTCGTCGATTTTCTGTTGCGGATCCTTTCTGCAAGTGTCATAAAACATACCAATGAACGTCCGTCGCCCTATCATGACCATGGTGATGGCGCTGGCTCTCTTTATGATTACTGGCGGTCACTGGGCCATGCTCCATAGCGTGGCGTGGGCTGGGATGGTGAAGGACTTCTCCCGCACAGGATCCATCGCTGAAGCCGTCACAAAGACCTTCGACGGCAAGCACCCCTGCTCGATGTGTAAGAAAATTGCCTCAGCCCAAGCGCATGAGGAAAAAGCTCCCGTCACCGTCAAGGTCGACAAGAAAGCAGAGGTCTTTGTTGTCTCCTTGGGATCCGCGTTGCCCTCTCCTCTTTCCAGCCCGTTCACATATGGGCCAGCACCGTTTGTTTCGATGCCGGAGCTCTGTTTTGCTCCGCCCGTCCCAGTGCCCATCCAGGCTTAACGCCTCCCCCATCGCGGCTGGATCCCCTTACTTCAAGGGCGACCATGTGTCTCGAGGGGCGTGTTCCCAATCGAAATCCGGTCATGTGCAGGCCGGATCAGGACCGATGCCCTCAAGGTCGTGCTTCCTGCTCATCCATTGCGCGCCACAACACAAAAATTTAACACCCATTTCCCATGAAATCTCTTTTCTCTACATTCCTCGCAGCTGTCCTGCTGCTTGCCCTTAACCTTCTTTCCCCATCTGTACTGGCCTGCAGCGCAGGATGCGGCACCTCTCAAGACGTCGGTACCAGCTACCTCTTCCCAAACGGTCCCGGCGGCATTGCCTGGACTCAATACACCTTCATGTCCCAAAGCCAGAACTGGCAGGGTCTGAAGAAAGTAGGCAAGGGGGCGGGAAGGAACCACGACGAACTTCTGCAGACCTCCTGGCTCACCCAGGGCGTGCAATACTACTGGAACAATAATTGGGGCGCATCACTGACGGTTCCTTATGCACAGCGTTTCTACCGTTACGAGGCAGCCTCCAATAAGGTGGTTAATGGAAAGCATGTGCATGTCCACACCCCAACCACCACCCAATGGTGGGGAATGGGAGACATCCAGGTGAATGCCCTCTACACCGGATTCTCAAAGAACGAGAACATGAACACGGGATTCAATTTGGGACTCAAACTGCCTACCGGCTACTGGCAGCAGCAAAATGTCTCACGAGCTAACCAGATCGGCACCGGCAGCATGGATATCCTCTTCGGCTACTTTCACTACCATAAGTTTGCGAAAAACAGCGACTGGACCTGGTTTAGTCAGGCACAGCTCGACGCTCCGGTTGCCAACCAAGCCGGATACATTCCTGGCCTGGCTGTGAATGCAGCAGCGGGCATCTACAACACGGGACTTGGTCTGGGGGGCGTGAAGATCCGCCCCATCGGGCAGGTCCTCTTTGCCAACAAAGCCTCCGATTACGGGCCTGCGGCCAACACCGGCAACTCCGGCTATCAGCAGCTCTCGCTCTCACCCGGCATCGAGTTCGACTTCAAAAAGATCCGAATCTATGCCGACGCCGAGTTGCCCGTGATGAACAATGTTGTCGGGGCTCAGTTGATCGCCCCCTGCACTGTGAAGGTTGTTGCTAGCTTAATGTTCTAAAAAATGGATCTGTGATTTGGACGCCGGGGGGTGGTGCTGTTCGCTTTCAAAGCCGAGTGCCGAGAAGCACGAAGTACAGCCACACCTCCATCGTCTCTGCGCGGTTGCCAAGATGGAGCGGCTCTCCATCCGGTTTTTCGCGTCTTCACCGTCATCCGATTCTCCTATTTTCATTTCCAGCCTATTCACTAGGTTTCAGTAATGCCAACCGAGGATTCAACTCCCTCCCTGATCTCTCGACTGAGAGGGGGATGCTCTGAGTATTGGGTGAAGTATGTCGCGCGGAGACGCTCCCCATTAGGAAATGAAGAGAAAGATGACCACGAGGAGTGGCGTTTGATGGCTATTCTGGCGGCCGGGTGTTTCGTCTTTGGAGGGCTGGGCCTGATCAGTGAACTTCTCTTCCACAACCGAGCTTGTGCCACGGTTTTCTATCTCTTGGCCTACCTCTGCGGGGGATGGGATGCGGCAGGCGATGCCTGGGAACGCCTTCGCAAAGGACAACTCGACGTCCATTTTCTGATGCTTGCTGTGGCTGTCGGAGCGGGAGTGATCGGCGCCTGGCGTGAGGGGGCCCTGCTTCTCTTTCTCTTTTCTGCCTCGGGTGCCATGGAGCACTTCGCGATGGGGCGTACCAAGAAGGCCATCGACGCGCTCTTCCGCGGAGCCCCCAAGACCGCACGTGTCCTCAGCAATGGAGTCGAGGAGTCCGTTCCGGTGGAGAAGCTGACACCCGGCATGGTGATTCTCGTCACTACCGGGGAACAGATCCCTGCCGACATGGAGGTGATCAAGGGGGAGAGCGCCTGCGATGAGTCGAACATGACCGGTGAGGCCATGCCGGTATCGAAGCGCCTCGGAGACACAGCCCTCTCTGGAACAATCAATCTCTGGGGAGTCATGGAGGGAAGGGTTCTTAGGGCAGCCAGCGAGAGCTCCCTGCAGAAGATCATCCGCCTCATCCAGAATGCCCAGAACCTGAAGGCCCCCTCCCAGCGCTTCACGGACCGATTCGGCACGGGCTACACGTGGACGATCCTCTTAATCTGTACCATCATGTTCTTTGTCTGGTGGCTGCTACTGGGCCTCGCGCCGTTTGAGAAACGTGACGGCACGGCCAGCGCCTTCTATCGCACGATGACCTTGCTGGTGGTGGCCTCTCCCTGCGCCCTGGTCCTCTCGGTCCCCTCGGCGATCCTCTCGGCGATCGCAAGTGGGGCGCGACGCGGCATCCTCTACCGGGGAGGTGCGGCCATCGAGACGCTGGCAGATATCGGTGTCGTGGCCCTCGATAAGACCGGCACCCTGACTTCGGGAAACCTGACCCTCGCGGAAGTCGAAATCTTTAAGGGAAATGAAACCCGTTTTCGCTCAGTGGCCCATTCCTTGGCCCGCCTCTCCGAGCACCCGCTCTCCCGGGCGATCCGTCGGATCGCCATGACATGGGGTATCCCCGCCATGGAGGTGGCGAACTTCCAAACCATCCTAGGCAAGGGAGTCCGTGCTGATATCGATGGGGAGACCTTTGTGATGGGTAGCCGTAAGCTCGTCCTCGGGCTGGGCGGCTTCCACGAAGACGATCTTCCCCCAGCAGGGAAGTCAGCTGGCGCGGTCGTCTGGGTAGCGGGGAGGGGACTCCTCGGCCGGATGATTTTCTCGGACGAGATCCGCGCTGCATCGATCACCACCCTGCGCAGGCTTCATGAGCAGGGCGTTCGTACGGTCATGCTCACCGGCGATCACAGGGAGGCGGCCCAACTGATCGGTGAGAAAGTCGGGATCGGCAAGATTCTCTCCGAACTCTCACCCGATGGAAAAGTCGAGGCTATCGAGAACCTCAAAGAAGGGGGGAGTGTCCGCGTCGCCATGATCGGGGATGGAGTGAACGACGCGCCCTGTATCGCGGCCGCCGATGTTGGCGTGGCCATGGGGGCCCGAGGCTCCGACGCCGCCCTCGAACAGGCGGAGGTTGTGCTGATGAACGATCGAATAGAGAATTTCCTGCTGGCCCGCCTCTTGAGCGTTCAAGCCAAGAAGATCATCAACCAGAACATCGTGGTCGCCCTAGGAACCGTGGTCGTCATGGTCTGCAGCGCTTTTTTCTTTCCAGTCCCCCTTACCTTGGGCGTTGCCGCCCACGAGGGAAGCACTCTGCTGGTGGTACTGAACAGTCTCCGCTTGCTGGCTCTGAAGCTTCCCAAGGATATTGAGACGTAACTTGAATGGTAACAGTGGAGGCAACACATGAATAGGCAGACAAACGGATCCCTCAGCAAAGTTCCCCAAGTCACGATGGGCTTCTGGGTGCTAAAAATTCTATCCACCACGCTCGGGGAGACCGGCGGAGATGCCGTCTCGATGTCTCTCAATCTGGGTTATCTCCTGAGCACAGGAATCTTTGCGGTGATCTTCGTGATTGCGGTCCTGACTCAGATCTTTGCAAAGAAATTCTATCCGGTGATTTACTGGGTGACCATCATCGCCACAACGACAGTCGGTACTACGCTGGCCGATTTCTGCGACCGATCGCTCGGCATCGGCTACACGGGAGGATCGGCCTTGCTTCTCGGCCTTCTGCTGGCATCGCTCTATGCCTGGAAGAAGACCCTGGGCACTGTGGCCGTAGAGACTGTCAACACGCCCAAGGCCGAGCTCTTCTATTGGTTCACGATCATGTGCTCCCAGACTCTGGGAACGGCTCTGGGTGATTGGACTTCAGACTCCGCGGGCCTAGGATACTTGGGTAGCGCGGCGATCTTCGGCGGTCTGCTTGTAATCGTGGCAGTTACTTACTGGAAGACATCCCTGTCGCGCACGCTGCTCTTCTGGGCCGCCTTCATCCTGACGCGTCCCCTAGGAGCAGTGGTCGGGGATTTCCTAGACAAGCCGCATGACCATGGCGGCCTTGCTCTGAGTCGATTCACCGCATCCGCGGTCTTACTCGCCATCATGGGAGTCATCATGGTGACAATCCCTCAACGTGCCGCTACAAAAAGCCACTAACTAGAAGAGATTAAATTCAAATTCGCGCCGGCAGATTGATGGCGCTGCATGCTAAGTGATCAGGGCATCACTCTATGTGACGCTCCAAAGGCATCAGCAATCCACTTACCCTTGTAGAATCTCCTCTAAGCAAAAAACCCCTCCTCTTACGAGGAGAGGTCTAATGCCGTCTCTAATCATTGAGCATCCCAATCAGTGGCAGACAGTCATTGTTCCACCGCAATGGGTGCAGGTGTGCTTGAGCTTGCCGGTCTTGAAGAAGTTCTCCATGGCCGAGTGGCAGTCAGGACACTCCATGGTCTTCACATCATGGTAGACGACCGTTTGACTCTTTGCAGTGACGCGGCTCGGGACTTTCACTATGACCATTTTGCACTTATCGCACATCACGGCTCCATCCTTGGGAGGTGCCGCGAATGACGATTGGGAGGGCAGGATGGTGAGAAGACTCATCATTCCCACCGCTGATAGGAAACGGACTCTATTTTTCATGGGGTTTTGATTGGCGGTTTATTTGTTGCTCCATGACCCGTTCCGCCTTGAACCGGCTTTGGAGGTGTGGGTGATTCCACTGTGAGGCAACTTAAACCACGAGGGGGAGGCACGATAGGAGTGGAAGCGCTTACCTCCCCCTAATAAAAACACTTACCCCAGATTCCGAGGCATCTCTGCTTCGCTAGCTTGAACATCCCGAGTGAAAACGGGGAAATCCCCCGTGATATTTATCAAAATTTCTTCAACCACGCAGATAGCGTGAGAGTTCTTTTCTTAGAAGTTCCCTGGCATGACTGAGTCGGCGCTCGACTGCCTTAACCGAGCATCCTGCGATGACAGCGATCTCGGACTGGGAGAGTTGCTCGTATTCGCTCAAGATTAAGGACTCACGGAGGTCAGGAGGAAGGGCGGCGATGGCCGTGCGCACGGCCTGCTCGCGTTCCCGTGATTCGACAGCCTTTAGCGGATCCCCCTCGGAGGCCACGGTGTCGGCCTCCTCGATCACAACCGTCGGATGGCGTCTTTGCCAGCGAAGATGGTTCCTGGCCAGATTGGCGGCAATGCCAAAGAGCCAGGTCGAGAACTGACCGCCCGCCCGGAATTTTGCCCGGCTTTGATAGATTCTCACGAAGGTTTCCTCGGCCAGTTCTAAGGCCGTCGCTTCATTCCCCGTGAAGCGGTAGAGGTAGGCAATGAGGCGACTCTTCCAGCGCTCCATGATCGCATTGAGAGCGAGATCCTCTCCGCCAGCCAGAAGAGCCATCGCGTCACGGTCCTCCTGTTCGGTTTCGGACATGAAAGGGGTCCCTTTATCGTGAGCCGCAGGAGTCGATCACCAAGGGAAGCACCTTGAGCAAATAAGCCCTGCGTTTCTCGGGAGGGAGTTCTCCCGCCACGGCATAAAAATGCTCGAGCATCACGATCCGTGTCTCGGTACGGATACGATCGGTCTCCGCCACGGCCTCACGGAGTGCCGGAGTGATACTCTGCTTGCCTAGCCCAGCCTCCAGCGAGAGTTGTTCGAGACGGGCATTGGCCTCGCACATCTGGTTGCAGTAGGGGCCGCATCGAGAGCCGTATTGTTGTTGTAGCCCCTCGATCGTTCCTGCCTTTTGAGGAGAGAGTCCGTATTGATGGCAAAGCCATGCCGAGGATGGACCTCGCAAAAGATTTCTCGTCACCAAGGCCGCTCCGACTCCTGCGATGATCACGACCAGAAGAATAAGAAAGCCGCGTTTCATGGATCGAGAATCAGTGCGAGTGCGTGACGGAGGCGAAGGGTTTCAACGAGAGAAGATAGCGCTCCTCTTCAGAAGAACGGGCCTGCATTCCTCCGACCAAAATGCCGCCGAAGAGGGCCACGGCAACACAGGTCACTGCAATCCGGGGCACAGCTAGCCGCTGGAGCCAAGAGAAGAAGGATAAGCCCATAGCACCGCTACTCTCGGCGTTTTCGATGCGAGCCCAGACGGAACGGTTAAAACCGGAACCAGGCTCTGCGTTCGGAGTCCACTCCTGCAGTAGGTCTGTCAGTTCGTTCATAGGATTCATCATTTGGAAGGTAAGAAACTCAGCGGGCGGAGGCAGGCTTTTTCAGCACCACCTCCGCCACGTTGAATGATCTCGTTACTTACAGCAAGAAGCACACTTGCCATCCGAGCACTTCGCGCAGGAGCTGCAGCTCTTTGCGCAACCCTTGCAGGCCTTGCAGCTATCCGCAGCGGAGACGGTGGCCAGTCCGAGTCCAGCGATGAGGGCGAGCATGGCGCCCACTTTGATCAATGTTTTCATGTGTGTGGTGTTTTGTTGAGAGCGGGAACTATTCCCGTTCCAGAAGTAATTCACCGCACACGGAGAAATCCCCCTGACTATTTTTGACCAAGTTGTTTTCGAGAAACCAAAGGCGTGGTTTTTGAACAACACTGGAGATATGTTGCCGTTGTGAGAAAGGATCTAGTCCGCTCTATTCTGAGTCGCAGCGCTATTCCTCGAGGAATTTGGGTTTTGGGATTTGTCAGCCTGCTCATGGATCTCTCCAGCGAGATGATCCATGCGATCATCCTGAGCGCTCACTCAGTTCGTCGTGGGAGCGGCACCTGATCCTGCTGGCGCAAGTAAGGTGCCTGGCACTACATAGGCCGGCGGCGCGGGTAGAGGGGGCAGGGGAGTCATGCTTGCTGAAGGTGACGGCGAAGGTGAGGGCGAAGTTGAGGGTGAGGGCATAAGTTCTGGCACCGAGGGAGCGCCTTGTCCTTGTTGTTGAGGTTGAGCAGTCGGTTTCAGTTCGGGTCGGAACTCCGGATGTCGGATCCGGCCTCCGGCCTCTGCCGTCCAGACGCTCAGGGCGATGGAGAGAGCGCTTCCCACGAGAACAGCCCAGCCGATCCATGCGGCCTGACGGGGAAACTTGATTAGGGCAAGAAGCGCCACCAGCGACAGAATCCCCGCAGCGTAGACCACAGGGGCGGTGAAATTGGCACGATGGCTGTGCTCCCGGAAGGCAGCTTTGCCCGCAACATCCATCCCGGGACTGATCGATCCATCAACAAAGGATTCATAAGCCTCTTCTCCCGTCTCTATGATGAAGGGCATGGTTCCGGCACACAGAATCACGGCGAGCAGGCCGGAAGCAAGGGCTCCACGACTATGGAAGAGAATACCGATCAGGACAGGCAGGCAGGCGACAGCCAGGCCGATGATCGGGACATGGTTAATGGCCAGATGGATATGTGCGGGGGTGAAGAGAGTCTCCATAAGTTGATATTGAGAGAGGCTTCACGGAGGGACCGCATCAGGCAAGAGAGAAGCTCGACAGCGTTGGCCTTGTTATTGAAGAATTCAGTCATGAGCAATGGACAAGGAACCGCGGGCAACGTAATCGCCTCTTTGGCGAGCTTCTTCATCCCCGGACTGGGACAACTCCTTCAGGGCCGCCTGCTGCCCGCCATCCTCTTCTTTGTCTTCACGGGGATTCTCTGGGTGTTCCTACTGGGCTGGATCATCCATCTCTGGGCTTGCCTCGACGCCGCACTCTGGAAGCCAAAGAGTTAACTGATCATCGGTATCGGCAGTGGTTTTTTTTGATCAGCCGGCTCAGGGATTCGCTGAGATCGTCTGAAGATTTACTCTGTTACAGGGTTTTAAAAAGAACTTGGCACGTCGTTTGCTTTTACTGGTTCCAAGACTTAAACCAGTCCCAAAACCAACAAAACCTACCATGAAACTCACTACACGCGTTGCTTCGATCGCCCTTACAGCGGTTGCGGTCACTTCAGTCCTCCAGGCCGCCGAGACAAACTCGGTTTCTTCCGGCAAAAACTTCAAACAGCCCGTCGCCGAGGCCTCTGCCACTCCCATGTTCACCGGCACAGTGACCACTGGATACGACAGCATGTACAACTTCCGTGGTGTCGACTGGATCCCAAACAAGGGGATCGCGACCGCCACCTTCACACCTGTCTGGCACATCACTCCCAACGATACCTTCTCGGTACCGCTCTGGTTCTGTGTCGCTCTTGGGCAGAACTCGCCTTTCAACGGCAACAACTACACTGAGTTGGATGTCTCCCCGAGCTACGTCCACACCTTCGGCAACTTGGCCGTGGGTTGCGGTTACACACTCTACAACTACTTCAACTACGGCTTCCCAACCGAGTCAGGTGGTATCAGTAGCTACAAGCCAGGTGGAACAGGCCTCCAACACGAGGTGAACATCAATGCAAACTACACCGTGAAGACGGGTGCCGTTTCCTGGGTGCCATCCATTGCGTACTTCTACGAGCTTGGGCAAGCAGCGCCGAACAACTACGCCAGCATCAACGCCGGATCGAGCTTCCTGAGCCCTGCTCTAACCGTCGGTGTTCCTCTCTACAAGGACATCGTCAGTTTCAACCCAAACACCCAGTACAACATCTCCTTCGGGTACAACAACACAGCTAGCTCGCAAGGTGCTTCCAAACTCTACGGCTTCAACAACTGGCAGGTCACCGCACCGGTGACTTGGAAGATCACCAGCGCCATCTCCTTGACCGCCTACGTGGCCTACACCTACCAGCCCAATCTCTACAACACGGTTGCGCTCACAGCGATGCCGGAGAACAGATTCTACGGTGGTGCCAGTGTTGGGTATTCGTTCTAAAATTTGGGGTTAGACTGACAAGAAGGGCCCCGCTGACAACGGCGGGGCCTTTTTCTTTAATCCCTTTTTGCAACTTGCAAAATAAGGTTGGGGAGCTAATTTCCGCGTACTCATGGACAAACATGCACTCAATCCCGACGACCTGACTACCCGGCTTCTTCTCGAGAACAAGGCTTGGTCCGAGGCAATCCTCAGCCACGAACCAGAGTATTTTCACAATCTAGCTAAGGAGCAGCGCCCCAAGTTCCTCTGGATCGGGTGCTCCGACAGCCGTGTTCCCGCCGAGACGGTGGTCAACGCCCAACCGGGCGAGATCTTCGTCCACCGCAACATCGCCAATCAGGTCATCACCACAGACTTCAACTGCCTAAGTGTTCTCCAGTACGCAGTCTCTGTACTGAAGGTAGAGCATGTCATCGTCTGCGGTCACTACGGATGTGGCGGCGTCCAAGCTGCATTGAGTCGCCAAGACAACGGCCTGATAATCGCCAACAAGTGGCTTCTTCATATCAAGGACATCTACCGGTTGCATCAGGCCGAACTGGAGGCCCTCCCACCGGATCAGAGGACCAACAGGATGATTGAGCTCAATATCATTGAGCAGGTGAACAATCTGGCACACACGTCGATAATCCAGGCGGCTTGGAAGGAGCGCAAGGCCCCGACCCTTCACGGCTGGGTCTATGGTCTGGAGAACGGCTTGCTCAAAGAGCTGATCACTCTCAACTACAATGCCCCTATGGAGAACATCTATCGTTACAACGACTGATCCCTCACCTCTACCGTGAGAGCATTCCCTTGTCCCGCCTAAGGTGGCGTGAAACCGACAGCACTATGAATACCGGACCCCGCTACTATCTAGATAACCTCCGTCAGGACATTCCCGCCAGCATCGGCGTCTTTCTGGTCGCCCTTCCCCTCTGTCTAGGCATCGCCTTGGCCTCCGGGGCTCCTCTTTTCTCAGGAATGATCGCAGGTATGGTAGGTGGTCTCGTGGTCGCCTGGGCGAGTGGATCCCAGCTCAGCGTCTCGGGCCCGGCGGCAGGGTTGACGGTCATTGTCTTCTCGGCCATCGAGACGCTTGGCGGATTTAATGCCTTCCTGATGAGCGTCGTCTTGGCGGGGGTACTTCAGGTGATTCTGGGCTATGCCCGGGCGGGAACGATCGGTGCGTTTTTCCCCTCTGCGGTGATCAAGGGAATGCTCTCGGCGATCGGACTGATTCTGATCATGAAGCAGATCCCCCATGCCACAGGCTTCGATACTAGCATGGAGGGCGACGAGTCTTATATGAGGGACAGCGCCGGCGTGACCTTTGAGATTCTGACAAATGCCATCCGTGGAATCTCCTGGGGAGCGACCTTGGTCACCATCAGCTCTCTCTGCCTACTTTTCGCATGGGAGGCGCCACTCATCCGTCGCCATGCGATCCTGCGCATGGTCCCGGCTCCTCTCCTCGCAGTCATCTGGGGTGTCCTTTTTAACGCTGCCGCAGCGCGTTATTTCCCTGCGCTGGTAATCGAGCCCAAGCACTTGGTCTCACTCCCACCGCTCTCCTCTCCCCTGGAGTTCCTCAGCCAGTTCCACTTACCCGATTTCAAGTCACTCGGCAATCCTCTCGTCTATAAGACAGCCGTGATCCTGGCCGTGGTCGCAAGCCTGGAGACCCTCCTGAGCATCGAGGCGGTCGACAAACTCGACCCGCACAAGCGAGTCGCCCCCACCAACCGCGAGCTCAAGGCACAGGGGCTCGGGAACATGCTCAGCGGCCTGATCGGAGGTCTGCCGCTCACGGCGGTTATCGTCCGCAGTTCCGCTAACATCAACTTCGGGGGTCAGACCAAGATCTCCAGTTTCCTCCATGGCGTGCTACTTCTGCTTGCCGTGCTCTTTCTCGGCGCCCAACTCAATACTATCCCGCTGGCCTGCCTTGCTGCGATCCTGCTTCAGACCGGGTACAAACTCGCGAAGCCGTCGCTGTTCCGTGAGCAGTTCGCCAAGGGTTGGAACCAGTTTCTCCCCTTTATTATCACTATTGTGGCAATCCTTCTGGAGGATCTCCTTTTTGGAATCGCAATCGGCATGGCGATCGGACTCCTCTTTGTCCTGCACGCCAACTTCCACCATTCCCTCTCGCTCACCCTCCACGAGGGAAGCTATCTCCTGCGACTTAACAAGGATGTCTCTTTCCTGAACAAGGCCTACCTCCGTAAACTTCTGGATTCCATTGTCCCCGGATCCGACGTCACCATCGATGGCAAACGGGCGACGTTCATTGATCAGGATATTCTGGAGACGCTCTCCGATTTTGTCATGGACTCCCAGTCGAGGGGTTTGCGGGTCATTGTAGAAGGCGTTTCTCTCCCTGAACCAACGTCGGGTTCGGGACACTAGGGCTTAGTAGGCTAAGACTTTGGCCAGGAAACGCTGAGCCACGAGGGACTGAGGATTGTTAAAAAACTCTCCCGCTGGTCCCTGCTCCAGGACACGCCCTTCGGCGAGGAAAGCCACCTGATCGGCGATCTTGCGTGCAAATCCCATCTCGTGGGTGACCAGCAGCATGGGAGTCCCGGCATCCTTCAACTCGGCGATGAGCATCAAGACCTCGGCGGTCATCTCAGGATCAAGGGAGGATGTCGGCTCGTCAAAGAGAAGAAAGCGGGCCTTGGATGCCAGCGCACGGGCGATCGCGATCCTCTGCCGCTGACCCCCGGAAAGCTGGGCTGGAAACTTTTTCCCATGTTCCGCCATGCCAAGACGCTCCATCACTTCCAGGGTTCGATGAGTGGCCTCTTGCTCATCAAGACCGTGAACTTGAGTCAAGGGGACCATCACGTTTTGGAATGCCGTCATGTGGGGAAAGAGATTGAAAGCCTGGAAGACCACGCCGAGCTTGCGTCGGTAGTCACGAAGCACAGGCTCTTTTTCGCAAAGAGGTGCCGCTTCTCCATTCAGGATTAACGATCCCGCATCGGGCCGTTCCAAGCCGGCGATGATGCGGAGAAGGGTCGACTTTCCGCTCCCACTAGGTCCCAGCAGAGCGAGCACATGGGGAAACTCCACGCTCAGGCAGAGCTCGTTGAGCACTACACGGCTTTCACTTCCGGATCCATAGCTCTTCGTGATGCTCAGGGCTTCAATCTTCATGATTTAGGATTCATAGCTCAGACGCTGTTCCAGAAACTTGGAGAGGAGGGAGATCGGAAGTGTCAGGGCCAGATAACCGAGCGTTAACGGGAGATAGCTCTCAAGGGTGCGGTAGGTGACTGAGTTTACCTGCTGGGCGGCAAGAGTGAACTCACCGATCGCGATAATCGAGAGGAGCGAAGAGTCCTTGATCAGCGAGGCGAACTGCCCAGTCAGCGGCGGGAGGATTTGCCGGAGCGCTTGCGGAATAATCACGATCCGGTAGGTCTGCCACGGGGTGAATCCAATGGCCCGCGCCGACTCCAGCTGAGAAGAGGGAATGGACTCGATCCCGGCACGGATCATCTCGGCCAGATAGGCCCCGCCGAACAGGGAGAGGATCAGGATCCCGGCGATTAACCGGTCCTGAAGTCCCATGCCGTTGGCGACCACGTAATAGAGAAAAAGGATAAGGACAAGGAGAGGCATACCCCGCACCACATCGATATAAAGAAGCGCCGCGGACCGCAGGGGCAAAACGCGTGAGCGTCGGGCAAGTGCCGCAACGATGCCAATCAGCGTGCTCAGACAGAGCGAGAGCAGGGAAATCACGATCGTCAGCACCCATCCCTTCCAGAAGATATCCCGGTATTTCCAGACCGATTCCCAGGAGCCCTGGGAGAAACCGGCAGCCCAACTCATCACGCCGAAGCAGAGGAGGGTTGCCAGCAAAAGCATCCACACCACGCGGATCCAAACCGGGGCCTTTCTACCCGCGGGCTCGATAATGAATGACAAAAAACTCGGCTTCATGAACGTAAACGGCCCGTCGAAAAGATTTTTCCCGCAAACCTCCGACTGGCAGGAGGAGGTTGGACTGCGACCCTAGGAGCAGCCCCAAAGGGGCGAGCGGCGTGGGCACGCCCGAGTTCAAAGGCGCCTCTGCGTTTGCTTGCCTGGCCTCGGCTTGACAGCCTGCGTTGCATCTGCGCGATAATATTCATCTGAAAACTTAGCGGTTAAACCGGAAGAATCCCTCCGCCGTTCGGGTGGTCTCTGCGGCCACCTGCTCAAGGGTGATTCCGCGAACCAGCGCGACGGTCTCGGCCACGAGTCGGGTATGGGCTGGCTCAGCACGCTTTCCGCGATGAGGCACCGGGGCGAGATAAGGGCAATCGGTCTCGACCATGTAGCCATCGGCAGAAACTCCGGCAGCACTCTCACGCACCTGCTCCGCATTCTTGAAGGTGATGATGCCTGTGAAGGAGACCAGATGGCCGAGGGCGGCCAACTCGGCGGCCTCTTCAGGAGTGCCTCCGAAGCAGTGGAAAACACCGCGTACTTTCCCGGTGTAGTCACGGAGTACATCGAGGGTGTCAACCCAGGAGGAGCGCTGATGGATCACCACATTGAGTCCCAGCTCCACTGCCAGATCGAGCTGCATTCGGAAGGCATCGGCCTGAGCGGCCTTCCATGCTCCCTCGGCGATCAAGCGCTCCTGATCCCCTGAACTCTGGGCCAGCAGTGCGGAGTCGACAGCCGCAATCTTAGGCGCCTGCAATTCCTCCGGAAGATGATGGTAGTCGATCCCGGTCTCGCCGATCGCAACGACCTTCGGATGGAGAGCCAGTTCCCGGAGTGCCGGGAGAAAATCGAGTCCCTCCTCGGTGACATTCGTCGGATGGATTCCGATCGCGGCGTAGACATTCGGAAAGCGCTCCGTGAGGGCCACGGCGAGGCGACTGCTCTCGAGACCCGTGCCGATCGAGATGATGCGGGTGACGCCGGCTTCACAAGCCCGTGAAACGACCCCGTCGAGATCCGGTTCGAAATCGGGATAGTCGAGGTGGGCGTGAGTATCGATCAGCTCCATGAGGAAAAAGGGGCCGAGAGTAAGTTCTCCGTAGTCTCTTAGTTTCAGCCTTAAGCCTTTTGCCTTTCCCTCTAGTCTCCGTAGCCGTTCGGGTGCTTCACATGCCAGGCCCAAGCGCTCTCGATAATCGTCCGGATGTCCTGGTATTTCGGCTGCCAGCCGAGTTCGCGGCGGACCTTATCGGAGCCAGCAATGAGGTGGGGCGGATCACCGGCGCGGCGTGGTTTTTCGATAGCCTTGATCTCCTTGCCGGTGATGGCGCGGCAGCAGTCGATGACTTCCTTGACGGAAGTGCCGCCGCCTGTCCCCAGGTTGTAGAAGGCACTCTCCTTCGCTGTTAACGCAAGGAGGTGGGCCTGCGCCAGATCCACGATGTGGATGTAGTCGCGGACGCAGGTGCCGTCGGTCGTCGGGTAGTCCGTTCCATAGATGTCGACGGACTCCTTCTGACCGAGCGCAACCTTAAGCACGTTCGGAATAAGATGGGTCTCAATGCGATGATCCTCGCCGAATTGCTCGGTGGCTCCGGCTGCATTGAAGTACCGCAGCGCCACAAAGGTGATGCCGTGCAGTTCGCCGTACCAGCGGAGGACCTTCTCGAACATCAGCTTCGACTCGCCGTACGGGTTGATCGGCTTCTGAGGAAGCGTCTCGTCGATCGGCATCGATTCAGGGATGCCGAAGGTGGCGCAGGTGGAGGAGAAGACGAAGCGCTTCACCCCTTCGGCAACCATGGCTTCCAGAAGGTTCACGCCGTTCGCGACATTATTCCGGAAATACTTGCCGGGGTTGGTCATCGATTCGCCGACCAGAGCGTTGGCTGCGAAATGCATGACGGCCTCGGCCTTGGATTCGCGGAGAGCCAGCTTGATCGACTCGATGTCAGCAAGATCACCTTGGAAGAAATGAGCGCGGGAATCGATGGCGAGCTTATGACCCTCGCTCAGGTTGTCAAAAACGGCCACGGTGTAGCCTTCATTCAGGAGTTCTTCGACACAGATGCTGCCGATGTATCCTGCTCCTCCGGTGACTAGGATGGTTTTCATGGGAGCAGAGTAAATGCTCCGGGTCTCAGGTAAAACATTTATGACGCGTCATTCATGGTATGGCGTTTGCTTAAATTGATGAAGATGTTGAATATCCCTTCAAACACACTCCGTGTCGAAACGTTCCACTGTGCACAGGCCGCCCTTCTCTTCCTCCCCTCGAAACCGCGTTTGAGCATGCTGCTGGGTTGTCTTTTCCGCTGAACAGGTTCCTCTCCCTCCTCATTCGCCTCTCCACCAGATGTTTCTCCGAATCAACCACACCACCGAGTACCGGTACCGTCAACCTGTCGAACTCACTCCCCATTGGCTCAGGCTTGTGCCCCGCTCCTCGCCGGGGCTTCTTGTGCTGAGATCCGATGTCACTCTCTCCTCCGATGGAGGCGTCCGATGGAACCTCGACGCAGAGGGAGCGATCCTGGGAAAGGCCACCTTCCCGGATATGACGGATCGCCTGCTGATCACGAGCGACCTCCTTCTGGAGCAGAAGATAACTAACCCGTTTGATTTCCTTCTCGATGAGCGGGCGCTTCATCTCCCGATCTCCTACTCGGAGCGGGAAATTACCCACCTGACCCCCTATCTTGTGCAAGCTGATGAGTCTTCGAGCGCTGAATTGAAAGACTGGCTCCGCCCCTTTCTAAACGGCGTCTCCGCCGTGCCCTCCACTCTTGGAACCCTTACCTCGCTTTGCCGCGCAATTCCCTCTCTTTTCCGTTACACGGTGCGCCATGAAGAGGGGATCCGGAACTGCGAGCAGACCATCAGGCTCGGCGAGGGGACATGCCGCGATTTTGCCCATCTTTTCATCGAGGCCGCCCGTTCACTGGGGATCGCCGCACGCTACGTGAGCGGCTACCTCTGTTCCTCACCGGATGGAACGGGTGGAGATGCCCACACACACGGATGGTGCGAGCTCTATCTGCCCGGGGCCGGATGGCGCGGATTTGATCCCACCAATGGGATTCTGGCCGGCGGTCACCATGTCGCTGTCGCGATCTCCCTCGCCGCTGGCGAGATCCCGCCGGTCGAGGGATCCTACTGCGGGGAAGCCGGTCTCTGCCTCGCGCACGAGGTCTCCATCTCGGCGCGTGAACTGCTGCCCGGAGAAGAGTGATGACTGAGGCGACGACTTCGGAGGATGCCGGCGCGGCGGAATAGAATCTCGAGGCGCTCGGGGACTTGAGGGGACGTTCAAGCCTCGTCCCTGATCCCCTGCCTGGGCTCAGCCAACCTTGATCTTCGGCGCTTTCGCTTTCTCCTCTTCCTTGTTGTCCGGAGAGCCGGATTTCTTCTCCTTGGAAGTGGGAGGGAGGACTGGCGGAAAGCCGTTCAGACGACGCCAAATCTCGTATCCAAGCGGCACCCGATTGAGAAAGACCCAACCCACCACCTGATTTCCTTGTCGTAAGAAATTAGAGTCGGGCCAGTCATCACCCGGAACATGGTGCTCTGGTTCGATTAGGATTCGGAATCCACCGGTCGCGCCACTAGCCTGATCAATCTGCCGGACTTTTCCTCCGAAGGTGCCGATCGACACATCGGGGAATCCGGAGAAGAGGATGGCCGGCCACCCCTCAAACTGAAGGCGTGCCTGTGGCAGAGATCCCTTACGATGAGCGTAAGCGAGAACCAGAGGAGCATCGCGTCCGTCGAGCGTGAGCTCGACGACCCGGTCCTTTGTGTCGGGAATGATCGTGCAGAGTTCGTCCCCTTCCTTGAGGTACTGTCCACCACCGCCCACATTGGCGTGAACTCGGAAGACGACTCCATCGCAGGGAGCCACCACGTGCCGCGACTTGAAGCGCTCCACCCGGTTCTCGATGTCCTGCACCTCACGTTCCGTGGTGAAAAGCGCCTGCTCTCCCTTCCGGAAATTGCTTCTCGCTACCGCAATCGAAGAGATTCCAGCGGCATCCGTCTGAAGGACTTGTGCCTCTTGAGTCAGGTAGGCGGCCTTCGCGCGATCCAACTCTGCGGCTGCTCGTCTCACGTCGATGGAGGCGCGGTCAATGCGCAGCTTGGCCTCCTCGCGTGAAAGCTTGCTCTCGATCGCCCCCAGCGTTCCGCCGGAATGGAGCTTGTCGATCATGTCAAAACGGGTCTGCTCGAAGGTCTTGGAGTACTGGGCGTTGGAGAGGACATGATCAGCCACCTCGATCGCCTTGCGGGTTGATTCAAGATTGGCTTTGGCGGCATTAACAGCTGATTCACGGGCAGCCTCCGTGGCCGTAGCGGCGCCACTTAGTTCCGTCACTTCCTGTTTACCGGCCAAGAGACGTCCTTTAAGAAACTCCAACTGTGCAGTCAGCCTGGTGCCGAGATCCGGATCATTGTCCTCAAGGTCGACCACAGGATCGCCTTTCTTGACGATGGATCCCTCGACGACGTGCCACTTGCGCACTTGGCCTGGAATCCGAGCCGTCAGCACTTGGGAGCGCTCGACAGGCGAATAGGCGATCACGGTGCCGCGACCCTGCACAGTTTGCTGCCACGGGACAAATGCCAGCACAAAGGGGGAGGCGGCCATGCACCAGAGCACGATCTTGGAAATCTGACGCACAATGGGCGGGGTTTCCGTCGCGCGCGTTAGATCCTCCCGTGTCACTGGATCAGCCGGCTTACAGCCGTCGTCATGCGGTTGGCTGCTGCTCATGGTAACGTGACGGTGGTGCCGATGCGCTCGGCGACATCGCGCCTGGTCGTGGCCACGATCAGGGTCCAGGGTGCGTCCGGAGAGGAGAGTTTTGCGATCAGCTCGGAATGCAGAGCGGGATCCAGGAGATCGAGTGTTCCGTCCAGCAGCAAGAGGCGGGGTTTAGCCAAGATGGCTCGTGCGATGCCCAGCAGGACTGACTCGGAGGTGGAGAGCGGCCATCCCGTGGAGGAGAGAGGTGTGGCCATCCCCAAAGGGAGCGAGGCAATGCGGGCGGATAGACCCGCATCCTTGAGGGCTTCACGGATCTCCTCGACGCCGATCTCCGCGTTGCCGGCACGGAGGTTCTCAACGATCGTCCCGGAAAACACCTCCCCGCGTCCGGCGTTGGCAATCAGTCTGCGGGCCGCGGCCCGATCCAAGGCCTGGGAACTGATCCCGTCAAAGGTAACCCGCGACCCCTCCGGAGCGCGCAGGAGGGAGAGGGTTTCCATGAACCGAGACTTGCCGCTGCCAGGAGCACCGAGCAGGGCGATCTTAGAACCGGAGGGCGCATCCAACGAGATCTCCCCTGCGGGGCTGGGGCAATTTGCCTTAACGGAGAGGGGCTTTCCGGATGCTAGCAGGACTTCCCCTCCTTCGGGCTCCAAGGTGAAGCTGTCGATGACCCCGAGCTTATCAAGCGATGCCTCAAGGTCATAGAAGGACTCGAGATGTTTTCCGGTCTTGGCCAGAGCCGCCAGGATCAGAGTCACGATCAGTTCGGAAGCAACAAGTTGGCCGAGCGTGAGTTGCCGGTTGATCACCAGCCACCCGCCGAGACCCAGGAGGAGGGAGCTTGCGATGGCTTCCAAGAAAATCACAAAGAGTGTCTGCCGCCAGACGATGCGGAAGTGGGATTTCCTCGCGACAATATAGTCGGCTGTATGTGTGCGGGCTCGGTTGAGGGCGAGATCCTGCATCGCTCCGGCACGGAAGAGGGAGGGAGAGCGGGCGATTTCGCCGATCCATCCAGCGAGGTCGAATTTTGCATAACTCTCCGCAATACTGGAGGAGACACCACCTCTCCCAAATACAATGGTCACCACAACCACCGCAACCACAAGGATCAGGGCGAAACTCAGCAGATAGGGGTGATAGCAGGAGAGGAGGATGAGGCCGACGATCGTGAGCATCACGATGCTAACACCGTCAACTAAGAGGCCAGCCAAGGCTTTCTGAACCGAGGAGACCTCGAAGAAACGATCCGCAAGCTCGCCCGCATTGCGGCCCTCAAAGCTTGAGATCTCGGCGCGCGAGAAATGTGCGGAGAACTTCTCGGCGTAACGGACAAAGAGGCGCCGTTGGAGATACTCCGCGACAAGGAACTGGAGTGACTTGAGCGAGGCCGAGATGAGGAGCAGTGTCAGCATCACCAGAGCCAGGGCAATCACTGGCCAGAGCAGGACGCCAAACGCGACAGTGTTCACCAGAGTCTCGATCGCCACAGGAGCCGCGATGGAGAGCAGTCCAACGCAAAGGGCGAAAACCAGGATCATCCCCACGTCACGGGGATCGAGATCCAGTGCGCTTTTAAGGCGCGTCCACGGGCCTTGATCGGGATGATGACGCGAGTGAATCATGTGACATCGTGTATCTTATGATTTGATACCCATTTTTATCTACTAGATTATATCAAACGTAGCGTTTGATATTCTCAAACAACTATCTGGACCATCTTCCAAACGATAGGAGGCTGCCCTACCGTCATCCAGTTCTCATCGAGCATCGGAGTCTGCTCGTTCCTCAGGATTAGACCGCCTGATTGCCTGTCTCGCCGGTGCGGATGCGGATCGCGTTCTCCACGGGCAGGACAAAGACCTTACCGTCACCGATCTTGCCGGTCTTGGCTGCTTCCACAATCGCCTTGATTGCCGCCTCGACCGCATCGTCAGCGACCACAAGCTCCAGCTTGATCTTGGGAAGGAAGTCGACCGTGTACTCGCTACCGCGATAGATCTCAGTGTGTCCCTTCTGGCGGCCGAATCCCTTGACCTCGGTCACCGTCATTCCCTCGATACCGAGCTCGCTGAGGGCGTCTTTGACTTCCTCGATCTTGAAGGGCTTGATGATGGCTTCGATTTTTTTCATGGGTCGGTTTGTGGGTGTTTTTTTAAAAGAGGGCGAGGGCTGTTCAACCGTTCAGAGTGTATCCTTCCTCGCCATGGTCATGAATGTCGAGTCCTTGTGATTCGATTTCTCCACCGGGTCGGAGTCCGATCAGTGCCCGGACGACGAGCGTGATGATCAGCGTCGCGGGAATGAGGAGAAGGAGGGTGATGCCGATAGCCTCCAACTGGACAAGCCAAAGAGTATGACCTTCCAGCGCGGCCTTTAAGCCATTGGTAGAGGCGGCGCCTCCGAGGAGATTGGGATTGGCGACGGAGGTAGCCAAGATACCCGTCAGGACCAAACCGACTGTTCCTGAGACGCCATGGACGCCAAAGACATCGAGCGTATCGTCGTAGCGAAAAGCCCGCTTGAGCGTCGTGCAGGCCAGATAAGAGATCAGGCCTGCGGCAGCTCCGACAAGCACGGCGCCTCCAGCATCCACAAAGCCGCAGGCCGGAGTGATCCCAACCAGACCGGCCACCGCGCCGGAACAGAAGCCCAGGACGCTTGGCCTGCCGCGCTGAAGAAACTCCGCAAGGGGCCAGACAAGGGACGCGGTGGCTGCCGCAAGCGTGGTGGTGAGAAAGGCATTGGCGGCGATGCCATCGGCGGCAAGAGCGCTTCCGGCATTGAACCCGTACCAGCCGACCCAGAGAATGCCTGTGCCGACCGAGGCAAGCACCAGGCTGTGAGGCATCATCGGTTCACGGCCATAGCCGCGGCGTTTTCCGAGGATGAGACAGAGGACGAGAGCTGACCAACCGCAGGCCATCTCAACTACCATGCCGCCCGCGAAGTCGATCGCTGGAACGGCCGCCTTCGGATTCCAGACGCCGTTCATGAGGCCTGTCGCACCCCAGACCATGTGGGTAAGCGGGATGTAGACGAGGAAAAACCAGAGAAAGGCAAAGACAATGACCGCGGTGAACTTCATTCGCTCTGCCGAGGCTCCGAAAATCAGGACCGGCGTGATGATCGCGAAGGTGAGTTCGAAAATGCAGAAAACATTCTGCGGAATCCAGAATGCGTAGTCGGTATTCGGCAAGCCGTTCACTCCCTTCAGGAAAAAGAACTCCGTCCCCCCGAGGAAAGGACTGACTGCATGGGCTAAGCTGGAGGCTTCATCAGCAGCGAAGCTCTTCCCGAAGACGAGACTATACCCGACGGCCCACCAGATCACGGTGATGAGAGCGGTAATGCCAAGACAGAGCGCGGCCATGGAGAGAACGTTCTTGGAGCGAACCAGACCCCCGTAGAAGAGCACAAGGCCTGGGAGGGTCATGAAGAGAACCAGCGCCGCAGAGACCATCATCCAGGCGGTGTGAGCCGGAGAGGCTGCAGGGGCAATACCGGTGGGCGATGGGTCGGAGTTGCTCCGTTCTGCATCGGCGTAGTCCATACGTTGCTCGAGGCTAGGGCTCGCGCTTGGGGAGGGGGCCGCGGAGGTTGGCGCCCCCTTCACGGAGAACGGGGATGCAAGAAGCAGGCAAGCGATTAAGAGACGGTGGAGAGAATGGGACATGATGGAAAAGAGATTGCGATTTTTTATCCAAATCATTTTCCATAAGCGAGTGTTTCATAATCATTCACGATCTTTTGCCCTTTTGATGCAGAGAAACCATGCGTGGACTTTCGGATCAACCTTAAGATGAACTTTTTTGATTAATGGGTTTACGCGTTGTCATTACAGGTATGGGAGCCGTGACGCCGCTCGGCAATACGGTTGATTCCTATTGGGAAGGCCTGATTCACGGAAGAAGTGGTATTGATAAGATCACTGCTTTTGATCCATCCCGCCTCACATCCCAGATTGCCGGTGAAGTAAAGGATTTCAACCCAGCTCCCCATTTTTCTCATCCGAAGAGGGGATTGCGTGCGGATCGTTCCAGTCAGTTCGCTGTTGCTGCCGCTAGTCAGGCCTTTATTCATTCCGGATTGAAGAATCTCAGCACGTTCAATCCGAATCGAGGGGGTGTTGTTTTTGGAGCCTCCAACGGCGGAATCACGACCCTGTCGAAGCAATTCCAGATTCTAGTTGAGAAAGGCCCGAGTAAACTCTCCCCTTTTTTGATTCCTATGCTTCGAACCAATATGGCTGCGGCTATGGTGGCCATAGAGTTGGGTCTAGAGGGGCCAAATTTCTCTGTAGGAGCCGCGTGCGCTTCTGCAAGTGAGGCAATTGGGCAGGCCTGGCGACTGATTAGAAATGGAGAGGCCGACTTCATACTCACCGGGGGTAGTGAAGCCCCGATTTGTGAACTGATGGTCGGTGGTTTTTGTGCCATGAAAGCGCTGAGCCAGCGCAATTCCTCACCGCAACAAGCTTCCCGGCCCTTTGATCTTGAACGCGACGGCTTTGTCATCTCGGAGGGTGCAGGAGCTCTTGTTCTTGAGGAGGAGTCTCATGCACGTCGGCGTGGCGCTATGATTTTGGCCGAGATCATCGGTCATGGGCTAACGACGGACGCCTATCATATCACTCAGCCAAGTGCTGATGGGAAGGGTGTAGCCGCATCGATGAATGCCGCCCTAGCGCAGGCGAAGTGCCAACCTTCGGAACTCTCCTACGTCATTGCTCATGCTACTTCAACAAAAGCTGGAGATCGCGCCGAGGCCAGCGCCATTCAATCTCTCTTTGGTCACCACTCGACACCCGTAACAGCTCTAAAATCCATGACAGGTCATTTGTGTGGAGCCTCCGGTGCGATAGAACTGATTGGCGCTGTTAAATCAATAGAACAGGCACTGATCCCCCCGACGATCAACCTTTTCAGTCCGGATAAGCACTTCGCGTTGAACCACGTTGCCAACCAGCCGAGAGAAGCCCAAATAAAGAGTGTTATGATTAATGCCCTCGGCTTTGGTGGTCATAATTCCTCTTTAGTCATAAGTCGTTATTGAGAATAAAGAAACCCGCCGCAAGCAGCGGCTCGGACTCCGAAACGGAAAAAGGCGGGGATTTCAGTCCCCGCCCTCTTGAGTGAGGCCCTTATGAGGGCCAAGCTTCATGTCGACAAACTAATGACTCAGACTGCTTTGTCGCCTGTCTCATCGGTGCGGATACGAACCGCACTCTCGACGGGGAGGATGAAGACCTTGCCGTCGCCGATCTTGCCGGTTTTGGCCGTCTTGACGATCGCCGCGACGGCTCCATCCAAGGCACTGTCGGCAACGACGATCTCGATCTTGATCTTGGGCAGGAAGTCCACGGTGTACTCGCTTCCGCGGTAGATCTCGGTGTGGCCCTTCTGGCGGCCGAATCCCTTGACCTCGGTCACCGTCATTCCCTCGATGCCGAGATCGCTCAGGGCGTCTTTGACTTCCTCGAGTTTGAAGGGCTTGATGATTGCTTCGATTTTTTTCATTGGTGTTGGTGATGTTGGGTTTGGACCTTCCTTGGGTTCTTGAATTAGTGGTTGTAGCCCTCTTCACCGTGATCGGTGATGTCGAGACCTTGGTGTTCCGCCTCGACCGAAGGACGGAGACCGATGACGAGCTTCACGATAACGGTGATGATGAGGGTTCCGATCACTGCTAGGGCGATGGTGATTCCGGCGGCCTTGGCCTGCGCCACGAGGAGTGAGTGGGACTCGATTGCGGCCTTCAGCCCGTTCTTGGCGGCATAGGCGTCGCTGACGAGGTTGCCGTTCACGGCGGGGTTGACCAGGACGCCCGTAATAAGGGCTCCGACCGTGCCGCCGACACCGTGGATGCCGAAGGTGTCGAGCGCGTCGTCGTACTTGAAGATCCCCTTCAGGACTGTGACTGCGAAATAAGGAACGACACCTGCCACCACGCCGATGATCGCGGCACCCGTGGAATCCACGAATCCGGCGGCTGGGGTGATGACCACGAGACCCGCTACCGCACCGGAGCACATGCCGAGCACGCTTGGCTTGCCCTTGAGCATGAACTCAAGCAGGGGCCAGACGAAGGCGGCAATGGCTGTCGCGATCGTGGTGGTGAGGAAGGCGTTGGCGGCGATGCTGTCGGCGGCCAGTGCGCTGCCGGCGTTGAAGCCGTACCAGCCGACCCAGAGAAGGCCGGTGCCGATCATGGTGAGCACGAGGCTGTGGGGGGGCATGGGCTCCTTGCCATGTCCGACGCGCTTGCCGAGCAGGAGGCAGAGGATGAGGGCGCTCCAGCCCGAGGACATGTGAACCACGGTGCCTCCGGCGAAGTCGATCGCGGGGATCTTGGCATCGGCGTTCCAGACACCGTTCATGAGACCGGTGGCACCCCAGACCATGTGGGCGAGCGGGAAGTAGACGAGGAACATCCAGAGGCCGACGAAGGCCATCAGGGCGGTGAACTTCAGGCGCTCGGCCGTGGCACCGAAGATGAGGGCCGGGGTGATGATCGCGAAGGTCAGCTGGAAGATGCAGAAGACATTCTGCGGGATCCAGTAGGCGTAGCTGGTGTTGGGGGCCGAATCGATCCCCTTGAGGAAGAAGAACTCAGTGCCTCCGATGTAGGGGCTGGCGAAGTTCGTTCCGAAGACCAGACTGTAGCCGACCGCCCACCAGATGATGGTGACCAGGCCGGTGATACCCAGGCACATGGCGAGTATGGAGAGGACGTTCTTGGAGCGGACCAGACCTCCGTAGAAGAGGGCGAGACCCGGCAGGGTCATCAGGAGCACCAGGGCCGCCGAGATCATCATCCAGGCCGTGTGGCCTGCGATGGCGACCGGGGCGATGTTCGTCGCGGTCGGATCACCGTTGGTAAGGGCCGCCTGCAGGTAGGCGGTCTGGGCCTTCAACGGGGCATCCGCGAAAGCAATCGGGGTGGGTGCCGGCACGGCATCCTCTGCATGGAGGGTGGAGGTGACGGCGCCGAGGATCGCCAGCGAGGCGACAGCCGCGAGCAACCGGAGCACGGAGGTTGTTTTTTTCTTCATAGGGTTGGTGTTGGTGTTTCACCCCTTAAGGGGCGCTAAGGACAGATAAGCAACCCCCGTGCCAACTTCCCAAAGTTCCCTTATTTTGGCGTTCAGCAGCGATTGGCCGCCTTTGCTCTCCATCCAGAATCAGTTTCTTTGGAGTGAAAATTACATTTCTGGTGATTTTTAACCTCTTAGTCGTCGCGGACAAGAATTGGCTATTTCTAGCCATATTCTGAGTACTCGCATCCAGGGCTTGCTCAGTCTGGTATAAATCTCCATGCGAATTTTGCTACGAGTTTTCGGTTACACGGCCCGCTATCCTTGGATGGCGGCGGCCACGATGTTCTGTGCGATCGTTGGCACGCTGATGGTGGCGGTTTTTCCTGCCGTCACCCAGCAGGTCATTGAGGTCGTTCTCAAACAGCATCATCCTGAAAAGCTGGTTCCTCTGATCGCAATGGGTTTAGCAGCTTTCTTCGCCCAGGATCTCCTGAACTGCCTCCGTATCCTGGTGAATAATCACTTCGAGCAACGGGTGATCTTTGACCTCCGGAGTGATCTCTATGCCCGGATCCAGATGCTGCCCCTCCCGTGGTTCGACAACCGCGCGACGGGCGACATCATGACCCGACTCGTGGAGGATGTGACCAACGTGGAGCGCGTTCTGATCGACGGCATCGAGCAGGGAACGGTAGCTCTGCTGCAGATCGCCATCGTCCTTGTCCTCATGGCCCATTACAGCATGGACCTGATGCTGGCTGCCTTGACGCCTGTTCCCTTCCTGGCTCTCGGGGCGCTCTTCTACACGCTAACTGCCGGAAAGCGCTACCGGACCACCCGCAAGGCTACCTCGGCCCTGAACTCCCTTCTCCACGATAACCTCGACGGGATCCGCCAGATCAAGACCTACGCCACCGAGGAGAGGGAACATGCCCGATTCAATGCAGCAAGCGAAGCCCTCAAAAAAGCCTCTCTCATCGTGATGCGCTATTGGGCGATCTACAGCCCGACAATGAACTTCCTTGGGAACGCGGGAATGATCCTCATCCTTGCGGTAGGAGGTCTACAGGTTCTCCATGGAACGATGGAGTTGAGTGTCCTGGTCGCCTTCCTCCTGCTGGCACGCTATCTCTACGAACCAGTCGGACGCCTCCATTCCCTCAACCAGTTACTTCAGGCGGGCCGAGCCGCAAGCGAACGGGTCTTTTCAATTTTGGATGCCCCATTGGAAGAGGGCTGGAAGAATCCTACTTCGAATTCTGAGGTAATCTCCCTGAAGGGTGACGTACGTTACGAGTCTGTGGGGTTTGAGTATCAGGTCGGGACAGCTGTCCTCCATGACATCTCTCTCCATGCCAAGCCAGGCGAGATGATCGCGCTGGTGGGACCCACCGGAGCAGGGAAGACTTCTCTTGTCCATCTGCTCAGCAGATTCTACGAGCTCAGCTCCGGAGAGATCTTGCTGGATGGGCGTCCGATCCGTGAGATCCCTCTTAGCGAACTCCGCCGCTCCGTCGCCATGGTGACGCAGGAGAGCTTCCTCTTCAACGGCACCACATCCGATAATCTGCTGATTGCAAAACCTGATGCCACTGATGAGGAAATGTGGACGGCGTTAGCCGCCGCGAATGCAGAGGCCTTCATACGCCGTCTTCCTAAGGGGCTCCACACGCAACTCGGCGAACGCGGCGTTAAGCTTAGTGTCGGTGAGAAACAGCGGCTCTCCATCGCGCGCGCCCTGCTGAAGAACCCGCCGATCCTTGTCCTCGACGAGGCGACTGCCAGTGTGGACAACACGACGGAACGTCTGATCCAGGAGGCACTAGCCCATTTGCTGGAGGGCCGCACCAGCTTTGTCATCGCCCACCGGCTCTCGACCGTCCGCCATGCCGACCAGATCCTGGTACTGGAGAGGGGACGCATTGTTGAGAGAGGCAATCACGAGACGCTCCTTGCTGCGGGTGGACTCTATGCCTCCCTCTGCAAGGAAGCCGAAGCCCATCACGGGATCTTCGGGGAGAGCAGAATTGATATCTCGCGCGATTTGGACTGAGTCATGGCCACAGAATGCACAGAATGCACAGGAAGAGACTCATAGGGACATCCGTGCATTCCCCCTTTTGTGTTTTTTGTGCCTTTTGCGGCTAAATCTTTTCTTAAGATATTCTAGGAATTGGAGACGTCGGAAAATTCGTCCCTTGACCTGTAGTTACTATTTGGTATATTTGCCAAATAGATGCCTCCAAAACTTCAGAAGCTGAAATCCAATGCTACGGTCCGCGCCTCCATCGTGAAGGCGATGGCCCATCCCACGCGCCTCCTGATTATGGAAGCCCTGATGCAAGGTGAGCATTGCGTGAACGATCTCACGGAAATGGCAGGTTGCGACGTGACGACTCTCTCCAAGCACCTGGCAATCATGAAAAAAGCCGGACTCCTTGTCTGCGAGAAGCGTGGCCTGCAGGTCTTTTACCAGATCGCCTGCCCCTGCTTCACGGAGTTCTTCCGCTGCATCGATCTCATCTCCAGCTCCAACAACCGCAGGCTTCGGTGCGCCTGTTAATCATCACCAAACCCACTAAAAGAATGAAAACATCAGACCTCAAAACAATCCTCCGTAAGCATCCAGAATGTCATCTCACGTTTATTCTGCCTAGTGGCAAATCGATTCCGATTCACGCACACATCACAGAGGTTGGCCGTGTTGATAAGACTTTCTTGGATTGCGGCGCCACGATTCGCAAAATCTCCTATCTCTCTCTCCAGTCTTGGGTTGCTGATGATACTGATCATCGACTTCCTGCCGAAATTCTAGCGGACATCATCGATCGCGCCGCCCCCATTCTCGGAGATGACGATCTCGATGTGGAAATCGAATACGAAGACGGATTCATTACCCAGCTACCGGTTGAGTCAGCAAAACAGCAGGGTGATTTACTTGTCTTTACGCTCGGCACCAAACACACCGACTGCCTTGCAAAGGAGATCTGCCTTCCACCGCCAAAGGATGACGAGGGCTCGTCGTGCTGCAGTAGCACCGGCTGTTGCTGATACCCTTCTCTCCGAATTAACCTTTCACGTTTTTCCATGAAACCTCTCGTCCTTATCCTCTGCACAGGCAATTCCTGCCGCAGTCACCTTGCCGAAGGCATCCTCCGTGCCGCCGCTGGTGACCTCATCGAAGTCGCCAGCGCAGGCTCCAAACCTGCCGGATACGTCCACCCGAAGTCCATCGAAGTGATGAAGGAGCTCGGCATCGATATCTCCGGACACACCTCCAAACACCTTGACGAGTTTCTGAATCGTTCCGTAGATACTGTGATCACAGTCTGCGGGAATGCCGATCAAGCATGCCCGATGTTCCCAGGTCAGGTGAACCGCTTCCATTGGGGCTTCGAGGATCCTGCCCATGCAACGGGTAGCGAGGAGGAGATTCTCAACGAGTTCCGCCGCGTCCGCGACCAGATCAAGCTCGTGTTCGAGGCCTACTCAGCTGGTCTCAAGCGCGGGAAGTCCCTTTAACCCATACCTCGTTTTATTCCATGGACACATCTTCTACTACTCCTGCGAAGACCGTAAAGAGACTCGCTTTCTTCGAGCGCAATCTGACCCTCTGGGTTCTTCTCTGCATGGTTGCAGGGGTGATTCTGGGAACAGTGGCCCCGAAGGCCGTTGCCTCACTCAGCGGCATGGAGTTCGGCCATGACTCTCATGTGAATGTCCCGATCGCCATTCTCATCTGGCTCATGATCTATCCGATGATGCTGAAGATCGACTTCAGCTCCATCGGGGGTGTTGCCCGGAAGCCGAAGGGGCTGTTGGTGACCCTATTCGTGAATTGGATCGTGAAGCCCTTCAGCATGGCCTTCTTGGCCTGGGTATTCATGCAGCATCTCTTTTCGCCTTGGATTGATCCTGCAACGGCACGTGATTACACGGCGGGCCTGATCATTCTTGCTGCTGCCCCCTGCACCGCGATGGTTTTTGTCTGGTCCTATCTCACGGACGGCGATCCCGCTTATACGCTGGTTCAGGTAGCGGTGAACGATCTCATCATGCTGGTGGCTTTCGCCCCCATTGTGATGTTCCTCTGCGGAGTATCAGGAGTGGTGGTTCCATCTGCCGTCCTGATTACCTCAGTTCTGGTCTTCATCGTCATTCCCCTGACAGCTGGATGGCTCACACGAACAATGCTTCTCAAGACACACGGTAACGAGTGGCTTGAGAAATCCTTCCTCCCAAAGTTCCAGCCAGTAACGATGGCGGCGCTCTTGCTGACCCTGATACTCATTTTCGCCTTTCAGGCGGAGAATCTGACCCATCGGTGGCTTGCCGTGCTGTTGATCGCCGTTCCGATCATTATCCAAGTCTATTTCAACTCCAGTCTGACCTATATGCTGATGCGCTGGCTGAAAGTCCCCCACAATGTGGCGGCTCCTGGAGCCCTGATTGGCGCAAGTAACTTCTTCGAGCTAGCGGTAGCAGTGGCCATCACTCTCTTCGGTCCCTACTCCGGAGCCGCACTCGCCACGGTGGTCGGCGTCCTTGTGGAGGTTCCAGTAATGCTTTCCGTCTGTAGTGCCTGTAATGCCACAAAAGATTGGTTTCCTGCGGAACCTCCACTTGCCGACAAAACTTTGCGATGATTACGTTACTACGGTCATCGCACACTCAATAATTGGCTCCATCTTTGTGCCGAGGCTGATTATGCTCCGGCCAGATGGATCCCAATCCACAGATATCAGGAGGAGCAGAAACGCCCGGATCGGATCCGTATCCAGCTGGGCAAGATGGTTCCCAGCCTCCGCGCCGGGGAGTGGTCGTAATCGATAGCATCCTGAGGGGAGCTTCCCGATTACAGCGTTCAGCGGCCAAGCGCTGGCGTCGCCTGCAACGACGTCCGCAGACCATCGCCGAGAGCGCCAACCTTCTTCCCACGCTTATTAAGGTTCTTGCGGCCTTCACCCGGGTCGATGGGGAAATGCTGGAGGAGGAAATCGATTCGAGCCTCGGATTCCTGCGCTACGACTATCCCGAGGCGGTCTATTCCGAACTCCGCAAGCTCTTCCGCCAGGCCCTCGAGCAGCAACAGGATCTGGGAGCCATGGCGACGAAGCTCTCCGCAGAGCTGAGCGATGACAGCAAGATCCTGCTCGGCGTGCAGCTCTATGATCTGATCACCCGTTCGGGAATGAAGGCGGAGCAGGTGGCGGCTTACCATGACTTCATGGGGCGTCTCGGCATGGCGGCGCAGGCCATCGATATCGTCTACCAACTCAATGCCAACGAGCAGGCCGATGCGGAGTTTTTCCACGACGGCACTTCGCCGCTTGAGGCTCTTTCCTTCGGCGATCCGGCAACATGCGATGTGGAGCTAAGGGACTTCAAAGGTGATGAAAAGCTTCTGGCCTACTGCTACCACGATCTAATCATTATCAAAAACCTCTCTGGCAAGAGCCTGATCGTCCAGGGTCGCCTGCTGAAGCCAGGAGAGTTTTGCCGGATCTACCCGGGGCAGCGCGTGTTGGTGGGCGAGCAGGTGATCACCAGCCAAGATCTGATCTTTTACTTCAATGCGAAGCGCAATGTGACGCTTCCTCACATCTTTGTGGCGATCAACAACGAGGAGGTCCGGCTTGAGAAATCGCGTAGCCGGGACAGCGACTTGGAGATCGCCTTCGGCCTGAAGGTGAATGTCACCGCCCTTCAAGACCTTCGGGCCACCCTGCAGGGTACTCCGCTACGCAAGGGGACAACGGTTGTTGCCCAACTCTCGGAAAAGATCTTCTTTCGCGACGGTGGGGAGCTCGACCTCGAGGATCTGAAGCGGCGCGTCGGGTCTTTCGGTGGCCGTTTCGAGCTGAAGGGCTCCAAGACTGAGTACATCGCTTCGAATAACCCGAGCCGACTGGACGACGATGACATTCTGATTTCTCCCGGAATCGGCGGCGAGGTAACGCTACGGATCACCTGCGATTATCAGGAAAAAAAGGGCCGCGTGGAGGTACTTCAGGCGGACAGGCCGATCGTGGTAAGGGGGCTTCCCGTACGCGGGGCTATGGATCTCATCGATGGGGACACCATCCGGATCGATGCGGGCCAGGTACTCCGCTGTAACTTCACCGACAGGATTATCGAGGAGGAGCGGAACATCATCCGAACTCTCGACGTGCGCGATCTTGTCTGCCGCTTCCGGAGTGGTGACACGGCCCTCGATAACCTCAATTTCTCGATGGATCGCGGCGAGATGGTCTGCGTTATGGGAGCAAGCGGCTGCGGCAAGAGCACCCTGCTCCGCGCTCTGGCGGGCCAGTTCCCGCCGGTGGCTGGTGAGGTGCAGCTCAACCAGCGCTCCCTCTACCGGAATCTCGATGCGCTACTTCAGTACATCACCTACATTCCCCAGTACGACGCCTTTGACGAGCAGTTGACGATCGAGGAAAATCTCCGCTTTGCGGCGGCCATCCGCGCACCCCATCTTTCGCGGCGCGAACGTCAGCGTCGTATCGACAGCAAGCTTGCCGAGCTCGGCCTGAACGAGCGCCGCAAGGAGGTCGTGGGAGGAACCAGTAAGAAAATCCTGAGCGGAGGCGAACGCAAGCGCCTCAATATCGGCCTCGATATGGTCAGCACGGCCGATATCTATCTCTTCGACGAACCGACCAGCGGCCTCTCCTCCAAGGATTCCGAGCATGTCATCGAGATCATTCGCGGCATGGCCCATAACAAGATCGTCCTGGTCACGATCCACCAGCCGACCTCAAAGGTCTTCCAGATGTTCCAGAAGGCCCTGCTCCTGGACAAGGGAGGAAAGCTGGTCTTCTTCGGCACACCCACGGAGATGCTTGCGTACTTCGCCGAGGCGGAGCACGAGCAACTCTTCGGCACCGAACTCGGGGGATGCCAAGCCTGCGGCACGACTCGTCCGGAGTTTGTCTTCGACGTGCTGGAGACACCTCTGCGTGACTTAGGAGGCGAGCTCATCTACGAGGAGAACAACCGAGGACAGCTTGTCCCCGCCCGTCGCTTCTCTCCGGAATACTGGCGTGACAAGTTCGAGGCCTATCGCCTGATGAAGGAGGTCCAGCAACCGGCCTCCTCGCGAACTCCCGTCCCAGCTGGTCCTGAGTCAAGGAGTAGCCTTACACAGCGACCTTCCGGATGGGAGAGCCTTCGCTGGCGCGACGAACTGGGGCAGTTCCTTGTGCTGCTTCAGCGGTCTTTCATCAGCAAGCTGCGTAACCGGGCCAATCTCCTCACCACGCTAGTGGAGGCGCCGATGCTTGCCTTCCTGATCGGATCTGTCCTCCGCTACTCGGAGAGCAAACATTACGACTTCGCCTCGGCCTTCCACATCCCGACCTACCTGTTCCTTTCCCTCGTGGTGGCGATGTTCTTGGGACTCACCAACAGCGTCGACGACATCCTTCGCGACCGGCCCGTCCTTCTCCGGGAAAGAAATCTGAATGTCCGCATCGGCTACTACCTACTGGCAAAAGCGATCACGCTTGGCCTCTTCGCCGTGGCTCAGTGCGCCCTCTTCACGCTGATCGGCGACTGGATGGTCTCCATCCGAGGATTTTATTGGGTCGAGTTTCTTGCAATGTTCCTCACCGCGTTTAGCGGCATCGCGCTGGGCCTTCTGATTTCCTCGCTCGCCCGGGAGGGGAAGACAGCCGTGAATATCATTCCCGTCGTCTTGATCCCCCAGATCATCCTTGGGGGTGCCCTGATCAAATATGAAGAGATGAACCGTAATCTGGATTTCATCCATTCGATCCATGAGTGGTTCAACCGGCACCCCGAAACGGCCATGGAACCCAGAAGCGATCTGCAGGTGCCGATGATCTGCGAGTTCATGCCGATGCGCTGGTCGTATGAGGGGATCGTCTTTGCCCAGGCAAAGCTCAATCCCCTGGCCCTTCGGCAGGCGCGTATCCAGCGCCAAATCTACCAACTCGCAGCGATCAAGAAGCCGACCGATGCCCAGGAAGATCGTCTCGACGACCTCAAGGATCTTCTGGCGATCCTGAGCGGTCTGCAGGCAACCAATCCGGATGAACTCGCCAAGAGGATGACCCGCATTGACCGGGTGATCGCGGGGGCTACGTTGAAGCGCGAGGAAATCGTCGGGAGTGAAGGAGGCGTCACTGCCGAACAGCTCTACACCAACCAGAAGGTACTCGATCTGGTCTCCAAGGCGGAGATGGAGCAGGCGGACTATCGTGACAACCGGCACCCGAATGTCTTTTTCGGGCCGATGAAGCAATACTGCGGCGTCTCCATCCCCCTGCTTTGGTTCAACTCCGCCGTCATGATCCTCTCCAGTTGGGCGATCTTCGTGGTCCTTTTCTTCATCCTGAGACGTCAGATCCGCGAGACCCGCACCTAAGCCTTTCAGCGCCGTGGTGATTGAAAGGGCAAACAATCATTTTTTCGATAATCTCTTGATGAAAAGAGGAGCTTGACCGCACCGCCCTTATGAAGGAGGATTCACACCCCACAAAGGAAAGCAGGTGAATTAATTATGCCGGAAGTTATTGTCCGTAAGGGCGAACCAATCGATCGCGCTCTCAAGCGCCTTAAGACCAAACTCGAGACCGAGGGTGTCCTCGACGAGGTGCGCCGTCTGCGCGCCTTCGAGACTCCGACTCAGCGCACAAAGCGCAAAGCCAAGGCCAGCGCTAAGCGCGCCAAGGCCAAGATCCGCTTTGTCCTGAGCTGATCTCCGAACTGCTTTCCACTCCCACGGAGTGAATCCTGAAGTTCTTATCATCGGCTGCGGCTTCCTAGGGGAGGCCGCGGCCGATTTTTTTTCGGCCCAAGGCAGGAATGTTCTAGGCTTGGTTCATAGTAACGACTCACTGGGCGCGCTATCAAACAGGTCTTTCCGATCTGCTGCCTGTGATGTCACCGACCCTGCCTCGGTCGAAGCTCTGACCCCTCAGGTTCAAAATGTTCCCTTGGCCATCTACTGCGTCAGCTCTGGCCGAGGTGGAGTCGAGGCCTATGCTGCAGTCTACCGCGATGGTCTCCGCCGTGTGCAGGAGAGTTGGAAGCCGGGCAGGATGATTTTTGTCAGTAGCACCTCGGTCTACGGACAAACCGATGGAGCCTGGGTTACCGAGGAATCAGAAGCGGCCCCCGATCGCGATACTGGGCGCATTCTTTTGGAAGCTGAACAGATCGCACTGGCATCAGGAGGGAGTGTTGCTCGTCTTTCGGGGATCTATGGCCCGGGCCGCTCTGTGCTGCTCCGGAAATTTCTGGCAGGCGAGGCCATTTTGGAGGATGGGGGGCACCGTTGGATCAACCAGATTCATCGGGATGATGCCGCCGTCGCCTTAGCACGATTGGGAGACTTCTCGGTTACTCCGGAGGTGTACAACGTGACCGATAATATGCCGGCCACCCAACGCGAGGTCTATGGATGGATAGCAGAGACCCAGCGCCAATCGCTACCCCCGGAGGGAGCGGCTGATCTCAATAGAAAGCGGGGCTGGACCTCCAAGCGGATCAGCAATGCTAAGCTTCGCTCCGCCGGATGGATTCCTCAATTTCCAAGCTATCGGGACGCTTTGCCCCAGTTGCTAACTGACTATTCAGCGGGATCTAAAGAGTAAAGATTGTAAAACTGGGATGATTGCGACAATCTGTCTCTCCTTCTATGAAGCAGACCATCCTGATTGTCGACGATGAAAAGAACACGCGCGATGGGTTGAGAGCCGTGCTGGAAGAGCGCTTTGATGTCTCACTGGCGGCTGATGAAGCAGGGGCTTTGGCCTTGATGGAGGCAGACCCTCCCGATCTGGTCCTCACCGATCTGAAGATCGGCGCCGACAACGGCATGGATCTGATGAAGAAGATTCTGAAGCGCTCCGATCCGCCGATCTGCATTATGATGACAGCTTACGGATCGGTAGATACCGCCGTGGAAGCCATGAAGCAGGGGGCCTATGATTTTGTGACCAAGCCGGTGAATATCGACCGTTTGGAAATGCTGATCCGGCGTGCCCTACGCGAAAGAACCATGCAAGCGGAGAATCTAGAACTCCGTCAGGAAGTGCGCAAAACGCGGACACCCGACAGAATGATCGGTCGCTCCCCGGTGATGGAAAGGGTCTTCGAGACCATCAGGCAGGTGGCACCCAGCAAGGCTACCGTTCTCATTCAAGGGGAGAGCGGAACGGGTAAGGAAGTTGCTGCTCAGGCGATCCATGCCCTGAGCAACCGGGCTGAGAAGCCGTTTGTGGCCGTCCATTGCGCCTCACTTTCCCCCCAGCTTCTGGAGAGCGAGCTCTTCGGCCATGAGAAGGGTGCCTTCACCGGCGCAGGGGAGCGCAGGATCGGGCGCTTCGAACAGGCTGCCGGCGGCACTCTTTTCCTTGATGAGATCGGCGAAATCGACCCCACCGTTCAGGTCAAGATTCTGCGAGTGCTTGGTGAGAAGAGCTTCGAGAGAGTCGGGGGCAACCAGACCCTGAACTCCGAAGTGCGACTGATCGCTGCAACCAACAAGGATCTGGCGGCCATGGTGAGCGACGGAACATTCCGTGAAGATCTGTTCTTCCGGTTGAATGTGGTGCCTCTCATGATGCCTCCTCTACGGAGTCACCCGGAAGATATTCCCCTGCTCACGAGTGCCTTTCTCAAGGAAATGGCCAAGGAGCATGACAAGCCTGAGAGGCTCTTCACTCGCGACGCCATTGCTGCGCTTGAGACTCATGCATGGCCCGGTAATATCCGTGAACTTCGCGCCGCTGTAGAGCATGCCGTGGTGTTAGGAAATGGTAGTGAACTCAAGCTGGGAGATCTCCCTTCATCTCTTCACGTTCTCGCAGGATCTGCTTCCGGGGAGAATGAAATGAACCTTGCCAGAATTGAGGCCGCGACGATTCACAAAGCCCTGGAAGAGTGCGCTGGGAATCGCACAATGGCGGCAAAAAAGCTCGGCATTAGCCGTCGCACCCTCCATCGTCATCTCTCTCAATTTGGCATCACGAAATCCTAAAACTAACTCATTGCTCTAACCTATGGCACTCCAGGAAACAGTACGTGACATCGATTCCGGCCTTATTGCCCAGGTACTCAAGATCGGCATGATTGCCGCCGTCGTGATAGGGCTCTGCACGATTTATTTCTTGATGCAGTTCAAGGGACTGGGCACTGAGCAGGCGATGGATCAGGCCCAGATTGCTCGGTCACTCATCTCGGGGGAGGGGTTCACGACCCGCTACATCCGCCCGCTGGCCATTCGTCAACTCACGGACACGGCCCGCAAGGTTCCCTCCGGCAATTTCCCTGATTTCTACAGTGCCCCTCTTTACCCGCTAGCAGAGGCGGCGGCTCTGTTTACGGTAAAGAAAAGAATTGCGATGGAATCGACGGACATACTTAGCATGGGCGACAGGGCCATTGCGGCACTCGGCATCGTCTTTCTCCTGCTTGGCGTTCTGGTCTGGTATTTTGTTGGCAAGCTACTCTTTGATAGGACACTAGCCCTGATCGGAGCGGGACTCCTTCTCGTGACCGACCTCCTCTGGCAGTATGCCCTGGCAGGACTGCCCCAGCTTCTCCTGATCGTGCTATTCGGATTAGTCTGTCTCTGTGCACTGAAGGCCCTGAATGCGGAGGAAGAAGAGAACCGACTCACAGTCTATGCCTGGCTCGGGGGCGCTGCCTTCAGTCTCGGCCTGATGTCCTTGACCCATGGAGTCACCTTCTTCTTGGTTCCGGGATTTTTGGCTTTCTGCCTTTTTGCATTCCGGTCGCGGGTTGTGACCTTTCTCGTCCCCTTTCTCATTTATCTGCTGACAGTGCTTCCCTGGCTGCTTCGCAACTATTCTGTCTGCGGCAACCCATTCGGCCTCTCTATCTACATGGCATTGGCGGGAGCGGGCGTTACAGAGCAGTCTGTCATGCGTGGAGTGAATACCGGACTGACCCTGGGCGGAGGCATGGCAACCAAGATCAAGTCTGGCCTTCTCGATCAGGCATCGCATCTCTGGGAGTACCTCGGACTCAACATCACCGTCGTCGCCTTCTTTATCTCGCTTCTTCATCCGTTCAAGAATCCAGTCGCCGCGGTCTGGCGATGGGTGATTCTGATCATGTGGATCGGGCTCACACTGGGCATGGCACTCTTCGGTGTGAAGGGAGCAGTGTCGGGCAACCAGCTGCACGTGATTTTTATCCCCATTTTCATCCTCTTCGGAATGGCTTTTATCCTGGTGCTTTGGAACAGGCTTAATATCAGCCTGAAGGCGCTCCGGATCGCCTTCCTGACCGCAATTTTCCTAATTTCCGGAATCCCGATGATCCTCACCCTGCTAACCGGACAGCAGGCACGCATCCAGTGGCCCCCTTATGTGCCCCCCTTCATTTCGGTCCTTCAAAACTGGTTCAAGCCCCAAGAACTCCTCTCCTCGGACATGCCTTGGGCAGTTGCCTGGTACGCCAACAGGAAGTGCCTGCTGATTCCGGAAACAGTCCGGCAGTTCAACCAGATCTCCGATTTCGGAAGCCTTGGCTCGCCGATCGTCGGCCTCTATCTAACTCCAGTCTCTGCAGGTGAGTCCTTTATCTCTCTCCTCAAGGGTTCTTACAAAGACTGGGGCCCCGTCATCATGCGGACGGTGAATATTAATGACTTTCTGCTTAAGAGCTTCACTCCGCTGCCGATTGACGGGGAATGCATCCTGTATGCCGACACCGAGCGGTGGGCGCGCAAATCGTCCCAGTAAGGCTTAGGACTTCACTTAAGACCTTTCACTCCAACCACGTCCGTGAAAGACAATACTACCGTCGAAACATCCATCGAGGGCTCGCTTGGTCGCCTTGAGAGCATCGTGGAGGAGATCGAGCAGACTCCTCCTCCCCTGGAGACGCTTATCGAGCGCTACGAAGAGGGGATGAAGTTGCTCCAGATCTGCCGGGAGAAACTCGACGCGGCCGAGAAGCGGATAGAAATCATCACGCGAAACAGCCATGGGGAAACGGAACTCAAGCCCTTCGAGGAATCGTGAGTCACGATCCTGCCAAACGCCTGCTGGATGGCATTGATTCCCCAGCCGAACTAAAAAAACTCCCGGAGAGCGCCCTACCTGCGCTCGCACAGGAGATCCGGGAAGAATTGATCGAGTCGCTCTCCGAAACGGGAGGACATCTTGGGCCGAACCTCGGCGTTGTCGAACTCTCGATCGCGCTCCATCGGGTGTTCCAAACACCGACGGACAAGATCCTCTTTGATGTCAGCCATCAGGGTTACATCCACAAAATGCTGACAGGTCGCCGGCACCGCTTGGCGACCATGCGCCAGCACGGGGGACTCAACGGATTCCTGCTACGCACCGAGAGCGAGCACGACTGCTACGGTGCGGGTCATGCCGGAACGGCGCTTTCCGCGGCGCTTGGCATGGCGGCTGCGCGCGACATGAATGGTGGCCAGGAACATGTGGTGGCTGTTGCCGGTGACGCTGCCTTCACCTGCGGGATCAGCTATGAGGCACTCAACAATGTCGCGGAGACCACCAAACGCTTCATCGTTATTCTTAACGACAACGAGTGGTCGATCTCCAAGAACACCGGCGCCATTGCCGAGCATCTCAACCGCATCGCCACCAGCCCGGCCTACGCTCAACTTCACGACCAGACGGCCAAGTTCGTGGAATGGATCGGGGGGAAGACAGCGCGCCATCTCGCCCACAAGATCGAGGCGGGTGTGAAGCAGATCCTGCTCCCGGGAGTTATTTTCGAGGATCTGGGGCTTCGCTACTTCGGTCCGATCGACGGCCATGACATCCCACTGCTGATCCGGACCTTCGAATTTCTCAAGACCCAAAACGAACCGGTCATCCTGCATATCCTGACCAAGAAGGGTAAAGGATACGCCCCCGCGCTTGCCATGCCCGACAAGTTCCATGGACTCGGCAAATATCAGCAGGAGACGGGAGAGACAATGGCTGGCACCTCCCCTACCTATTCGGAAATCTTTGGCAAGACTCTCTCGGACTTTGCCGATCACAACCGCAAGATCGTTGCCATCACCGCGGCGATGCCAACCGGCACGGGGCTCTCCCAGTTTGCGTCGCGCCATCCCGACCGCTTCTACGATGTCGGCATCGCCGAGGAGCACGCGGCCCTCTTCGCGGCAGGCATGGCGACCCGGGGGATGAAGCCCTTCCTGACGATCTACTCAACGTTCATGCAGCGGGCGTTTGACATGATCGTCCACGACATTGCTCTGCAAAATCTCAACGTGGCGCTCTGCATGGACCGTGCCGGCCTGTCGGGCGATGACGGACCGACGCACCATGGTCTCTTCGACATTGCCTACCTGAAAAGCATTCCGGGAGTGATTGCGATGCAGGCAAAGGACGAGGAGGAATTCGTCGACATGCTCTGGACGATGGCCAACCACCACGAGGGGCCCATCGCGATCCGTTATCCCAGGGGTGCAGGCACGGGAGCCATTCCTAAGACAACACCGAAGCTGCTCGAGATCGGCAAGGCCGAGGTCCTGCGCCATGGAACGGATGTGGCGCTCTTCGGATTGGGAAACTTCTGCGAGGTGGCGCTGGAAGCGGCCGATCTGCTGGAGAAGCAGGGGATCGAGGCGGCCGTCATTAATCCACGCTGGATCAAGCCGCTTGATACGGGAACGCTAGAGTTCTTTGCCCGAGGCTCGAAGGTTCTTTGCACCCTGGAGGACCACGCCCTCACGGGAGGCTTCGGCTCCGCTGTGGCGGAACACCTCTCCGATGTCGGTATCACCACGCCGCTTGTCCGCGTGGGGTGGCCAGACCAGTTCATCGAACATGGCTCCCTCCCCATCCTCCGTGAAAAATACGGGATGACTTCTCAAGCCGCAGTCGACCGGATCATCAAGGTATTCAAATCGGGATCGGCAAAAAATCAGGAAAGTAAGAAGGCCGGATAAGATTCTCCTGCAGTGGTTTGATTTCCGCCTCTTTACGCAGGATGCACCTTTTTCAAGAGAGTGCCGCGCAAAAAAGAAAAGCCCGACTCCCCTGTTCGGGAAGTCGGGCCTAAAAAAAGGAAGGCTGTTCTGAAACGGTTTACTTCTTTGGCTTTAGTTTCGCCTTGGTCTTGGTGACCACCTTCTTGACCGCGGTCTTCTTCTTGGGCGCCTCGATCTGCTTGGCTCCTTTGGCAATGCGGGTGTTCAGTCGGCTCTTCTTGCGGGAAGCGACATTCTTGTGGATAGCCCCTTTCTTGGCGGCCTTATCAAGAGCAGAGGAAAAGTTCTGGAAGAGGGCTGTCACCTCATCGACACCTGCATGGAGTGCGGCACGTAGTTTTTTCTCTTCGGTCTTAAGACGGCTCAGGACGCTGGTATTGCGGGCCTCGCGCTTGATGGTCTGGCGCTTGCGCTTGAGTTCGGAGTTGCTTTTTTTGACTACTACTTTGCTTGTTGCCATAGGAAAGGTGTTGGGTGTCTTGAGTGGGTACGATGGATAGTCGATTGGTGCCAGTAGCAGGATTCGAACCTGCGACCAAGGGCTTATGAGTCCCCTACTCTACCGCTGAGCTATACTGGCGATGAGGGCGAAGCGTACCAAGTCATCGCATCTCTTCAAGGGAGAATATGAAGCGGTGAAGATTCCTCTCGACTAAGCAAAGTACTTATTCACCTCCGGTCACATAGAAAGCAGGGAAAAACACCCGACTAATCTATTGACAACTTTGTGCACAGCTCCTACCACTCAACGTGTCAGTACAACCATAAACCAAAACTAAATGAACAAAACACTTACACTCCTCGCAGTTGTGATTGCTACCGCCGCGACCTCGTTCGCAGGTTCCGCAGTCTCCTCCAAGAAAGTTGTCGTCGCCCCTCAGGAAGATCTCTTCCGTGCCGGTGAAGTCCAGCTCGACGTATTCGCAGCCGGTGCAGCAGGTCGCTACAATGGCGGATCTGTTAACGGCTTCGGCGGCGGTCTCGGCCTGAACTACTTCTTCACGAAGTATTTCGGTATCGGCATTGACGATACCCTCACCAGCCTCAACGGCAACGGCCACACCTACAACAGCACTCAGGGTAACTTGATCGCTCGTCTCCCAATCGAGAGCCTCCACCTTGCTCCTTACGCCCTCGTTGGCGGCGGTGCAACCTGGGGAACTCAGAGCCAGGGCAACGGTAACGTTGGTGGTGGTCTTGAGTACCGCATCAACCGTGGCATCGGTCTCTTCGCTGATTCCCGTTACCTCTACGGTAACAACGGTCTCAACGAGAGCCTTACCCGCGCTGGTCTCCGCTTCATCTTCTAAGAATCTCTTAGAATAAGAACACTTCAAAAGGCCCCGGAGGAAACTCCGGGGCCTTTTTTTTGGCAATTCTCCCGAACCGGAGAGAAACCAGACAGAGAACCCCATTCGTTGACGCTTCATCACAGAGCGGCTAAGTTTTCCCCTCCCGACAGCCTGATTCCATGACAACACCTGCACCATCATCCGAATCCCGACGCGTCGTCGTTGGAATGAGCGGAGGAGTGGACTCCAGCGTTGCTGCCTATCTGCTGAAGGAGCAGGGATGGGAGGTCATCGGCGTCACCATGAAGCTCTGGCCGCAGGATTGCATGTCCCGCGCGGAGGACAAGTGCTGCGGCCCCCAAGCGATCGCGGATGCCCGTGGCGTGGCCCATGCGCTGGGAGTGCCCCATTACGTAATCGATGAAGCCGTGCCCTTCGAGCGGTTGGTAATCGATTACTTTGCCGATGAGTATAAGGCCGGGCGTACACCGAACCCCTGTGTCATGTGCAACGAGAAGCTGAAGTTTGGCAACCTCTGGGACAAGGCGACCGCCCTGGGCGCGGCCTACATAGCCACGGGCCATTATGCCTCCGTTGAGCATCCCGAGGATAAAGATGACAAGCAGAGGGCCCCAATCCTCCGTAAAGGACTCGATCCCAAGAAGGATCAGTCCTACTTCCTCTTCAGTCTACGACGGGAGCAGCTCGCACGAGCTCTTTTCCCTCTCGGTTCCCTCACCAAAGAGGAGATCCGGAGCATCGCCCGCAAGCTGGGCCTCAAGGTCGCCGACAAGGAGGATAGTCAGGAGATCTGCTTCGTGCCGGGCAAGGATTACAAGGCCTTCCTCAAAGATCGTTTCACAGATCGCGGCGAGACGTTTCAGCCGGGCGGTTTTTACGACATGCAGGGCAATCACATCGGGCCGCATGATGGCATAGAACTCTTCACGATCGGTCAGCGCAAAGGTCTTCCAGGAGGGGCAGGAACTCCTCGGTATGTCATCGATATCGACGCCTCAAGCGGCCGTGTCGTCCTGGGAGGGGAGGAGGACTTGCTTTGCGAGGAGTTCCTTGTCAATCGGACCAATTGGCATGGAGAAGCACCCTCAACCCCACGGAGACTTTCGGTGAAAGTCCGCCATGGTCACTCGGGAGACTTGGCCGAAGTGACCGCAGGGGAGAATGATACCGCCGTTATCCGCCCCCTCCAGCCTCTGCGTGCCGTCACCCCGGGACAAGCCGCCGTCTTCTATGACGGCGATCGCGTTATCGGTGGCGGATGGATCGCGCGACGCACCACCCTTGATCCGGCCATGCTTCAAGATACCCCCTCCCTTGCATGAAAAAATCGCCTGTGAAGCCAGGAAAAGCTCCTAAAAAAAGAGTTTTCAACAAAGGCATCAAATCCTCTGCCTTTGATTCCATTGCCGATGTGATCGACGAGATCCGCAGGGGGCGCATGGTCATCGTCACCGATGACGAGGATCGTGAGAATGAAGGTGATCTCGTCATGGCTGCCTCCAAGGTCACGCCACAGGCAGTGAATTTCATGGCGACCCACGGGAGGGGACTCATCTGTGTTCCCATCACCGAGGATCGGGCGGCCCATCTGGGACTCCAGCGCATGGTGGCTCATAATCGGGAACTCCACGCCACCGACTTCACCGTCTCGGTCGACGCCTCCCACGGCACAACCACCGGCATCAGCGCCCGCGACCGCGCGGCGACGATCAAGGTTTTGGCAAATCCCACAGCTAGCTCGAAGGATCTCCGCCAACCGGGACACCTTTTCCCACTTCAGGCCGCGGAGGGGGGAGTCCTCAAACGGGCCGGTCACACCGAGGCGGGAGTCGACTTGGCACGACTTGCGGGACTCGACCCATCGGGTGTCATTTGCGAGATCCTGAATGAGGACGGTTCAATGGCGCGCCTGCCAGATCTCTTGAAGTTCAAGAAGAAGCATGGTCTCAGGATCTGCTCGATCAGAGATCTCATCGCCTACCGCCGTAAGAGCGAGAAGCTCGTCCGTAGGGAACAGGAGATCGAGATGCCGACGGATTTTGGTGATTTCAAGATGTTCCTCTATCGAGCCGAGGTGGATAACCATCATCACCTGGCCCTGGTGAAGGGACCTATCGATCCCAAGAAGCCTGCACTTGTGCGCGTCCACAGTGAATGCCTCACAGGCGACGTCTTCGGTTCTCGCCGTTGTGATTGCGGTAGCCAGTTACACCGTGCATTGGCTCAGATAGCCGAGAGCGGGCATGGCGTCCTTGTCTACATGCGTCAGGAGGGCAGGGGGATCGGACTGCCGGCAAAGATCCATGCTTATAAGCTTCAGGAAGAAGGACTCGATACCGTCGAGGCAAACGAGCGCCTCGGCTACCCGGCCGACCTCCGTGATTACGGAACGGGCGCCCAGATCCTAGCTGATCTCGGAGTCACCAAGATTCGTCTTCTCACGAATAACCCTAGAAAGGTCGTTGGGCTTGAAGGTTACGGCATGGAGATCATCGAACGTGTCACTATCAGCTCTGAGCCCAACCGGCACAACGCGCGCTATCTCTCTACGAAGAAGAAGAAGCTCGGGCATATGATCTAGGCGATAGGTTCTAGGAAATAGGGGGTCGGGAGAACACTCCTTTCGAATCTCCCTATTACCGATCCCTCAAATCCCCTTTAGCCTTCATAATTCATCCTTTAGCCTTCATTCTTTCCCAGATGCTTAAGCCACTTACACCTAGACCCAGAATGGGGTTCAAAGCCGCGAACCGCATTTCGATCGTAGCAAGCCGGTACAATGGGGAATTTGTGGAGCCGATGCTGTCCAAGGCACTCGAAGAAATCGCCTTGATTGAGCCAGAGTCAAAGACGCAAGTCGTTTATGCACCGGGATCCTTTGAGATTCCCTATCTGGCCGGCCAGCTTATCCAAAAAAACAAACCCGATGCTGTTATTTGTCTCGGGGTCATTTTTCAGGGTGAGACCGCTCATGCCAACTTGATAGCCGCTTCCGTGAGCGATGCACTCTGCCGAATGTCGATAGAGTCCAGCGTCCCGATTATTCACGGCGTACTTCTGCTTCAGAACGAAGAGCAGGCTCGGGAGCGCTGCCTGGGCAGCGAGAGTAACCGTGGTACCGAGGCTGCACGCGCCGCCATCGAGGTTATCCGTGCCTCTGCCGCCCTCACGACATCCGGAACCTGAGTTATCATGGGCGTACGAAGCGAAGGCCGCGAGGCCGCCATTCAGTTTCTCTACCAGCGCGATCAGGGCGGTGGTGCGGGTGTTTCCGACCTCGAGGATTTCTATGCCTTCCGGGGACTTAGTCCTTCGGCTCGCCGATTCTGTGAAGGCCTGGTGAGCGGCCTGCTCGAGCATTCCGCTGAGATCGACATCAAACTGCGCGAGCACAGCCAGAACTACGAGCTGGAGCGTCTCTCAGCCGTTGACCGCAACATCCTCCGATTGGCGATTCACGAGATGCTTTTTTGCGCCGAAATTCCTCCCGTAGTCTCGATTAACGAGGCCATCAACATTGCCAAGAAGTATGGCACTGAGGAATCGGGACGTTTTGTGAACGGGGTCTTAGACAAGATCAAGTCAACGCTCCAGCGCCCGGACCGCACCCCTGCCTCGACGAGCGTTGGCGAGGAGATCGAGTCCGAAGAGCCCTCATCTGACTGATGGCTGGATGGCTAAAAAACGTCCTTGGACGCATCACGGGCTCCCATCAGGCTGTGGATTGGGAAGAGGTCGAGGCCGCACTCTGGCAATCCGATCTGGGGGCGCCCACAGCGACCGCCATCCTCGAATCGCTGCGCAGCAAAGGCCTGAGCCTCCATTCCGAGAATGTCCTGGAGGCCGCCCGTGAGGAGGCAGCAAAATATCTTCCGGAGAAAGGAGAAGATCTCAGCCCCTTGCCTGCCGGCTCGGAAGGCCCCGTTGTGATCCTCATGGTAGGGGTCAATGGCACCGGCAAGACCACCAGCAGCGCCAAGCTTGCGGCACTACTGAAGTCACGGGATCACGCGGTCCTCCTCTGCGCGGCCGACACCTTCCGTGCAGCGGCTGTTGAGCAACTCAAGGCCTGGGGTGAGCGCCTTGGTATTGAGGTAGTGAGCAGTGAGTACGGAGCCGATCCTGCGGCTCTTTGTCACGATGCCCTTGCCAAGGCAAAGCGCCTGAAATCTGACTTTCTCATCTGTGACACCGCTGGCCGCCTCCATACTAAGTCGAATCTGATGCAGGAGCTTGCGAAAATGAAACGCTCTCTGGGCAAGATCGACCCGAATGCACCCCATGAAGTTTTTCTCGTGGCTGACACCACGACTGGGAGCAATGCGGTCGTGCAGGCTAGGGAATTCCATGCCGCCACCCCTCTCACCGGTTTGATCCTTACTAAGCTAGATGGTTCCGGGAAGGGGGGCGTCGCCGTGGCGATCGCCCGGGAGACAGGCATTACTCCCCGCTTCATAGGAACAGGCGAACAAGTCGGAGATCTCAACCTCTTTGACCGGGCCTCTTTCCTGGAACGGATGCTTTGATTCGTTGACCCGGGGCGCGAGTCGCTTATTCTGAATTGATATTCCACATGCGGGGGAGCCAGCTGGCTGAGAGGTCCGGGACATAACGGACGACCCTTTGAACCTGACGCAGGTCAGGGAGAAGACTCAGGCCGCGCCGTGCACACCACGCGTGGCCCTTTCTTTTCCTTCACCTATTCCTTTTTTCTTCTCTTCCTAACAGTCTAATAACCTTCAGCCTAAACTCCTCTTCCAATGATTGCTCCCAACGAATCCCTTACCGCATCCGACGAACCACAGAGCACCGATGCGCTTCCTGCCAGCAGCCGCGTCTATGTGGAAGGAGCTATCCACACCGAGGTGCGCGTCCCGATGAGGGAGATTGCCCTCTCTCCTACCAAGAGCTTCTCCGGAGAGTTGGAGCCGAATGCTCCTGTCCGCGTCTATGATTGCAGTGGCCCGTGGGGAGATCCCGAGTTCGACGGTGACTCTTCGGAGGGTCTACCGGCGCTCCGCTCTTCATGGATCGAGAAGCGTGGGGATGTTGCCTCCTATGAGGGCCGCGAAGTGCAACCAATGGACAACGGTTACCTCTCAGGCAAGCACGCCGAGTATGCCAGCTCCTCCGAGCGAAACCGCCTGATCGAGTTCCCAGGCCTCACCGGTAGCAAGCGTAAGCCACTCCGTGCTTCCGCAGGGCATCCTGTCACTCAACTCTGGTACGCCCGGCAGGGAATCATCACCCCGGAGATGGAGTTCATCGCCATCCGCGAGAACATGGGCCGCGCCCAGCAGACAACACTCTCCGACCTCTCTGGTGACATTGCCCGTAATGAGTTGGATAAGCAGCACTCGGGATCGGGTCAACTCTCCGGAAGCCCCTACACGCCATCGATTTTCGCACGCTTCCCTCAGCGTATTCCTGCAGAGATCACACCTGAGTTTGTCCGCTCCGAGGTGGCTGCGGGACGAGCCATCATCCCAGCCAATATCAATCATCCCGAGCTGGAGCCGATGATCATCGGACGCAACTTCCTAGTGAAGATCAACGCCAACATCGGGAACAGCGCCGTCGCTTCCTCGATCGAGGAAGAAGTCGAGAAGATGCGCTGGGCCACCAAGTGGGGAGGCGATACCGTCATGGATCTCTCCACCGGCAAGAACATCCATGCTACCCGGGAATGGATCCTGCGTAACTCCCCCGTCCCGATCGGCACCGTCCCGATCTACCAGGCTCTGGAAAAAGTGAATGGCAAGGCCGAGGACCTCACCTGGGAGATCTTCCGTGACACACTCATCGAGCAGGCCGAGCAGGGAGTTGATTACTTCACGATCCACGCCGGCGTCCTCCTCCGCTTCGTCCCACTCACCGCCAAGCGCATGACCGGCATCGTCAGCCGCGGTGGCTCCATCATGGCGAAGTGGTGTCTCGCCCATCACCAGGAGAATTTCCTCTACACGCACTGGGATGATATCTGCGACATCATGGCCGCCTACGATGTCAGCTTCTCCATCGGCGACGGTCTCCGTCCCGGTTCCGTAGCCGATGCCAACGACGAGGCCCAGTTCGGTGAACTCAAGGTGCAAGGGGAACTTACCGAGCGCGCCTGGGCCAAAGGGGTGCAGGTCATGAACGAAGGACCCGGCCACGTCCCGATGCACATGATCGAGGAGAATATGGCCAAACAGCTCGAGTGGTGCCACGAGGCCCCCTTCTACACGCTGGGCCCGCTCACCACCGACATCGCCCCAGGCTACGACCACATCACCAGCGGCATCGGCGCCGCCATGATCGGCTGGTACGGCTGCGCTATGCTCTGCTACGTCACCCCGAAGGAACACCTCGGCCTGCCGAACAAGAAGGATGTGAAGGATGGAGTCATCACCTACAAGATCGCCGCTCACGCCGCCGACCTTGCCAAAGGCCACCCCGGCGCCCAGTACCGCGATAACGCCCTCTCCAAGGCCCGCTTCGAGTTCCGCTGGGAGGATCAGTTCAACCTCGGTCTCGACCCGATCACCGCCCGTGAGTTCCACGATGAGACGCTTCCGCAGGAGGGAGCCAAGTCAGCACACTTCTGCTCCATGTGCGGCCCCCACTTCTGTTCGATGAAAATCAGTGAAGATGTTCGCCGTTATGCCGCTGAGAAAGGCCTCGCTGAAGAAGAGGCCTTGAAAGCCGGAATGGCTGAAAAGTCTAAGGAGTTCGCCGATAAAGGAGCCGAGCTCTACGCGAAAGCCTAGACATTTTCATGATAGGCGCCATGAGTCTGGAGCAGTCTCTTTGCTTCGATCTTTCCATGGTGGAGTTGTTGGCATTGTGCGTGCTCCCACCCATGTTCCTCTCGCTCATTGGACTCTATCTTTTCAGAAAAGCGGTCCCCTTGCGTTTTCTCAAGCAGAGTCATGACGTCACAGGACCTTTTTTCAGCACGCTGGGAACTGTCTATGGCATTTTTTTGGCCTTCGTGTTCACCGCGACTTGGCAGGCCTATTCCACAACCTCTACGAATCTCGTCCAGGAAGCACGTTATCTCCGAGATCTCTATTTCGTGACCAAGGCATTCCCTCAACCGACGCATGGGGACCTTCAACAACTCCTTCGCAATTATCGCGATTCCTTGGTGAATGATGAGTGGAAGTGCTTGGAAAAGGGAGAGGCCAGCCCGAGAACGATTCAAGGACTGCAGAAAATAGGAGAAGCGTATTTGCGCTTTAAACCGAGTAACGATCAGGAAAAAGATTTCTTCCACACCTCAATCGAATGTCTCACTGCTATGAACAGCCTAAGAGCATCGCGCATTGATGACTCCTCATCCAGCCTTCCTCCAGTTCTTTGGTTGGTTCTACTGGTTGGCGCCGTTGCCACCGTCGGCCTTTCTTATCTCTTTGAAGCTCAAAACTTCTGGCTTCAAGCCATTCTTACCATCGTACTAACTGGAGTGATCTGCCTGACTTTTTACATCATTATTGATCTGGATGTTCCATTCATAGGAGGGGCAACGATTTCGTCTGAACCGTTCCAACGTGTCGAGATGAATTAGCCTCTCTTGCGGGAGAGCATAATTTCATTGCCCTCAGTATCCACACACATCGCCAGGTGCGGCGGTTCCCCATTCTCAGGTTGCGGTTCACGCAGCAACTGCCCACCCGCAGCGACGATCTCCGCGGCACTTTCGATGACATCGGCCACCTGAAAGCTCATTCCGGTCCAGGTGCGTTTTCCCTCGCCGCCGCCATGGATGCCAATGATGCCGCCAGCGACCTCGATATCGGTCACCGCTGAATTCTCTCGGATCACTTTCCCACCGAAGACCGTGGTGTAGAAGGTAACGGCTCGGGTGGTGTCCGCTGCCCAGATAATGTATTTGAGTCGTTCGACAATCATGGGTTGGCCCTAGAAAGCTTACACGCAGACCAAAAGATAAATATCATCCGGCAGAAGCGATGCCACCTCGCGGATGATATTCCCTCGCAGTACATGGAGTAGAGTGTTCCGCTGGGGAGCGCCGAGCAGGACCCGCTCCGCTCCGATCGTGGAGGCAAGATCGGCGATGGTATGAGCCGGAGCATCACTCACGGCGTAGCAGGGGATAATGGTCTCACCCAGCCCCTTGTCTTTTAATGATTCGAAGGTCTCACGGGCTTGCTTGTCCTCGGTCCATTTCCTGCGCCGATCACCCGGCGCGATAACCGGCTGTTCACGGACGAAAAGAACATAGAGAGGCTGGCCGTTTTCAGCGGCTTCCTTGACAGCAAAATCTAGAGTGCGCCCTTTACCTCTGACTGCAACGAGGATGGGGCCATTGTAGACTTTCGGAACAGGTACCGGCGCCGTGGCCGTTCCGGTGGCAGTAGGAATTTTCGTCAACGATGCATTAGCAGGCTCGCTGGCTATTATTGTCGTGGAAGTCTTGCCTCCACTCTCCATGGCAAGAACGGCCGCCTCCAGGGCCGCCTCTTGTGCTGCCTTGGCCTTTCGTTCCGCGCTTTCCTTGGCTAGACCGCGGAGCACCAGGCCAATAGCTAGCACCGTGAAGGCAAAGATCCTGGCATTCGGCTTGTCGATGAAGAGGGAGATCTCAATCACTGCCATGATCACAAAGGTCACGAACATGAGTGCGCGCTCGTGATTTTTTAGGGCAAGCTTCCAGTCCGTGCTAGTTGCCCCAAGGTTTACCGCAATGGCTCCCACCACGCCTACCGCATAGAGATCAGCAAGACCCGACATGTCGCTCACAGCGATGACTAAACCTGCAGGCACAAGGACGGCGAAGAAAAGGCCCGCATTCGGGACACCGAAGGAGTTCAGCTTTGCAAAGATCGGCGGCATCTCCTGGTCGCGGGCCATCAGGAAAGAAATTCCGCTTAGCGCCACGATCGACGTGTTCACGGCACTTAGCAGAAGGACACCGAAAACGATGCTGACAGTCCAGGCCGCAATGTGTCCGATGATAGGCCCAAAGAGATTGCCTGCAAAGATCTGGGCCATGTAGCGGAGCATGTAATCGCGAACCCCCTCGGCACCGGGGGCGTTGACTTCTCCATTGGCCACAACCATTCCCGGAAGCGCCGCCATGGCCAGGCCCAACAGGGCCGTAAAGAGACAGACCTCCAGCATTACGACGATAATGGCTTTGTTGGCGGTCTTGGAAACATTCGGCTTTTCAAGCGTGCTGCCCGGATTGAGCTTCATCACACCCGTCGAGTTGGCGATCGCCTCGACGCCTGAAAGCGCCAGAACAATAGCTACGAAAGCATTCCAATTATGAAGAAAGCCGTCATGAAGAGGTTGCGTGTGAATCACTGCGTCTCCCAGATGGGGAATAGCTAGGAGACCGAGCAGACCAACCACAATGAACGTGGGAATAGCAACAAGGATAGCGGCACCGCCGGTATGTTTGGGACCAAAGTAATTCAGTGCCCCGATAATCGCGATGGAGCCAGCGGCAAAAATCTCTGGGTGAGGCACTCCAAGATATAGGAAAGCGGAGAGGGCGCTGACAGCTGCCGTCACGATATAGTCCGCAATGAGCAGAAATGCGCCCACGATCGAGATGATCTCGGAGCGATGGCGGACGCTGGCGTAGACGCCGCCGCCGTTCGGATAATGCCGGCAGATGACCATGTAATTGACCCCCACAAGCGCCGTAAGTAGACACATTGCTCCGATGAGCCACGGTGAACTGTAACCAGCTACCGCAAAAGCCAGACCGATGACATAAGCCTTGCTGGTGCCCCAGTCGCCGTAGAGGATCGCGGCTGCCCGCTTCCAATCGACATTGCGGGGACGCGTCGTGGTGATGGATTCAAGCATGGGCTGAAAAGATGGCGAAATTAATGGGCGCACCCGCAGGAACCATTCGCCTGCTGATCAACAACCTGAGAGCTGCCGCAGCACCCGGTCTCCGCATTTCCTCCGCAGCAACCCCCACTGTCTGCATCAACTTCGCCGATCACGACAACCTCAAGGCTGATCTGCTGGAGTGCGAGTTGGTCGCGGGCCCTTCCAAGAAAGCCCATTGCCTTCTCAGAAGGTTCCTCGGAAGTACGGAGTTCAATACGCACAGGTTTTCCCTGCAGATGGGGAAAGTTTTCCTTCATCTCACCGTCTAGGATGAAGGAGACATAGGCATTCAGCTTCTCCTGGAGTTGGAAGAGTTGTCGCTCTCCATGCTCCCATGAACGGGTCTCGAACATCGCAAGCACCAAGACATCTTCGCGGGTGTCGTGGGCAAAGGCATCCAGCATACCGGTCCGCTCGATCCCCGAACCGGGCGGAGGGGAATTCGTGCCGGTCAGATCTTCGCGGAGGGAAACCATACGTAGAGCATGAAGTAAACGAGCACACCCGTAACCGAAACATAGAGCCAGATAGGGAGTGTCCAGCGTGCAATCCTCTTGTGGGCATCAAAGCGCTGACGAAGAGCCGGGATGATGGTGAGGATGATCATCGGGACCACAGCGATCGCAAGGGGTGTGTGGGTGCCAAGAATCAAGAGGTAGAGGGCCTTGGGCCACCCCGGATAGGTGAAGTAAGTGACATGACCAGCCTTCAGGAAATGGTAGACTAGATAACAGGCCAGAAAGGCGGCTGAGGTCAGGATCGCTCCAAGCATGCAGGCTGCGTGGGCGCGCTTGCGCTCCGTCTTGATCATAATCCATCCGGTAGTGATCAGTAGAGTGCTGATCCCGTTGAGGGTGGCGTTGACTGCCGGGAGATCGGTAACCTTCATGCCTGCCTCAATATCTCCTCAGCTGTTCGGTGAGGAGGAGAGGGTGCGCTCCTGATTCAACTCTCGGCAGGTCTTGACCATGATCCAGATCATGAAGCCCACTACCGAAAAGAAAACGCCCAGCAGGAGCAGGGTGCTGGAGGAGAAGGCCATCTTGGCAGTCATGGTCTGTGGTTCAATGAGGCCGCCGGAGCTCTTCAGAGCGCAGTCAGGACAGGCAACAGTACTTTGAACGGCCAGTAAAAGGGCCGACAGAACAAGGGAAGGCTTCAGGAACTTCATGGCACTGATGGTGTGGACTGTACAGCTTTAGGTTCACGCAGGAGACTTCCGATGTCGATCAAAAGCTTTTGCACCAACTCCGGCTCCTCCAACTTCCGTGCGGAACGGATCCTCCCTTCCCGATCCACGAGCAGAAAGCGGGTCGAGTGAGTAGGAACACCGGCCGGATCTGTAGCCAGCACCTGAAGCATCCCTTTGGTGGTGAATGCATCGATCTCTTTTTTAGGTCCGGTCAGGAAGCTCCATCGGCTCGGGTCGGCATTCAGACGCTTGGCATACGCCGAGAGGACAGCGGGAGTATCGTTTTCTGGATCAATGGAAACGGAGACCAGTCGCACATCCTTGGCCTTTTTGAGTTCTTTGGAGATCTCAGCCATCCGTGAGGACATCACGGGGCAGGGGCCGGGACAGCGGGTGAAAAAGAAATCGACCACCCACACTTTCCCAAGCAGGTCGGCCTTCGAGAGTATGCTTCCATCCTGGGTCGTGAACTGAAAGTCGGGAACAGTGCCGATCACTAAATTCGCATCAGTCGTCTTCCTCTCGGAGCCCCGGAAGAGTCGGTTCGCTCCGGCAATCAGGAGGCCAGCCACCAAAAACGCGATGACCCATGCCAGAAAGGGAAGCCTCTTGGGTGAAGATCCCACCTCGTTCGTTGACTTCTCTGTCACAAGGCTTCCAATGAGTTCTGAAAATCAGATGAGGTAGAGAATCGTAAAGAGGAGAACCCAGACCACGTCCACGAAGTGCCAGTAGAGGCCGACGTTTTCCAGGGCGACATGACGCTTTGCCGTGAAGGTCCCCTTGGTCACCTGAAGGAAAAAGCACCAGAGGATCAGGAGAACGCCAATGCAGACATGGGCGCCGTGGAATCCCGTGAGCGTGAAGAAAGTGGAGCCGTAGACACCACCCTTGTTGAACCAGAGGCCCTCATGGTAGAGCTCCGTCCACTCGATGCACTGGATGCCGACAAACGTTGCTCCCATCAGAGCTGAGAGGAGCATCCATCCCGCGCCGGATTTCCCTTTTTTCACCGCCACTTCGGCAAAGTGATAGACAAAGGAACTGGACACTAAGATCACCGTGTTGATGCCGGTAAGAAGCTTCGGCATTGGGGGAAGCTCGATGCCATCCCCGAAGTTCGGGGGCCAGGATCCCGCCGCCTGCCGAAGCACGAGGTATGCGGTGATCAGTCCGCTGAAAAGCAATGCCTCGGAACAGAGGAAAATGCACATGCCCAGCTTGCAAGTGGCAGGTGGTGTCGGAGGCGCGGCATGATGGTCATGCTCTATTGCTTCCGGGGCCGTGGGCGCATGGAAGATCGAGGCGTTATTATAGGCGGCGTTGTTCATCTGAAAGAAATGATGGTGTAATCAATACGACACGGCTGGGCCGCGCAGCAACATCATGACCACGACCAGAGCGCATAGGGCGAGCGCAAAAGCGATCAGGCCGACGAGAACTGCAATCTGACTTTTGCGGTTTTTGGGAGGCGTCATGCGTCGGATGCCTGTGAAAAGGCGATGAGGGCTCCCAAGAGCAAGGGAAGATAGAGGATAGAGGCAAAGAAAAGCCGTCGTGCCGAGACCTTGGTTCGCGTCCGCAGAAAATCAGCTGCCAAGAACATCATGGCGGCACCCAAGGCCAATGCCGCAAAGAAATAATAAGGCGAAGCCATTCCGACCATGCCTGGCAGGAGCGACACGGCCAGAAGAGCCGCCGAATAGATCAAGGCTTGCCATCCGGTAGCCCACCCTTCGGGATCACGCGTGCTGAGCATCTTGAACCCAGCGGCGGCGTATTGATCACGGTAGAGCCAGGCAATCGCAAGAAAATGGGGCATCTGCCAGAACCAGAGGATCAGAAAGAGGATCCAGCCCCCAAGCCCCGTGTGACCGGTGGCTGCAGTCCAGCCCAGCAGCGGAGGAAGCGCGCCAGGGATGGCACCGAGCAGTGTGTTCAACTCACTGAATCGCTTCATCGGCGTGTAGAGCGCCGCGTAGATCGCAATGGTCAGCCCCGCAAGGAAGGCAGTCAGGGGATTCACCAAAAACCCCAAGAGCGCGAGCCCACTCGCACTGCAGAGAAGACCAAAGAGTAGGGCGTCGGCAGGGTGCATTCTACGGGCTGGTAGAGGCCTGTCCGCCGTGCGGGGCATCAAGGCATCCAGATCACGTTCCAACCACTGATTGAGAGCTGAGGCGCCGGCCGCGCTCAGCGCTGTGCCGAGCAGTGTAGCCGTTAGTAGCGTGTAGTCCATCGGGCCACGCCAACCGAGCAGGAACCCCACTAGCGTAGTTAGCAGGACGAGGAACGAGAGGCGGGCCTTAGACAGCTCGCTCAGATTCGAAACTAGGCCGACAGGTTTTGCAGGCGCTTCCACTGCTTGCTTTTGGTTACTCACGCCGGTATCTCCTTGTGCAAGGGGGCAGAAGAGGCGCAGAAAAGCCGAAAGGTGAAGAGGATGGCGAATCCGGTGAGTAAGGCACCCATCGCCATGTGTGCTGTGGCGGCATCAGCCGCCTTGTTGGACCAGATCGTCACTGCACCGAGCAGGATTTGTAGCAGAATAGCACCCACCCAGAGCAGGCTCCAAGCCCTGAGCCAGTGACCTAAGGGTGTCCGTGATACCGACAGGATCGCCGTAACGATCACGATCACGAGGAGAACGACAGCACCGGCCCGGTGGGCAAGTTGAAGGTAAATCTGTCCCGCTGTGACGGGAGCCATCTTGTCGGCTTGCCGTGCTGTATTGATTTCCGCAAGGGCCTCGGGGCTGGTTTTAGGAATGAGGCGTCCATAGGCTGTAGGGAAGTCTCGGATCGCGAGCGGTGCATGCTGATGACGAATGGTGGCTGCTACTCCAATCTGGAAGTAGGTGAGCACCAGTCCAGCCAACACCAGCCACCGCATTGATGCAGCGGCCCGATTCGCAAACCACGCACCACGAAGGAATCCCTTGCCAGTGATGGCAATAATGATCAGGAGGAGGCCGAAGAAACTCTGTGCAAGAGCTGTGTGGAAGATCCCGATCTGATCCTTGTAGAGGGTCACGCGTAGACCACCGAGTACTCCCTGAATCGTCACGGCAAGCACTGCGATCACAGCAAGCCAACGCACCCAACTGCGTCGATCCTTAAGGAATGTTGCCCCGGCGAGGATGAGCGTGAGCAGTCCCACGCCCGAGGCAAGAAGCCGATGCGAATGCTCCCAGAAGATCCCACCCACCCACTTGGAGAAGGGAAAGAGAAACATATTGTAGCCATACGTGGTCGGCCAATCGGGAACGGACATTCCCACCCCCTTAGAAGTAACCAATCCTCCGACGACAATCAGCAGGAATGTTGCCGTCGCGACAATCCAAGCAATCCGGTGAACCCATGGCACCGGGGCAGTGATGACTCGAACTCCTGAGTCGTCGCAGGTGATTTCTCCGCGCATCACGATCGGTCGGCCCACGGGGGCCTAATGAGCCTCGAGCGTGATGTGAGCTGGGGCCTTCTCGTTCTGAGGCAGGTAATCTTTTTCCAGTCCGGGCACACTGTACTCGTAAGGACCATGGTAGACAGTTGGAATCACCGAGAAATTCCCGTGCGGAATCGGATGGGAGACGGTCCACTCAAGGGTGGTGGAGTTCCAAGGATTCGCAGGAGCCTTCGGCCCGTTGAACATGCTCCAGACGATGTTCACAATGAAGGGAATCGTGCCCAAGCCGAGGCCCATGGCGCCGATGGTGCAGACAACATTCAGCGGTTGTAGTTGACGCAGGCAGTCGTAGACGGTGGGGTCGGCGATGCGGCGCATCATGCCGCCGAGGCCGAGGTTGTGCATCGGGAAGAAGGTCAGGTTGAAGAAGACCAATGTCATCCAGAAATGGATCCAGCCCAGGGTATTGTTGAACATCCGCCCGGACATCTTCGGGAACCAGAAGTAAACGGCTGCGAAGATCGCGAACATGCTGCCCCCGAAGAGAACGTAGTGGAAGTGGGCGACGATGAAGTAAGTGTGGTGGACGAAGAGATCCACCGGCGTGGAGGCCATGAAGATGCCGCTGAGGCCGCCAATGACGAACATGGAGACAAACGAAACTGCAAAAGCCATCGGCACGGTGTAGTGGATGGATCCGCGCCAGATGGTACCCATCCAGTTGAAGGTTTTGATCGCGCTCGGAACCGCAATGACCATCGTCGAGACGGAGAAGGCGGCGCTGAGTGTTAGGTTCATGCCACTGACGTACATGTGGTGACCCCAGACGATGAAGCCGAGGAAACCGATGGAGATCATGGCCCAGACCATTGCCTTGTATCCGAAGACTGGCTTACGGGAAAAGACCGAGAGAATCTCAGACGTGAGTCCCATCGCAGGCAGGATCAAGATGTAGACCTCTGGGTGCCCGAAAAACCAGAAGAGATGCTGCCAGAGAAGCGGTTGTCCGTAACCAGACGGCTTGAAGAAGGTAGTGCCGAAGTTGAGGTCAAAAATGATGAGCGCAGCGGCTGCTGAAAGAACGGGAATTGCAAGAATTAGGAGGATCGCCGTGAGGAAAATCGCCCAGACTGGCAGCGGCATCCTGAACATCGTCATGCCGGGAGCGCGCATGGTGATCACGGTCGTGATGTAGTTCACGGCACCAGTGATCGAGGAGAGCCCATTAAGGAAGAGTGCCGTGCACCAGAACGTCTGCCCCATCGGGGTCTGGTTGTAGGGGGCAAAGCTGCTGAGCGGCGCGTAGGCCGTCCAACCTGTTCCTGGAGCACCCCCTGGCACCCAGAAAGAAGCCATCATAACCACGCCGGAAAGGGCAAAAAGCCAGTAGCTCAATTCGTTCAGAGCCGGGAAAGCCATGTCTCCCGCCCCGATCTTGAGGGGAATGAGGAAATTGCCGAAAACCCCGATGAGAAGGGGCATCGCGACGAAGAAGACGAGAATTGTTCCGTGCATGGTGACTAGCACGTTGTAACCGCTCGGAATGATCGCCCCGTCGTCGTTCACGATGCCGTGGGGGAGCAGGTGCCCGATGATTGGTACCGGATGACCGGGGAAGGCGAGCTGCCAGCGCATCGCGATCGCCATGGCTCCACCCAAGACCAGGAACAAGGTGGCCGACCAGAGGAACTGAAGAGCGATCATCTTGTGATCGGTGTTCCAAAGGTAATGCATGATCCCGTGCTTCCCGTGCCCGTGGTCACCATGATGATTTTCGCCGTGGATCTCCACGGACGCCCCGCTCTCGTGGGTAAGTGATGCGCTCATGTTTCTAAAGTGTATTGTCGGGTGATTTTGCCGTCAAGGATGCCGCCTTTGCGGGACTCGGTGTAGCAAGAGGAGTAGAAGGAGCAGTTGGTAGGATTCCTGCGTTTTTCTGCTGCCGAGGAACGAGCCATTCTTGGAATGCCTCCTCGGAAACAACACGGATGGGGGCCTTCATGTTGTAGTGGCCGGTGCCGCAGAGTTGGTTGCAGGCGAGTTGGAAGTCCCCGGTGCGGATCGCCTGGAACCAGACCCATCCGATCGTGCGGCCGGGGACGCAGTCTTGGTAGAGCCTAAATTCGGGGACGTAGAAGGAGTGGATCACGTCTCGTGCATGCAGCAACACATGGACGGGGCGCCCAACAGGGATCACCAGCTCGGTGGAGATCACATCCTGAGCAGTGCGTGGATCCTCGGCATCGGTTCCCCATCGGTTTGTCGGGGAGATTTTTTTCACGTCCATCGGCGCCAACTTCCCGCTGACTCCGGGATAGCGCATTTCCCAGCCGAATTGGTAGCTGGAGACGTCGATTGTCAGCGCGTTCTCTGGGGCGGGACGATGGATCTCCTCCCAGACGCGGTTGCTGTAAATGGCGAGCGCAAGGAAGATGATCGTCGGCAGCGTGGTCCAGATGATCTCAAGGGTGTTGTTGCCGTGGCTGTAATGCGCCGGAACTCCCGGACGCCGACGATAAGCAATGAGGTAGTAAGTGTAGGTTCCCTGGACAAGGACGAAGACCACGGCCGTGAGCCAGAAGATGATCTTGATGATGAAGTCGATCTGGAGGCCTGTTGTCGTGACGCAGGGTGGGAGGCCGTAGATATTTCCAGCGCGCTCCTCGGCCATCAAAGTGCCCGACATCGCGAGCAGAAACAAAAAGAGACCAAGCCCCTTGGTAAGGAATCGGTAAAAGGAGTTTTTTTTATTGAATACTGAAGTCATGGCAGTCGTTATTTGGTGGCAGGAGCTGCCGCAGGGGCGGAATCTTTCACCGGGGGAATTGCCTGTAGCTGAGCTTGCGTCCATGGTTCACTCTGCGCCGCAGTCTCCGATCGGATCTTTGCCACAAATGCTGCATCGATCGGCGGGGCGTTATTCCCCCAGTCCGAGCGGATATAAGTCAGGATGGCAGCGATCTGGTCGTCAGCGAGTTGCTTCCACTGCACCATGGCGTTGTTGTAAGACTGACCTTTGACCTGGAAGGGTCCTTGGAGTCCGTTCAACAAGAGCATCACGAGATGGTTTTCTGCATGTTTTCCATCGCCGAGAACCCATTCACTGCCTGCAAGGGGAGGGAACTGACCTGCAACTCCGAGGCCCGTTGACTGGTGGCAGACAACGCAATTCTGTGTGTAGAGACGCTTGCCGATGACCTTGGGGTCAACCGGTGCTGCGGCTTGGGCTCCACCGCCCGCCCAGTTCACTGCGTTGCTGTTGTAAACATCCTGACGAAATCCGCCGCTGTTAAAGGCGAGGTAAAAGCCGCCCCAGCAGAGAGCCAGCATAAAGGTGCCGACAAGCCATGGCGATAGAGGTCGGTTTGTTGCCGATGTGCCCCCATCATCCTGATTGTTCTGGTGATCGTGATTCACAGTAAATGATCGCTGGATGGATACTTTACACTATTTTGCCTGTGCCGCCCCGGCTTTCTTCACGGGAGCTTCAGGCAGTGGATAATCATGGCGCAGGGCGAGAAGATAGGCGACGAGGTTCTTTGCCTCTGCTGTCGGCACCACTTCGTAGCCCGGCTTGGGCGCGTCGCTCCCCTTTAGGTCGAGTGCTTCATCCGAGCGCTGTCCTTGGATCTTGCGAACGATGAACAGATCACTGAAGGCCGGCATGAGGGATCCAGGGCAGACGGCGGAGGGATGATAGAGGTGGATATAGTGCCACTTGGCATTCGGAAGGCGCACTCCCACATTGGAGAGATCCTGACCAAGACGACGGGAACCAAGGAATGCTGTGCTGTCGCGCAGATAATCACGCGCCACGGAGGGACGTGTTCCCCATCCTCGCTCGATGTCGGAGCTGGTGACGCTTGTCTGCCGAACTTGCTGGCTGTGACATGAAATGCATCCCTCGGTCGCATAGATCCGCTGACCGGCAAGGGCCTGCCCTCCGTAAACTGCAGGCAGTGTCCCTCCCGTTTCGGGATCGGGTACGGGTGTGAGGCGACCCAGTTGGGTCACTGGATAAGCGACAAGTCCCAGCCAAGAGATCAGGAAAACTAGAAAGATGCCGCTAAGCAGTGTCGGTAGGCGGTGCATGCTTGGTTACCGGTGTTTTTTGTTGAGAAGGTAATCTGCCGCAAGAGCGCGGGTGATGTTGGCTCCGAAGATCACGGTTGCTGCGAGAAGGATCAGTTGTGCCGCGCATTCCATCAGGTGGAAGGGGTACGAGTAGGAGGTGATATTGAGAAAGGAGACCGTGGGGTCACTGAGTGCCAACCCGGTAAAGAGACCTCCGAGCACCATGATGCCGACCAGCATCCAGAGCCCCACAATCGTGAGGATGTAGTGGCGTGCGGAAAGCGTCGCATTCCAGCAGTCTCGTCCCAGTAACTGGGGAACCGCTTCGTACATGACACCAAAAAGCGGAAGTGAGATGGCCCCAAGGATCCAAAGCTGTGTCTTTCCCTCGGTGACACCCGTGAATCGGAGGGAGGCGCTGATATCGGGGAGCGAGACCAGGGCTCCGAGGATGCCGACGCCAAGCACCGAGTAGGCTCCCATGAATAGAAATTTGGAGGGTATGCTTTGTGTTGCGAGATTCTCTGCGTTTCTGCTCATGCCAAATATGTTGATCATCACGATCGCAACGGGAATCATGAAGAGCACTCCGGCAACCACTCCGGCGGATGTCATCCATGCGGGGACAGGTCCGCCGATCAGGCGTTCCATGCCATTCCAACCTCCGAGTAGAAGCAACATCCAGAAACCAAGGGTCGCCAGATTGCGGCGGTTAAGGGTGCATCCGAGGAGTCGAGGCAGAAGGGAATAAATCCCTGCCAAGGCAACCGGAAGGAGCCAGAGAGCAAGGATGCTACCGCAGTACCACGATTGAATCGGGCCTTGAGCTGATGCCTGAACAGGCTTCCAGATGAGGAGGAGGTTGGCCGTTCCGTAAACCCATGGGAACCAGCAGAAGGCAGCCACAAGATACCACTGGGCCACTTCGGCGCGAGGGTTACTCCGGCGATCAAAAAGCAGAACCGTCCAGATGCCTATCAGCAGGAATGAGAGCAGGAGCATCGCGGAAGCCCAGTTGGGATACTCGAGCCATTCGACGCCCGTGCTGTAGCCTGCCAAGATTGCGAGCGTTCCGAGTAGGACGGCTAGGTTCCAAAGCACCGTTGCGCTTATGATTAGCGTCCTGAGCAGCATGCCTCCCATGCCCTGGCCGTCTCCGCCACCGAGTGGACGACCACAGAGGCGGGCCATGAGCCAGACGCCGGCCCCAAGTGCAGCTTGAGAAGCCCATCCGTAGAGCATGAGATCGCGGGCCATCGGAGCAAGACGACCATAAGTCAGGAAGCTGATACCTCCAAGGAATCCGGGAGCGATCAACTTGATGGAAACAACAAGAGAGAGAAGACAGGCGATCACAAGCCAGTGGATGGCATTCCCGAAGAGGATCATTACCGGCAAGCGAATCGAGGCGTCGATGGCCTTACTGTCAACGGGTTCATGACCCGGCACGAGTTGATGGGGAAGGGTGTGATGGCTCATGGCATTAGCAAGGCTATGGCTGGCCCTCCTTGGGAGCTTTATTCCCAGAGTTTTGTAGGGTTGGAAGGACGAGTTCCTCTGCCTTGCTTATTGGAATATGGACGATTCCCTTGGCTTGATCATTCCAGCCATAGGTGGTGAGGGCGTTCGAATCGGCAGCCTGAAGCTCCGCAAGATTCTTCGTGCGTACGGCAGCCCGGTCTGCATCTTCGGTTTCCGTGGCGGTGTTAGAGCGGTTGAGCCAGAGACCTCCAAGCACTGCCGCAAGCAGTAGAATCAGAACTCCGATCCAGAGCAGAATACCGGTTGATAACCGCGGTTTTTCAGTATTGGACGTATGATTATTGCTCATCAGTCGATGTAGTTGGCGGCCTCGGCTAGACGGGGATCCCGCGAGGGCCAGAGTGGTGAATCGCCGAGGCGCTTCAGGAAGAAAGCGCTCAGCGTGCAACCGATCGCAAGCAGCGCGACGACGTCCAGGACGGCAGGTTGAAAACCTTCCGGATGCAACACGGGCAGGATCATTGTATAAACGTCCAGCAGGTGCATGCAAAGAATCCAGCCGGCGACCAGACCTAGGAATCCAGAGCTGGCCTTGGGACCGCGGAAGAGCAGTAGGACGAAGGGAACCAGGAAGTGGCCGACCACAAGAATGATCCCCAGAACATTCCAAGACGCGGAGGAGCGCAGGACATAGTAAACACTCTCTTCCGGGATGTTCGCATACCAAATGAGCATGTACTGGACAAAGGCAATCCAGGACCAGAAAAGCGTGAAGCCAAGCAGCAACTTGCCAAAGGCGAAGTTATGCTCGGCAGTCAGCACTCTCTTAAGATAGCCGGCAGAGCGCAGTGCATTGGAGAGCAGTATGATGACGCAGAGTGCCGATAGGACTGATCCGGCGAAGATGTAGATTCCCCAGATCGTTGAGTTCCATTTCCAGTTCAGACCCATGATCCAATCGATCGACCAGAACGTGAGTGCGATGGCACCAACCGGCACCAGGAAGAAGGCGACCCTGCGATTACGGATGGTGTGGATGGCTTCGCCATCCTTGTCCTGAGCCAAGGAATTCCGACGTAGCAACAGTGCTCCAGCTCCGAAGAGCAGGAAATAAAAGGCCGTGCGAACCCAGAAGAAATTCACATTCAGGAAGGCGGATTTTTCTGCCAGCTCATGGTTGGTGGAGGATGACAAAGCCATCCAAGTCCAGAGATCTGAAGCCACGAAAAGAAGCGGCACCAGCAGTAGCGTGAGAAGCGGCAGCAGGCAGGAAATATTCTCCAATTGCCGACGGATCCCGACGCTCCAGGCAGCATCCACTGTATGATGAACGATGATCCAGAAGAGCGATCCGATCAGGATCGTGAAGAAGAAACATCCTGCAAACATCCACGAGAAAGCGAACTGGTGGGGATTCGCTAGCCCCAAGATCAGCGAGAGCAAAAGCGTGACCAGAGCAGTCACACAGAGCCCGACAAAACGTCCGCCGACATGCTTGTAGTCGAAGGTCTCTGGATCAGGGAGTAATTTGTGTTCAGCGCTCATGGCTTGGGAGGGGCGGTGGTTCCTGAGGCCGCATTAGTGCCGGTCAGTGCGGCTCGCTCTGTCACCGGCACGTCATTGATTGTCGCATTCTGCGAAAGCTGCAGGGCACGGATGTAGGCCACGATCGCCCATCGATCAGGCACCTGGATACCTGCACCGTATCCCAGCATCGTATTCTTGCCGTTCACGATCGTATTGTAGATCTCCCCATCGGTCATGTCGCGCAGACGTTGCTGATGCAGGCTGGCCACGCCAACCAGGCCATACTTGGTGGCGATACCATTGCCAGCTCCGGTGGCTCCATGACAAACTGCACACTGGATCTGATAACGCTCACGACCACGCTCCAGTGTGGCAAGTGTGGCAGTGAACGGTAGGCCGTTTCCCCAGTTCGTTCCGATCTTGCCCGTGTCGGCATAGTCCTGTTTGCCGGAGAAAACAACAACGCTGTAGGGGCTACCCATGGTAGCGACTCCCTCAGAGGCCTGAACGCTGGCTTCTGGAGCTGAATAACCGACGGGAACTGTTCCGTCTACATGAGAACGAGCGCCGCGTCCATCGGCATAGAAGTCGCTCGGGGCCTGCGCCTTGACCTTAGGCTGACGGACCATGTCGGGGAAGATCTCGATCGGAGGGCGCTTGGTCTTGTGAGGCAGAAAGGAGTAGTCGCGCAATCCGGCAATGGAGACCACCAATATGGTGATCAAGACAAGGAGGAAGAGGAAATAGCGTACCATAACAATTATTGCCCTTCCGAGGCCTCCTGATGGATGGCGGTAATATCATCCGCGCCGAGCTCATGGAGCAGCTCGGTTAGGGCCGAGGTTGAGAATTTCCTGTCGCGGGCTTCTATGGCAATGAAGAAACCGCGCGAAGCATCCTTGGCAAAGAGATCCCAGGCAAACATCGGATTATTCCACTGTGGCATTCCTCCCAGCAGAATCATCCCCGTAACGGCCGTGATCGCTCCGATCATGAGGGTCAGGGCCACAACGATGGGAATGTACTGGGGCAGCGCCAGAAGATTGAGAGGCTTTCCGTCAACCACCAGCGGATAGATAATGCAGCTGGGGATCAGTTGCATCGAGAGGGCAATCAGGACCGCTGACACGCCGCCACCTAGGACAAGTAAGCTCAGGATTGATTTGGGGAGCTTCATCGCCTCGGCTAGTCCGTGAATAGGGTAGGGGGTGAAGCACTCGTAGAGTGAGACCCCCTCGCCGCGGAGGCGATCGACAGCATGAACCAGGGCCTCAGGCGTCTCGAATCGGGCTCCAAGAGCATAGAGCGGCTCCTCTTTGGAACCAGCAACTGGGAGGTGATGGCCTTGAAAATGTGCGCTCATCTCAATGTGTTTCCTCCGTGGAATGATTGGAATGACCCGCGCCAGCATGAGGCTGGGTGCCTGGCAGGACAGCCTTCAGCTCGTTCATGCTCATGATTGGCACAAACCGGATGAAAAGCAGGAAGAGGGTGAAGAAAATGCCAAGGGTCCCGGTCGCCGTCAGGATGTCGACGATTGTGGGATGAAAATCCTTCCACGAGGAGGGAAAAAAGCCGTGGGTGAGTGTCGAGGTGACGATCATGAAACGCTCGAACCACATGCCGACGTTACAAAGGATCGCGAGAATGAAGACCAGCGGGAGGCAGCGGCGAACCGCCTTGAACCAGAAGAGTTGTGGCACCGTTAGGTTGATCGAGAGGCAGGTGATGGCATACCAAGCGCTGCTGCCGGTGAAGCGTTCCCAGAAGGCGCCACGCTCAAAAGGATTCGCGCTGTACCAGGCATTGAAGAGCTCGAACACATAGACATAAGCCACGCACGATCCCATCAGCAGGAGGAGCTTGCAGACTTTATCGAGTTGAGACGGTGTAATCAGATCCCTGAGCTGAGGGTAAATCAGGCGCAAAGGGAGCAGTAGCGTAAGAATAGCTGCGCTACCGCTGTAGACCGCACCCACCATGAAGTAGAAGGGAAAGATCGTGGCATGCCATCCTGGCACCACCGAGGTGGCGCAATCACTGGCCACAATCGTTGTAACGGTGACGACGAGCACTGAAGTGAGCCCGGCTAGCAAGACATACATCATCTCGTAATGACGCCATTGGCGCGCCGTTCCGAGCCATCCGAGGGAAACGATGCCATAGGCGAACTTGCGGACCTTTGTCGTGGCGCGGTCACGCAGGACGGCGAGATCCGGGATCATCCCAGCAAACCAGAAGAGAGAGGAGACCGTGAGGTAGCTGGTCACCGCGAAGACATCCCAAAGGAGAGGACTCGAGAAATTTGGCCACATGCCATAGCTGTTTGGGACGGGAAATAGCCACCAAACCATCCAGACGCGGCCAATGTGAATCGCAGGATAAACACCCGCACAGATGATCGCAAAAACCGTCATCGCCTCGGCCGCTCGAGAGATCGAAAGACTCCATTTCTGGCGCGTCAAGAAAAGCAGTGCTGAAATGAGCGATCCGGCATGCGCCATGGAAACCCAGAAGATGAAATTCGTGATATCCCAAGCCCAGAAGCAAGGGTTGTTCGACCCCCAGACACCGACACCAGTACAGATCATGTAGAGGATGCAGGCCCCGCCGATCGCGGCGAAGGTGCCGGTAAAGGCGATCGCGGCATACCACCAAAGCGGAGTCTTCCCCTCGACGATCGAACAGACCGCGTCAGTTACCCAGAGGGGGCCGCGGTTGTTGAGCACCTGCGGTGGACGCTCCAAGACATGAAGGTCTGGCGTCTCAGTCTCGGCGTTAGTGATGATCGAAGGAGTGGACATGGACATGTTCGCTCTTAGGAATGGTCTGCCTGTTCAGCGCCACGATTCGCAGCGCCGACGAGATCGGCTCCCGGCATCGCAGGGTTAGGATTGCGGATCCTTGCCATGTAGGTCACGCGGGGACGCGTGTTCAGATAGGCAAGTGAGGAATAGGTGCGTGGGTCGGCCTTGGCCTGCGAGACAGCGCTCTTGGGATCATTGATGTTGCCGAAGACGATCGACTCGGTTGGGCAGGCCTGCTGGCAGGCGCTCTTGAAGGCTGGGAGAGGGGTCTTGGTGACATCACTGGCACCGGCCTTAACCGAGCGGCCGATCTTCGCCTCTTCGATGCGCTGGATGCAGAAAGTGCACTTCTCCATGACGCCTCGCATACGGACAGTCACGTTAGGGTTCTTCGACATCTTGAGGCTGTCTGCCATGCCCTTCGGCGCGAGAGGGCCGTAGTAGAGCTCATCCAGCGGCCGCTCGTTGTAGTCGAACCAGTTAAAGCGGCGGACCTTCCATGGGCAGTTGTTCGCACAGTAGCGGGTACCGATACAGCGGTTGTAGGCCATCAGGTTCAGACCCTCCTCGTTGTGCACTGTGGCGTTAGCGGGGCAGACAGCCTCGCAGGGCGCGCTCTCGCACTGCTGGCACATGACCGCCATCGGGATCATCTCAAGGTTCTCCTCCTTGTGATCGGCGCTCGCAAACCAGCGGTCGATGCGGATCCAGGACATATCACGGCCGCGACGGACCTGATCCTTGCCGACGACCGGGATGTTGTTCTCAGCCTGGCAGGCAACGATGCAGGCATTACAGCCGATACAAGAGTTGAGATCGACCGAGAGCCCCCACTGGAGATCGGAGGTGAGGGGGGGATTCGGGTAGATGGAGACCGGCTCCGGTAGCTCGCCGTCCATTTCTGCGGCGAATTCTGGCTGCTTCTGGAAGGTAGCAAGCGTTCCCGTACGGGCGAGGTTGCGTCCCTCCATGTTATTGTACTCCTGAGTGCGGACAAAGACGTAGGAATCCTTGGGCAGGGCCTGCACCTTGACCCCCGAGCTGAAGCAGAGGCTCGAGGAATCACGTAGAGGGTAAGCGTCAAATCCAACCTTCTCCATCACATGAGAGACACCCTTGCGTCCATAGCCGAGGGCGATGCTCAGGGACTTGTCGACATGTCCGGGAGCAACGATCGCAGCTGCCTCGATCGAGCGATCACCAGCGGTGATTTTTAGCCAATCACCATCCTTAATGCCGAGCATGCGGGCGTCGGCCGGACTGACAAGGGCGGCATTATCCCAAACCAGCTTAGTGACATAGTCAGGGGTTTCCTGAAGCCAGGAGTTGTTTGCATAGCGGCCATCATCAACGCTGGAACTGCGCAGGAAGACCACTTCGAAGTCTTGAAAATTCAACTTCGGAGCCGACTGCACCGAGGCAAGGGCTGCGGAGGCATTGAAGAGAGGCTTGGAGACCGGCCATGCGGTTCTGGCCGCAAACCCGTTTCTCAGGAACTCATTCCAAGATGCATCGGAGCCGTCTTTGGTCACTGATGAAAAGGTGGTTCGGACTACGGAAGGCCCGTCGACTTTCTCTCCGGCCAAGGCGGCAAGGATCTCGAGGGACGAAATGCCATTCCAGAGTGGCAGGATCATCGGTTGGACGGAGCAGATTGTTCCGTCGATCGATCGGGCATCACCCCAGCGCTCCAGATAGTGGGCGGCAGGCACCTGCCAATGGGTCACCTTGCTGGTCTCATCAACGAACTGAGAGAGATGCAGGGTCTCGGCAACTCCGGCCAGCAGTTTCGGAAAATTCAGCTCAGCCGGGGCGGTGAGCACCGGATTCCCCTCTAAGATGAGCAGGGTCTTGACCGAACCTGAACCCATGGCCTTTGCGAGATCGGCAAGCGTTGCGGAGGGCTTGGCAGCAGTCTGGACCGCATTGATGGTCGACCCAAGATTACCGAGAGTGCTGTTGATACCAAAGGCCAGCGCCTGAACGGCGGGAGGTTGTCCCGTGCCCGCGATAACGACTCCCTTACCCTTGGCTGAGATCAGGTCATCAGCCACACCGTTTACCCATGCAGGGTCAAAAGAAACGCCCGAAGCGGGATAAGCTGCCGCCAGCGAGGAGAGGGATGTGTTACCCGACTTCGTGGCGATGACCTTGGCTAACGCAGCAGTGAAATCACCGATCTCGCAGGCACGAACACGGAGGCGATGATCGGCCATGCCGCCAGTGAGGGAGAAGTGATTCTCGACCACATAGAGACGGTTCATCTTACCAGCTGAATTTTTAGGATCACGACGCTTAGCGAAGCCTTTCGCAAATCCAAGTCCACTCTCGGAAGGATTCAGAAAATCACTACTGAGTGAGAGAATCACGTCAGCCTTCTCGAAGTCATAGACGGGCCGAGCGCCCGTACCTAGCAGGGCATCGAAGGCGGTATCGTTGGTCTGGATCGCCTCATCTTGCACCCATAGAAGCTTGGGGAACTGGGAGGTGAGTTCAGCTCGGAGACGGTCGATGGTAGGAGAGTTCTCTTTGCCGACCACGACTGCAAGGCCGTCGCCGCCACTGGTTCCCGCAGCGGAGCGAATCTTCGTGATCAGTGCATCAAGATCTGCGCGGGAGACCTTGGCGGAGTCACGGGTGATCTCCTTGGAGCGATTAGGATCATAGAGTCCAAGGATCGAAGCCTGGGCAAAAACGTCGGTCGAGCCATTGCTTGCCGGATGAAGGGGATTCCCCTCGATCTTGGTGGGGCGACCATCCGAGGTCGTGACAGTAAGAGGTACGGCTCCCGCCGGGGTCGGCATGGAGCTGGCGTAGTAGAGGTACTTGCCCGGGATCGTCCACTCGGCGCTCTTGGCGAAGGGGACAAGATGGGCCTCAGGTCGGCGGCAACCGGTAAGACCGACGCCCGTAAGAGCGGTCGCTGCTCCCATAAGCCGGACGAAGTCGCGACGGGAGAGATTGTTATCCTCACCATCAGATCCCGTGGCTCCGGGAGTGAACTCTCGGGCCAGATCCTCGGTAAAGGCAGCAGAGTTTTCCCGCTCTCCCTGGCTTCTCCAGAGAGTCGGCTTCTCGTCACGCGCGGGATGTTGGAAAATCTTTTTCAATGGTGGCATCCTCCGCAGCTGACAGGTGGGTTAACTTTCCATTCCTCCTTGAACTTGGTTCCCAGCTCACGCTGCGCCTCGGGAGAGGCTGGATGCCAATTCATGTTAAAGATCTCCGAGGGAGGGCGAAGGAAATTCTCAGGAGCGCGATGGCAGTCCAGGCACCACTTCATACTGAGTGACTCAGCCTCGTAGACAACGCTCATTTCGTTAACTGCTCCATGACAGCTGTAGCAGCTGACCCCACGGTTCACATGGACCGCATGGTTGAAGTAAGCGTAATCGGGCAGGCGGTGGATCTGCACCCAAGGGATCGGCTGCCCTGTCTCCCAGCTGTCGCGCACGGCGGCCAAACGGGGACTGTTCGGCAGGATCTTGCCCTGGCCATGGCAGTTGATGCAGGTCTGGGTGGCAGGCAGGTTCGAGTGACCGGCTACCTCAACGAAGCTATGGCAGTAGCGGCAGTCCATCCCGAGTTGCTTCACGTGTAGGGCATGGGAGAAGGGTACCGGCTGGTCGGGCTGATAGCCGACGCGGGTGTACTTCGGCGTGAAGTAGTACCAGATCCCGAGGGTAATGGGTCCACCGATCACCAAGCCGCAGACAAGCAGCTGGAGCGGAAGCCAATTGGCCCATTTAGGGAAGAAATTCGACATTCGGGTGTTTGAGAAACGCCCGGATGGAGGAATTCTCAGGCCTGAATAGAGTAGAAAGACAGCGGCCGAAGGCAAGAAATTTGCCGCAAAAAATCAAGAAGAGCCGAATGATCTCGCGCAGAGGCGCAGAGAACGCAGAGAGAAGAAAATGAGAAATCTCTTTTTCCTGAATTCCTTATTTTATGCTCACACCTATGATCGCGAAACATTCAACGGCATCCCTATGAAAAAAATGCTCCCCCTTCTGCTTTCAGTTTTCTTTTCGGTATTTCCACTCCAGGCCGCGCCGAAGCCTCAAAGTAACCTTCCGAAGGCAACACTCACCCTAGGGACCAACTCTCTGAATGCCCAGATCGCGGCCGATGATGCCTCCCGGGAACTCGGTCTCATGTCGCGGACGAACCTCGGAACCGACGAGGCGATGGTCTTTGTCTTTCCGTCGCCGCGCCAGGTCACTTTCTGGATGAAGGATACCCCTCTTCCACTCTCCATCGCCTACGTGGGTCGCTCCGGCATGATCTACGAAATCCACGACATGAAGCCCTTCGATGAAACCCCCATCCCCAGCGCCTCAAGCACCGTCATCTATGCGATCGAAACACCGCTGGGTTGGTTTGAAAAACACGGCGTGATGGCGGGCACCACGGTCGCCGGACTTCCTTCCCCCGCAACGGCGAAGTAGGGAGCGTGAAAACAGTGGGAAAGTAAAAAGGTGGGAAGGTGAAAGGTTAGAAAGTGGCAACCCATAACGGCTGTCCAAGCAGCCACGAAAATCCACGAAATCAAATCCATATCACAGAACTCCCTAAGCGTTCCTCTCGTTTGTGCCGTTCATGCCATTCGTAGTTTCAACGATTCGAACATCACCAACAAAAAAACCCGCTCCTTTGCAGGAAGCGGGGATGTTTTTCGGATTCGGCCTCTGACCTAACAGTCTAACAGTCTAACAGTCTAATAGCCTGTTTGACGGCGACTGCGTCGCCATCAAACCTTCAGTTCCTCATTAGTCGTGCCATTCGCGACAGTGAACTTCTCAACGTGGAGAGTCGGGTCTGACTTGAAGGAGAGTCGACCGGCGTACTTACGCTCGATATCGATGAGGAGCTCCTCGTCCTCGGTGCGGAGGCGATTGAGAAGCTCCGGATGAACGGTGACCTTAAACTCATGGATCTCCTCCTGATGACGCTTCATGAGAGTGTGAAGCGCCCGCTGGAGTTCGACACTCATGGTCATTTGGCTCTTAACGACGCCCTTGCCGTGGCAATAGGAGCAGTTCGTGTAGAGGGAGCTTGAGATGCTCTCTTGGGCGCGCTGACGGGTCATCTCCATGAGGCCGAGCGCGGAGATCGGGAGGACATGGGTACGGGCCTTGTCGCGGCGCAGGCGGTCGCGCATGCGCTGGTAGACGGCTTGCTGATCCTTACGGTTCTTCATATCGATGAAGTCGACAACGATCAGGCCACCGATATTGCGCAGACGCAGCTGGCGAGCGACCTCATCAGCGGCCTCCATGTTGGTCTGGAAGATGGTCTTGTCCATGTCCTTGCTCCCCTTGTTCCGCCCAGTGTTCACGTCGACGGCAATCATGGCCTCGGTCTCATCGATGACGAGATAGCCGCCGCACGGTAGCCAGACTTGGCGCAGGAAGGCGTTATCGATCTGGGTCTGAACGGCGAAATTATCGAAGATAGGCTTCTGGCCACTGTAGAAGTGGATCGATTTCTTGGCGCGCTTGGAGATCTGTCCAACCAGTTCCTGCATGCGTTCGCAGGCCTTGATGTCATCGACATGAACGGCATCCACACTTTCGGTCAGGAGATCACGGACTGTACGATCGACCAGATCGGGCTCGAGGATCAGCGTGCTGGCGGCCGGCTTCTCGGACATTCCCTTCTCCACTTCACGCCACTGGTCGAGAAGGAAGCCGAGATCGCGGACGAAGAAGCGAGCCTTCTGCCCCTCTCCGGCAGTACGGATGATGATGCCCATTCCCTCAGGCAGGGTTAGCTCGGTCAGGATCTTACGGAGACGCGCGCGCTCCTTAGGATCCTCGATCTTGCGGGAGATGCCGCACTGGTCGTTGAAAGGCATGAGGACCATGTAACGGCCAGCCATGGAGATGTTGGTGGTGATCCGGGGCCCCTTGGTGCCGATCGGTCCCTTGGTCACTTGGACCATGATCTCGCTTCCGACAGGATAGACATTGGGGATGTCCTTGGCGGTGATCTGCGGCTTCTTTTTCGGGTTGCCGCCTCCTCCTGCACGCTGGACGGTCTCAATGCCGCTATCAAGAGCCGCAGGGATGGCGTCCCAGAAGTGGAGGAAGGCGTTCTTCTCGAAGCCGATGTCCACAAACATGGCCTTGAGGCCATGCTCGATGTTGCGGACCTTGCCCTTGAAGATGCCACCCACGATGTTGCGCTCGCTATCGCGCTCGATGGAGTATTCTTCCAGCTTGCCGTCCTCGAGGAGGGCGACTCGTTTTTCGAGTTTCTCGCAGCTGACGATTAGCTCGATGCGGGGACCTGATTTTTTGACGCCTAGAAGGCGTTTGACGGTTTCAATAATGCTCATGGAATTTGGTTATTAGGGGTTTAGGCTGAAGACTGTTAGGTCTGAGGAGTTACAAGGGCGAAGGATGAGACCTGAAACTTGAAACCTGAATAACTGCACTGCAGAAGGCAGCAATTCGAGGTTTAATAAACAGATCGTGAACAGATGTTTTTGGTTTGGGAGGTTGAGTTGAGTTTTGGTAATCGGGAATTTTCAGATTTCAGCTTTCAGGTTGCAGGTTTCAGATCGCCTAATGGGATTGTTTCGGTACGGCCGAACGGCCGCCACCTAGGAAGTTGAAGAATTTCTGAAGTCCTCCCTGAGCCTGGGGTTTCCGGTTTTTCACATGGCTGTCGGCATCCTCCCGGATATCGGGCTTGGCTGTAGGGGTGCCTCCATTTGATCCGTTCCCGGACTCGGGAGATTCCTCGGCTGCAGAGTCTGGAGAGGTGGTGCTGTCGCCTCCGTACTGCGCGGGAAGATCCCGCGAGAAGTCGATTCCGGCAATCGGCTGGAAGTTACCAAGAGCCGGGCTAATTGCCTCCAGCTTGACCTCCTTCCCTTTCTCCATGGCAGAGATCTGCTCTAGGATCTTCGCGGCGATCGGGGCGGGTACGGAGCCTCCGGATTTACCACCTTGGACAAAGACGCAGATGACATAGCGAGGCTTATCATAAGGGGCGAAGCAAATGAACCATGTGTGGTAGTCCTTGATGCCATTGCGCCAGAATTGCGCCGTGCCGGTCTTCCCAGCCACCGGCACATCCTTGACCCGTGCCTTACGAGCGGTGCCGTCCGAGTCGTTAACAACCCGCCACATGCCTTTGCGCACCTTCTCTAACTGATCGGCGGTGATTCCTGATTCCTTCAGAAAGTCGGAGCAGATCTTCACCGGCTCCTCCTTGACCACCGCCCCATCCTGACTCACAACCTTCTCGACGAGGTGTGGCTGGTAAACGATGCCGCCGTTGGCCACGGTCGCGGCCATATTGGCCACTTGCAGCGGGGTCGCAAGGACGAAGCCCTGACCGATCGCGGTATTGGCCGTGTAGCCTGGGCTCCAGCGTTCCCGGGGATAGTTCTGTGCAAGCCAAGCGGTTCCCGGCATCACACCCGAGGCTACGCTGTTGAGCGGGAGTTCCGTCTTCTGGCCCAGACCAAGCATGCCACCTACCGCGTCGATCTGGTCGATACCGGCGGCATTGCCGTACTGATAGAAGAAGGGATCGCAGGAATTCTTGATCGCCGTGGTCAGATCCTGACGGCCATGGGGCGGTATGGGAGGCTTGGCGGTGAGCACCCAGCACTTCATGTACTTGTTGCCGTACTGGACGCCCCCCGTGCACTCGAACTGCCTATCGCCGACACCCGCCCGGATACCGGCTAGCGCGGTGCAGAGCTTGAAGGTGGAGCCAGGCGCGTAGGCGTTCACCGCTCGGTTCATGAGGGGATCTGTCTGGTCTTTGGCGAGTTTCTCCCAGTCAGCCTTGGAAATCGAGGGAACGAACTGATTAGGATCAAAGGAGGGTACCGAGGCCATGGCCAGAATCTCTCCGGAATTCGGATCGAGTACGACCGCCGCCCCGCGACCGACAACACGGAGGGCCTTCTCCACGATGGTCTGGATGCGAGCGTCGATGGTCAGGCAGACCTTTGAACCTTGCTTTGGCTCGATCCTCTTGGTTTCCCCATCGATGACCCCATGGGCGTTACGCTGAAGAAACTTGGTCCCTGGCGTGCCGCGGAGGACATCGTTGTAGGCCTGTTCGATCTGCGCTTTTCCCTCCACATCGGGCTGGTAGAAATTGAACTGGGCCGCTTCCTCCTTGTCGATCTCCTTGGGAAGGCCCACATAACCGAAGAGGTGAGCGGCCAGAGCCCCGTAAACATAGTGCCGGACAGGCTTGAGCGTTACCGTAACACCCGGAAGATCGAGGCTGTTCTCGCTGAAGCGGGCCATGGTCTCGAAATCAAGGTCCTGGCGGTAGACATAGGGAACCTCGGCGTTATCGCGGAAATGCACCTGCAGCTTGCGGCTATTATAGTCACCGGCAAGCCCCAGCTTCTCAAGTTGAGGAACGATCGACTCGTTGACGATCTTCACGATGTCAGGCTCGGATTTGAGAGCTCTCATGCCGTGGTCGAGTCCCCAGTACTTGCGGATGGGCACTTCGTCATGCTCTTCCTTCCAGGCACGGACGATGTCGGGCAGATAAAACTCCACCTCCATGCTGGCCCGATTCTCGACTAACGGCACCCCTCTGCGGTCACAGATCTCGCCGCGCACGGCTGGGAGCCGGACCATCAGCTGGGAGTGTCCCTTGGTGCGTCCCTTGTAGTCGGCGTACTTGTAAATCTGAACATACCACATTCGCGCCAGAAGCAGAACGAGTGCGAAGACCAGAATTCCCCTGAGGATGAGGATCTTGCGTAGCGAATCGTCAGACGACTTCATGGCCTTACCTGCTGAAATTGGGTTTTTGGGGAAGTGGGGCCTCCTCGATGAAGACTGGCACTATTTTCCGAAGCGTGAAGTAAAGTAGCGGCGCAATCAGCAGTGATGCCGCCGAGGGAATTACGATCCGAAGCAGAACCGTCATCTCCAGCGGAAATCCTCCCCGCTTGACGCAGAGCACCAGGAATTCGACGCCCAGGAGTGACAGGGTCACCATGGCACTCCCAAGGGCATGAACTTCCCATCTCGTCCCATAGGTCGCCTCACTTGCCATCTGGAGAACAATCGCCCAGACCAGAAAAAACACAACAGGCACCGTAAGTCCGAGTTCCGCCTGCCCTGACTCGATCTGCAGTAATACGAGTCCCTGGACCAAGGCGGTCGCCAGCGCGAAAAAGAGCGAGGGCACAAGAGGAAGAGCCATCGCCCCAAAACAAAAAACCACGGGAAGCAGCAGGATCCTAGCCTGGAAGGGCAGAATAGCTGGCAGCAGATCCTGAACGGCCACGGCAATCGGCAGCAGGAGCAGGAGAATGACGAATAGAATGGCTTGCCTCATTTCGCGCCGGAGACGATGAAGACCTCCTCGAGCGTGCCTAGATCGGCGGAGGGCTCGAGGATGGCTTCGCCATCAAGTTCGCGGGCGTGAAAACTTTTCACCGTGCCGAGAGCGATGCCGGAGGGAAAAATCCCTCCGCTCACACCCGCCGTGTAAACTTTCTGCCCGGGCTGAAGATCAGCCAGTTTGCTCAAAAACGTCAGTCGCAACTCACCCCCTGGGTCACGCGATCCCGCACTGATTCCCTGTTCCTTTGTTCCCTCCACCTTGGCTGCCACCTTGCAGTTTTCATCCGTGACCAGAAGCACCTCGGATAAGTTGCCGGAAACGGCCGATACCTTCCCGACCAGCCCCTTGTCGGTAATCACCGGCATGTCGGGTGCGATGCCGTCGGCAGAACCCCGATTGATCTTGATCGTGCTCCACCAGACGCCGGCGTCATGGCCCAGCACCAGAGCAGGAACCAGACGGAACGAGGAGCGTTCCCGATAACCCAAGACCTGTCGGAGATGATTGTTGTCCTGCTGGAGATCGCGTAGTCCGTTATTCTCCGCGCGGAGCTTTCGGTTTTCCGCGAGAGCCCGCTCATGCTCTGCCTGCAGTTGATCCAGTGACAGGAGATCCTTGCCGAGATTGCCGATGTTGCTTTTCACCGCACTCCCCGAACGGCTGATCGGCGAGATAACTCGGAGCAGGCCGGACTGGAGCCATGTCAGGGTGCCGGATTCGAGCAGGCAGACGGCGATCGTGAGCACGGCGAAGAGAACAAGAGAGGCGATCTGGATTTTTTTCATCCCGATAGTGTTCCTGCTGTTGATTAACTGATAGTGGCCCCGAAAAGGGAGTGGAAGAGTTCCGGGCGGGGATTACTCCGCCATCCCGGAAACGGCTTCAGGCCCTCGGACGATCGACTGCGGCGACGGCCCGCAGAAACTCGATTTCCTGAAGGGCCTTGCCGGTTCCTTCGGCCACGGCGCTGAGCGGATCTTCGGCCACGTGGACCGGAAGCCCAGTCTCCTCGGCGATAAGCTTGTCGAGGCCTCGTAGGAGGGCTCCGCCTCCTGCCAGGACAACCCCGCGGTCGACGAGGTCGGCGGAGAGTTCGGGTGGGCAACGCTCGAGGGTGATGCGGATCGCCTCGACGATGCGAGAGACCGGCTCCGCGAGGGCTTCGCGGATCTCTTGTGATGTGATGGTGATGGTCTTGGGAAGTCCCGCAACCTGATCGCGCCCTTTGACCTCCATGGTGAATTCCTTCTCAAGGGGGTAGGCACTGCCGAGACGAAGCTTGATCTCCTCCGCCGTGCGCTCGCCGATCAGCAAGTTGTAGGCGCGCTTGAGATATTGGGTGATAGCGTCATCCAGCTCGTCGCCCGCCACACGCACACTCCTACTAAAGACGATGCCTGCCAGCGAGATGATGGCCACTTCGGTGGTGCCACCGCCGATATCGATGATCATGTTGGCGGCGGGATCGGTGACGGGAAGCCCAACGCCGATCGCGGCAGCCATCGGCTCCTCGATCAGGTAAACTTCGCGTGCCCCGGCATGCATAGCCGAATCCTTCACGGCGCGCTTCTCCACCTCAGTGATGCCGCTCGGCACAGCGATCACGACACGAGGGCGGACAAACCGCCGATTGCCATGGGCCTTGGTAATAAAATGCCTGAGCATCGCCTCGGTGATCTCAAAGTCGGCAATGACGCCATCCTTGAGGGGCCTGATCGCGGTGATGTTGCCAGGCGTGCGCCCAAGCATACGCTTTGCCTCTTCGCCAACCGCAAGCACATGGGTCGTGCCCGCCTTAACGGCAACAATAGAGGGTTCGCGAAGGACAATGCCCTTGTCCTTGACATAAACCAAGGTGTTGGCAGTTCCGAGATCGATGCCGATGTCACTGGAGAAGATGCCGAAAATTTTATTAAACATGGTGGTTATCAGTGGCTGAAAGTTAGGAAGTCTTGAATTGAAATGAAGCCATGCGATGACAGACCCCGTCATGACGACCCATTTCCGAAAAACTCGGGGGGCTCTCATGACATGAGAGTGCAATCTGAAAGCTGCAACCTCTCCAATAAAACCAAGGCGCGAGCGCGTCAAGCACCCCTCTTCTAGAAATACATGGGGAGAGCACCCGGACCAGTATGCCTCGAGATGACAAGAAAGGCCGCCTTACGCAAATAAATGCAGGCGATGTGTAGCTGACTTACAGGTGATTTAGGGCGATTTTGCGTGAGTTGACACGCCGAAGCACCCATAATATTCACCCTTATGGCCAGTATCTTTGGAACTCTCTTCCGTGTCTCCACTTGGGGTGAATCCCATGGAGGAGGCGTCGGCTGTGTCATCGACGGCTGTCCCTCCCGACTCCCTATCACTGCGGAGGAGATCCAAGTCGAGCTTGACCGGCGTCGCCCCGGCCAGAGCGACATCGTCACCCCGCGCCAGGAGGAGGACAAGTGCCGCATCCTCTCCGGAGTATTTCAGGGTCAGACACTTGGCACGCCGATTCTTGTGGCCGTCGATAACAAGGATGCGCGCCCCTCGGCCTACACCGAGATGGAGACGATGTTCCGCCCCTCGCATGCCGATTTCACCTACCAGAGCAAGTACGGCATCCGGAACTGGGAAGGTGGTGGCCGCTCTTCTGCCCGCGAGACCATAGGCCGTGTGGCCGCTGGCGTCGTGGCGCGTAAGGTGATCCGCACGCTTCACCCCGCCTATGAGGTTGTTGCCTACGTCCGCTCCATCCACGATCTGGACTCCGAAGTCAACCAAACGACCGTCACGACCGCCCAGGTCGATGCCACCCCGGTGCGCTGCCCCGATCTGAAAGCCGCTGAGGCGATGATCGCCCGCATTAAGGAAGTTCGATCTCAGGGGGACAGTATTGGTGGAACCATCGAGTGCGTCGTTCGTGGAGTCCCTCACTCTCTGGGAGAGCCCGTCTTTGACAAGCTGGAGGCAGATCTTGCCAAGGCGATGATGAGCCTTCCAGCCACCAAGGGATTTGAGATTGGCAGCGGCTTTGCGGGAACACGCCTCACCGGCAGCGAGCACAATGACGCCTTCGTCATTGAGGAGGGGAAAGTCTCTACGGCCACGAACCGCTCTGGCGGCATCCAGGGCGGCATCAGCAATGGCGAGCACATCTTTTTCCGCGTCGCCTTCAAGCCGACCGCCACGATTGCGAAGATTCAGCAGACAGTCACCGTGGAGGGAGAGGCTGCCGAGTTGGCCGCGCGCGGGCGTCACGATGCCTGCGTCCTGCCTCGCGCCGTCCCTATGGTCGAGGCGATGGTGCATCTTGTGCTTTGCGACCACCTGCTCCGCCAGCATGGACAAAATGTCCTCCCCTGATTTTCCTCGATTCCTTCCCTTGGCAGAGGCACTCCGCGAGCGCCTCGCAGTCATTGCAGACCATGCCCACAGAGATCGGGATGCCGAAGATCATCTGAAGCGACTCATCGAGGTTTCCGGACGGATCGATGCCCTGATTGCTGCCTTGCCTGCAAGCCAACTCGACCCGCAGTTCCACCACTACCTCGAGCGCCGCAGTTACGACAAAGCGCTTGCTTGGATCGAAGAGTCGGCCGGTTAAACGCCGACCCCCTACCGAATTTACCGGAAAATCATTTCTCTCTCCTTGATCGAGAGTTCGTGCCAGTCACCTGGAGCAAGTGATCCCATAGTCAGCTTCCCGATGCTCTTTCTGATAAGCCTGAGCGTTGGGTGACCGATAACCGCTGTCATCCGGCGAACCTGACGGTTCTTCCCCTCGTGGAGTTCCAGGGAGATCCAGCACTCGGGGACATTTTTGCGCATACGGATCGGTGGATCGCGCGGAGGCAGATCGGGCTGGGGATCAACCAGCCATGCCTTGCAAGCACGGGTTTTGTAATCCTGGATCGTCACGCCGGCGGCAAGTTGAGCCAGCGCTTCGGGGGTTGGGATTCGTTCCACCTGGGCCCAGTAGATCCGTGAATGGCCATGTTCCGGATCGAGCAGACGCGTGTTAAGACCCGCTTCGTCGCTCAGTAACAGGAGTCCCTCGGAATCAGCATCCAGTCGGCCCAACGGGTAAACCCCCTTTGGCAAGCCGAACTCCGCAAGAGTCCGGTTTAACGATCCATCCGGCGTGAACTGCGAGAGCACGCCATAAGGTTTGTTAAAGGCCAAGATCATTGCCCGGGATGAACGGAGGGAGCATTAAGCTGGGAGAGATGTTTCCTGAAGGCAAAGAAAAGGATGCTGCAGGTCAGCAGTAGCCAGAACGGGAGGAATCCGAAGGCGTGACCCAGCTGTTCCTGCGCATTCGAGCCGGGAACCGTACGGAGAGCCAAGGCAAAGAGCAGGCTGATTCCCGCATAGGCGAGATTGATCGTCACACCCTTGAAGGAGAGGACGGTCGCCCGGTGATGCGAGTCGACGAGTTGGTTGAGATACGTCGAGACCGCATAGCCGATCATTGTCATGGCGCCCCAGAGGAGATAGCCGAAGAGCAGTCCCCAGTAGGGAGGGTGGAAGGCCACCCCCACGAGTCCCACAAGGACCACTCCGGTCATAATCGCAAAACTGGCACCGATGCTGCGGGTGGTCACCATCCGGCGGATCCATGGTGAAACAAGTAGACCAATAGCTCCCATAGCGGCACCGAGCACCCCGAAGGCAATCTCGGGAATCTCAATCAGTCGGAAATAGGAAGTGCTGAAGACAAGAAAGAGTCTAACCACGCAATCGAGCACGAATCCGGCACAGACAACAAAGAGCGCGACCGGACTACCAAGCAGCCAACGTCCTGCCTGGAGCGTGAAAGCGAACGCACCTAAGGCCGAGGAGGCCCGGTGCCCCTCGGGATCTTCCAGGGAGTGGGGCTGATGCCGCAGGGGCTCGCGGAAATTCAGGGCCAGGAGCAGCACTCCCACGGCGCTGATCAGTGTCAGAACGAGCGGGAGTCGGAGTGTTGTCGCCTGATCCAGATGGGCGGTGATCCCCACCAACGCAAGGGCTCCATTCACAAAACCGGGTGCATAGACCGCTCCGCCCACCAGCATGACAAAGACAAAACTCATCGACTGCCATCGGGTCAGTTGCTCCATCACGTGATGCCACTCACCTTCGCGGCTGCTCTCCGTCAGTGAGTCGAAGACGATCGCTTCGTCGGCGCCGCTCGCGGCTCCCTCGGCCAGGCCGCTCAGGATACGGTTTGCCAGACAGAAGAGGAAGAGCACCAGCCCCCCGTTGTGAGGCGCAAAACAGAGGATGGCCATCTCCGCGACCATGAAGCATCCGGCGGCCACGAGCAGAGGCTTACGTCCGATCCGGTCAGCCAGCACGCCGGCGGGAATGTCGGAGAGCAGGCTCGCTGCGGCCCAAGCCACATTCAGCAGAGTGTACTGGATAGCTGTCAGTCCCAGGTCCAGGAAGAGCACCGCCATCACCGGGTAGTAAAAACGCGCCGAAAAAAGGACGCGAAACCAGAGAAAGATGCGCCAGTTCCGATCAGCATCGGAGGGAGCCGCCCACTTCATTTCCTGACTCATGCCTTGAGAATGGCCTCTATTTTCTGGAGCTCCAGTCGCCATAGGGCCCCGGCCACATCGTGTAGCCGGCCTTGGTTGTAATGATCAGTTCATCACGGTAAGCTGGCAGATCGGACGAGAGTAGTTTCCCGAATGTGGATTCGGCCGAACCCGGAGGGGGGACGTAGTTGTTGGCCAGATCGAAATGGGTGACCCCGAGGTCGAATGCCCGTAACACGATCCCCCGAGCCGTCTCGAAGGAGTCGACTTCACCAAAATTATGCCACAACCCCAGCGAAATTCTGGGAAGCAGCAGGCCCGATTTGCCGCACCGGGCAAAGAAATCGGAACGGTCATAGCGATTGGGGTCGGCAAGATAGGGCATGGGATTGCAGGCGTTGCCCCTGAATTGAACCGCGATAACGGAAGATATCAAGGCTCGGGAAAGAAGATCCATCCGCTAAGAAATCACCGCCTGCAGCTCACGAAGACATTCTTCAAAAAAATCCCTCGTCTGGAACGCCATTTGCTTGCGGCAAGGGAGACCATCCACGACATTATAGTGTTCGCCTCTGCTTTGCCTCGGCTCATAGCATCGACGAATCACACAACTGCATCCCTCGCACCTATTCTTATGCTGAATCACTCCCTGCCCCACCATCAGAGCAGCACCTCGCTCTATGATCCTTCCTTTGAAAAAGACGCCTGCGGCGTCGGCATGGTCGCGCAAATCAGCGGCGAACGCTCCAACGAGATCCTGCGCATCGGTCTTCGCTCCATCTGCAACCTGATGCACCGCGGTGCGCTGGATGCCGATGCCCGCACGGGTGACGGAGCAGGCGTTTCAACCCAGATTCCCTACAAACTCTTCCGTCCCATTATCGAAAGCTGGGGCAAGTCCCTCTACAGCGACACCGATCTCGGCATCGGGGTCATGTACCTTCCCAAGGAGAACGAGTATGCCAAGGCCCGGGCCAAGGCCATCACCGAGGAGGTTCTGGAAAAGAGGGGCTTCTATCTTTTCGGCTGGCGTGAGGTTCCGACCAATAAGCAGATCCTCGGCACCAAGGCCCTGCTGACCCTGCCCGATATCGAGCAGGTCCTGGTTGGCAAGGTTGAGGGGATGACGGCCGATGAGTTCGAGCGCAGGCTTTTCCTCGCCCGGAATGAGATTGAGAAGCGCGTGGCCGCCGACAAAATCGAGGATTTCTACATCCCCTCGCTGTCTCACCGCCTGATCGTCTACAAGGGTCTTCTTGTCTCCTCGTCACTAGAGAAGTTCTTTCCCGACCTCTCCAACCCCGACTACGAGACTGCCCTCTGCGTCTATCATCAGCGCTACAGCACGAATACCTTCCCAACCTGGCCGCTTGCCCATCCCTTCCGGATCCTGGCTCACAACGGTGAGATCAATACCGTCCGAGGCAACCGCAACTGGACCCAGGCGCGCGAGGCCGAACTGAAGGCCGATTTCTGGGGTGAGGATATCGAGTTGCTACACCCGATTATTCAGCCCGGTGGCTCTGACTCCGCCAGTTTGGACAATGTCCTCGAGGTCCTGACCATGTCAGGGCGTTCGATCCTGCACTCGATGACCATGCTGGTTCCCCCGGCTTGGCGCGGCGACAAAGAGATCAGCCCCGAACTCGCCGCCTTCTACGAGTACCACACCTGCCTCTGCGAGCCCTGGGACGGTCCTGCGGCCCTGGTCTTCACCGACGGCATCACCATCGGTGCCTGCCTTGATCGCAATGGTCTGCGCCCGGCCCGCTACCAGATCACGGACAGCGGCATTTTCAGTCTTGGATCCGAGATGGGTGTCGATGGCCTCGATCAGGACTCCATCATTGAGAAGGGGCGTCTTGCCCCGGGCGAGATGATCGCTATCGACACTGCTGCCGGCGTCCTGATGCGCGACACTGAGATCAAGCAGTCGCTCGCGACACGGCACAATTACCGGAAGATGGTGGATGACCATCGCGTCCGTCTCGCACCCTTCAAGGCCGAGCAGCTCACTCCCGCGAAAGGCGACCTCGACATCATCGACCTGACCCAGCGCCAGGTCTCCTTCGGCTACACCAGCGAGGAGCTCGACATGATCTTCAAGCCGATGCTCAAGGATGGAGCCGAGGCCGTCGGCTCCATGGGTGACGACACGCCGCTTGCGGTCCTCTCTCTGCGGCCGCGTCTTCTCTACACCTACTTCAGCCAGCTCTTTGCTCAGGTCACGAATCCTCCGATCGACCCGATCCGCGAGCGATTGGTCATGTCTCTCTTCACCACCCTGGGCTGGAGGCGCAATCTCCTCTCTGAGACCCCCGAGCATGCTTCGCAGGTCTCTCTGGACTCCCCAATCCTCTTTAACGAAGAACTGGAAGCCGTCCGTCAGATCGGAGGTGAACACAAGGCGATCACCCTTTCCTCACTCTGGAAGGCATCAACAGGCGCCGCGGGACTTGCCTCCGCAGTCCACGAACTCTGCAAGGCCGCCGAGAAGGCTGTTGATGAAGAAACCCGCATACTCGTTCTTAGCGACAGGGGGATCGATGCGGAGAACCTCGCGATCCCTGCACTTCTAGCTGTCGGCGCTGTCCATCATCATCTCCGTCGTGTCGGCAAGCGCATGAGGGTGAGTATCGTCTGCGAGACGGGTGAGGCCCGTGATGTCCACCAGATGGCATGCCTTATCGGCTATGGTGCGAGCGCGATTAATCCCTATCTGGCTATCGAGACCATTCGCGAGATGATCGAGAAGGGATCCGTGGAGGTTGACTTCGCCACCGCCCAACTCAACTACAAGAAGGCGCTCCAGATCGGCCTTCTGAAGATCATGTCGAAGATGGGTATCTCCGTCATCGGTAGCTACCGCGGAGCCCAGACCTTCGAAGCGACCGGCATCTCGACCAAGCTTGTCGAGGAGTGCTTCACCGGAACCTCCACCCAGATCGAGGGTGTTGGTTTTGAAGAGATCGCACGCGAGTCACTAGCCCGCCACGAGATGGCCTACGCCGCTCCCTTACCCGTCGAGGAAGGAAAAGAGGCCGCCGCACTACAACTCGGAGACCCCGGGTTCTACCGGATCCGCCGCGGCGGTGAGCTTCATGCCGTCACTCCGCCGGTCATCAAGAACTTCCACAGCTTCGTCCGGACTAACAAACCCGAGGACTACAAGGCCTACGTCGATGCCGTTCTCACCTCCACGCCGCACTCCCCGCGTAACCTGCTGGAGTTTGTTGCTCTTCCCTCAGGTCCCGTTCCAATCGAGGAGGTGGAGTCGATCGAGGAAATCCGCCGCCGCTTCACCACGGCTGGCATGTCACTCGGTGCGCTGAGCCCCGAGGCCCACGAAACGCTCGCAATCGCCATGAACCGTATCGGCGGCAAGTCCAACAGTGGTGAGGGTGGGGAGGATCCTCGTCGCTTCAAGCGGCAGGAGAACGGCGACTGGGCCAACAGCGCCATCAAACAGATCGCCTCCGGTCGCTTTGGCGTCCATGCAGCCTATCTTGCCAGTGCCAAGGAGATTGAGATCAAGATGGCCCAGGGAGCAAAGCCCGGAGAGGGTGGTCAACTTCCCGGTCACAAGGTTACGGCCTATATCGCCAAGCTCCGTAATTCGGTTCCCGGTGTAACGCTCATCTCGCCCCCTCCTCATCACGACATCTACTCGATTGAGGATCTGGCGCAGCTGATCTATGACCTCAAGCAGGTCAATCCGCGCGCGAGGGTCACTGTCAAACTCGTCGCTGAGGCCGGCGTCGGAACGGTTGCCGCAGGCGTGGCCAAGGCTCATGCCGATATCATTCTCGTCAGCGGTCATGACGGTGGAACGGGCGCCTCTCCCCTCAGTTCCGTGAAGCATGCGGGCGGTGCGTGGGAGCTCGGCGTCGCCGAGACCCATCAAGTCCTCCTGCTGAATGGACTTCGTAACCGCGTCACGCTCCGTACCGACGGAGGTATGCGTACCGGTGAAGACATCATCCACGCCACCCTGCTCGGTGCCGAAGAGTACAACTTCGGAACCGCGGCACTCATCGCCATGGGCTGCGTTTATGTCCGCCAGTGCCATCTCAACAACTGCCCGGTTGGCGTCGCCACCCTCGACGATCGTCTCCGCGGCAAGTTCAAGGGGAAGCCGGAGAATGTCGTCAACTTCTTCAATGCTGTTGCCGAAGAGGTTCGCGAGATCATGGCTCGCCTCGGATTCCGCACCATCGACGAGATGGTCGGCCGCACCGAGTGCCTGCGCCAGAAGCACATTCCAAATCACCCGAAGGCCAATACAGTCAACCTCTCACGCCTCCTGAAGGATGTTGTGAAGGATGATCCGACGGCCGTCCGCTACGCGACTCGCGACCGCAACGATCCCGAGCACGACCAACCGCTCGACGACATCATTCTGCAGGATGCCGAGGAGTCGATCCGTGACGCCAAGGCCGTGAAGCTTTCCTACAAGGTCGACAACACGAATCGCTCCCTGGCCACCAAGGTCTCCGGAGAGATCGCCTACCAGTATGGCGAAGAGGGCCTCCCCGAGGGCACCCTCGAGCTCGACCTCACCGGTACTGCTGGACAGAGCTTTGGCGCCTTCCTGGCTCCTGGCATCAAGCTCGTCCTCACGGGCGAGGGAAATGACTATGTAGGCAAGAGTATGAGCGGAGGAGAGATCATCGTGAGACCTCTGCCCGATCACCGCTTTGTTCCCGAGAAGAACAGCATCATCGGCAATACCGTCATGTATGGAGCCATCGCTGGACACCTCTTTGCCAATGGCTGTGCTGGCGAGCGTTTCTGCGTTCGCAACTCGGGAGGCACTGCCGTCGTCGAGGGGATCGGCGACCATGGTTGCGAATACATGACCGGCGGCACTGTCGTGGTCCTTGGTTCCACGGGCAAGAACTTCGGCGCGGGCATGACCGGCGGAGAGGCCTTTGTCCTCGATCTAGAGGACAAGTTCCTGGGCCGCTACAACGACCAGTTGGTCGGCGCTGATCGAATTACCTCCCCAGAGGATGAGGGTAAGCTCAAGGACCTGATCGCCAAGCATCACGAGAAGACCGGAAGCCCACAGGCTGCCCGCATCCTTGCTGATTGGAAGGGTCAGCTTGCGCAGTTTTGGAAGGTTACGCCCCACGTCCCACCAGCAAAGCCGATCGAGGAAAAGAAAATCGAGGAAGGCAAGACCATCATCACGGAACACATCACGGCTTCGCCGAAAGCATAGGGGAAGACCATTAGCGCTTTAGGCTGTAGGCTGTTAGGTCAGAAGCCCAAGAAAGAGATGGAAGCTCATCCTTTTTCTCTGCGTCTCTGCGCCTCTGCGGGAAAATATTGCATCTTCCCCTCTTTTTCTAGAGTGCTAGCGTGACCCCATGAAGAAAGCTGATCCGCTGGCACCGAGGATTGTTCAGCAGTTGGCTGTCTTTCTTGAGAACAAACCGGGCGCGCTTGCCGCCGTCTGCGATGCACTGTCCATCGCGCAGATCAATATCTTCGGCCTCACCGTCTCCGACACCACGGATCATGCTGTTGTTAGGATGGTTGTGAGCAATACCGACCGGGCAATGACTCTCTTTGAGTCGTACGGCACGCTGGTCGTAGAGAGCGATGTGCTAATGATTCAGAACGACAACAAACCGGGTAGCCTTTCCCGGATCGCCCATGCCCTCTCGGCCAAAAAGATCAATATCGACTACGGCTACCTGGCCTCCATGCCTTCTGCTAGGAAAGGGCTTCTCATTCTCCGTGTAACAGATCCCAAAAGGGCGTTAGGAGTCCTCAAAAAGCTCGACGCCGAGTAAAGGATTGCGATTGAACTCGGGCGTGCCCACGCCGCTCGCCCCTCATTGACAATGAAGGGCTGCCTTCCGCAGTCCAACCTGCTCCCGCCAGTCGCAGGTTTTCCGCGCTATGGGATGTTCGCCTGTGTCCGTAGTATAAAAGATACAGCTCCGCTAGAAGGCCTACCACAGCATCCTAACTTCCAAATCCTTCTGGATAACTCTTTTGTAAGCATCACGGGGAGCTTCCTTGCGGTGGAGGGTAGACAGATTGAAGCCCCCAAACTTGCTGGTCTTCAACCCCCTTCACCACTGTGGCCTACTCTGCGTCTTTTTCGGAAAAACAAAAAGGGCGCCTCCATCTCTGGAAGCGCCCCCTCTTTGTAAGAAAGTTAAAGGAAACGATGCCGTTACTTCATCAAAAGAGCGGCGCGTGAGCGCTTGATCTCTCGGGTGATCTTGCGATGCAGGTGAGCGGCGAGGCCAGTCATGCGGCGGGGAAGGATCTTGCCAGCCTCGGTCGTGAACTTGCGAAGGAGGTCGGGGTTCTTGAAGTCGATCGCGTCGGTGGAGACGTCGAGACGACGGCGGGGCATGCATCGGTTGGCGCGGCGGAAGTTGCGGCTACGCTGTTCTGTCTTTGGTGTGCTCATGTTGGAGAGTGGGTTGAAAGGGGCCGTTTACTTGGTCTCGCGATGGAGTGTGTGGCGCTTGAGATTTGGATTATACTTCTTTTTTTCAAGGCGGCCCGGGGTGTTCAGGCTCTTCTTGTTGCGGGTCGTGATGTAGCGGGAGACGGGCTTGCCTTCGGCAACCGCTTCGGTGCACTCAATGATGATGATGTCGCGTGGCATAAAACAGGTTTTGTGGATTAGGTCGGTTTAGCTGGTTTCGGTGGTGTCGTCCTCTTCGCTCTCGGACTCTTCTTCAGTCAGTCCGAACAGAGAGGTGATTTGGGGACGAGCACTGTTGTGGTGCTGGTTTTTCTCCAAACCTGCCTGACAATCCACCGTGTAACGGGTGAAAGGCAGCGCCTCAAGTCGCTCGTGTTTGATCGGCTTTTGGCAGAGATCGCAGACTCCGTAACTTCCATCTTCGACTCTTTTGAGGGCCTCGTCAATCTCGTAAAGAGATCCCTGTTCCTTGGAGAGCATGCTGAGGGCGAAGTCGCGGTCGTAGGCATCGCTACCGGCATCGGCCTGATGCATGCCGAAGGCGGAGGTCTCGGTGCCGGCGTGCAGGTTGTCGCGGGCAACTCCTCTCATGGCGTCAAGAAGGGTGTCCTTGAGTTCGAGGAGACGCTGACGCTGCTTGGTCAGGAAGGGGGTGAGTTTTAGGTTCTTGTTGACCTTGGGCTTGATCACAAATTGCTGGGCCAGAACGCGCTCATTGGAAGAGAAGGGCGCCTTGGACTTGGAGGACTTCGAAGATTTCGCTTTACTCTTAACCGAGGGAGCCTTGGAAAGTGTGATCGCCGGTTTTGCAACAGCCTTGGAAGCTGGCTTCACAACTTTTTTGGGAGCTGCTTTTTGGACGGCAGGTTTGGAAATCTTGGAAACTTTTTTCGGCGCAATTTTCTTGGCTGCCGTCTTTTTGGCTACCTGGATGACCTTCGGTGCTGGCTTCTTTGAAGGCGCCTTTTTTGCCGGGGCAAGCTTCTTGGTGACTGCT
>JAPJNA010000004.1 GCA_026461395.1 Chthoniobacterales bacterium | reverse complement strand
GTGGGTGAGAAATCCACCGACTCCATGGCCAAAGTAGTTACCGCGGCGCTTCGTGAACGCGACACCAGTTACACATCCGCCCTGCTTGCCGCCAGCTCACTTGAACTGAAGAAATTCAACCGAGGACTTCCGCTCCTTGACACGGCGATCACCATCGCGCCGTTGCTTGGATTACTTGGCACGGTGATGGGGATGATTCGGAGCTTCGGTCTGATCGCCGGCGAGCTCGATGCCCCAGCTGCTATCACGGGCGGGATTGCAGAAGCCCTGATTGCCACGGCTTTCGGCCTGCTGGTGGCCATCATGGCCCTGCTGCCCTTTAACTACCTCAACGCCCGCATGGAAGAAGCCCGCGCCGAGTTGGAGGAGGCGGGCAACCGTCTGGAGATCCTGCTTGTCCGGGGTGGGGCACGCGGTGGCGAATAGCTGATGATAGCCGATAGCCGATAACCGATAACCAACAGCAAATAACACTGCAGATGCCTGTTGTCATCCCATCTCTCGGGGCTCGTAGAAAAGCGCGCATCGAGATCATCCCGCTGATCGACATCATGTTCTTCCTGCTGGCGACCTTCGTCATGGTTTCACTCTCCATGGTGAAGAACAAGGGGATCCCGGTGAACCTTCCGGGAGCCACCACCGCTCAACCGCAGGACCGCGGTGAGACCCACCTCGTCACCCTCACCCGTGGCGGAGAGATCGCGGTGGATCGCCAGACCATCCCTTCCTCGGCTTTAGAGGCGGCTCTACGGGATCTCCAGTCGGCGGATCCCGACCCTCGGCTCCTGATCAGCGGGGATACCGATTCCAGCTTTGGCACCGCAGTCCACGTGCTCGATACGGCAAGGCGTCTCGGCATCCGCAGGATCGCCATCCAGACTAAGGCGACGGGTGGTTCCGCGACGACCTCCGCTCTGCCGGCAAAGACTAGGTAATGAACCGGGAGTTTCCGGTCTATTTTCTGGTGGCCTTGCTGATTCACGGGACGATCCTCTGGGCATGGACTCGAACCCAGCCCGCCCTCATCGATAATCAAGAGCCTCCAGCTGTCGAGATCGAGATCGCCGAGGAGCAACATCCCGCTGCCCCGATTGATACGGTGAAGGAAGAGTTTCAGCGCAAGGCACCTCCACCCCAGACCGAGAAGCCCGCAGATCCACTTACAAAGTCGGAACTTGAACCTGTACCGGAAGCGATGGCAACCGAGCCGCAGCCAACGCCTGCCGTGAAGCCAACCCCGCGACCGGTCACATCCAAACCCCTTTCCAGCACGATGCCAACCGCTGCTCAAGCCCCCATAACATCTTCCCCGATCGCTTCGCGCCCACCGGCTGGATCCGGAAAGGATCGATCCCATGCATCGTGGAAGCACCGTGTCACCCCCTCCTATCCTCCCTCTGCGCTGGCTGCGCGTAAACTCGGCCGCGTCTTGGTCACCGTGCAGGTTAACGCCCTCGGGCAAGCCACGGCTGCGGCGGTGACTACTTCGAGCGGGAATTTAATTCTGGATGCTGCCGCCGTGCATGCCGCACGCTCATCGACTTACTATCCCAAGACTCTGCTCGGCGTTCCCCTTCCTGACACAGTGGCTATCCCATACAATTTCGATATCCGAGAACGCTGATCCAAGTTACTTGCGCTGGGTAGTGGCGGCGTAACATGTGCGATCTCCAACGAAATGAATAGAGAGTTACACTAGAGAATGAGACGCATTCTCAATTTTGTTATTGCGATTGGATCTCAATCTCATGTATTCACTCCAACCCATGAATCTGATCAACCACCCAACCGTGTGGACGTTCTCTCGATTCCTTGTGTCTCTGGCGGCACTGCTTCTTTTGCCATCTGGCACTCTCGGTGCCGAGCCAGCCGTCGTGAATCTGATCGAAAAGGCTGAAACTACCAACGGGGCAACGGCCGCGCAACTCGAAGAAGTGAATGTCATCGAGAGGCTTCAGCCGCCGGAAAACACACCTTTCCTTCCCGATGTCGAGGGAGCCGAGATCTTTGCGGGCAAGAGGACTGACAACATCGATCCCAATCTCCTCCCGCAGATTAATAATAACAACTACCGCCAAGCCCTCCAAACTACGGCTGGAGTGGTGCTTTCCGAAGAGTCAACACCGCTGGTGAGCATCGGCACGCGGGGACTTCCCCCTGACCGCATGAAATTCATGCAGGTGATGAAAGATGGGATCCCTATCCATGCCGACATGTTCGGATACCCGGAAGCCTACTATACACCGCCGATTGACGGGGTGAAGCGACTGGAGATCGTGAGGGGCGGGGCGGCGCTCCTCTACGGGCCACAACCCGGCGGCGCGGTGAACTACATCATGGAGAAGCCGCCTCTTGACACCCCGTTCCGGATCCGCTCACTCAATACGGTGGGTAGCTTCAACTATTTCGCGAACTTCACCGAGCTGGGTGGAACCGTGGACCAACTCGGCTACTACGGCTACTACAACCACCGCCAGACCGACGGATTCCGTCAAGCCAACAGCGCCTGGACCGCGAATAATTGGAGTGGCACGCTGGCCTGGGGCGCGAAGACGACGAAGCGTACTTACCTCACCATCGATGCTTACCAGAACTACATTCAGGAACCCGGAGGACTGACCCAATCAACAGCAACCAATGCCGTGAACTGGAATTCCAATCCAACCGGCACGTCACGCTTCTACGACAACCTGCACATCGTCCGTTATGCCGCCTCGATCATCCATGAAAATGACCTGAGTGACCATGCCTTCTTCAGCTTCCGCGGATGGTGGAACTACTACGGACGATGGAGTGCGCGCCAGAATGGGGGTGGATTCGGAACGATCCCGACCGGAAAGGCGGCGCAGAGCAACCAGATCCAGAACCAGCAGTTCTACACATTCGGCCTGCTTCCCCAGTTGCGCTACGATTACGACTGGCTGGGTAATACCCACACGATCACGGGAGGGGCGATGCTTTACAACAACCAGTCACCCTTGAACCAACAGACTGGCGCCCAGCCTTGGGCCGCGACGGGCACGCTCTCTAACCAAAGTTGGCGCCAGAACTGGTACGCCTCCCTCTTCGTCGAGAACCGCTTTGTCTTCGGGAAGTTCCAGTTCATCCCCGCCGTGCGCTTCGAGAACATTTGGCAGACGATCAACGAGAGCGTGAACGTTGCCAAAAGTCAGGTGGGAACCCCTCTTTCCGACGAGAGCAACTACGCCTTCGTTCCTCTTCCGGGATTCGGGGCCGAGTATAAGTTCAATGACTGGATCACTGCCTATGGGAATGCCTCGCAATCCTACAAGCCAGTCACTTTCAGCCAGGCCATCCCCAACGCACCCAACGTTTTCGTTCCTAATAACCTCCAGCCCAGCATCGCCTGGAATTACGAGGGGGGATTCCGCGGCAATCCCCGCCCTTGGCTGGCCTGGCAGAGTAGCTACTTTGTCCTGAACTTCTACAATCAGGTTGGTTCGGTCAATCCGACGCCAAGCACCACCGTCATCCAGACCATCGGAAATTCCTCCACGATCGGATGGGATAACATGCTCCAGCTGGATTTTGTGGGGCTGGCGGACGAGGTCCGCAAGACTCCTTCCGCCCAGCGGCAGGATGGCCCCGGCGACATCAAGAAGGGAGGGACGGCCAACATCCACAGCCTCGTCGATACCTACGGATCCATGCTCTTCACGATGGGCTACACACTCCAGCAGGGGACTTATACGAGCGGCCAGTACCAGGGCAAGACCCCGCAGTATACCCCCAACTACCTCCTGCGCCTCGGCGCTCTCTACAACTGGCGCGATCGTCTCAAATTGGGACTGCTTACCACGTTTAGTGCGGCCGCCTATGGCAACGACAACAACACGCAGCAATACCTGATGCCGGCCTACAATGTCTGGGACTTCACCTATGAGGTGAACCTCCTTAAAGACCGTCTCAGCGTTATCGGAGGCATCAATAATCTCTTCGACCTGAAGTACACGACCCGGATCACACAGACCGGCATCGACCCGGCCATGCCACGCAACTGGTATGTCGGCGTTCAGGTTCAGTTCTAAACTCCGTACTTGCCTACCCCGAAATACGGACAAGAAAATCCGGCCGCTCCAATGGAATTCTAGCTTTCCCGCCGCTTCGAAGCGGAGCAAAGTGATGACTCATGGACCAGCAATCCCTCAAAGCCATACTTGGCCAAGCGCAGGCCTTCTTTGCCTCCAAGGGCCTCCGCTTCACGAAGCAACGCGAAGCGCTCGTTACGCTCATCTTTCGCAACCACGAGCACTTCCGTCCGGAAGATCTGATCCCTAAGCTTCGTAAGAGCGATGGAGCCGTCTCACGCGCGACCATCTACCGCACGATCCTCCTGCTGGTAGAGAGCGGCATGCTGCGGGAGATATCTCTTGGGGGAGGAGAGCGTCTCTACGATCCCAACTTCTTGAAGAGTCCGCATCACAATCACCTTATTTGCGTGGATTGCCGGGAGATCATCGAGTTCGAGGATCCTAATATCGATGTCATGCAGAACTGTATCACCCGGCGACTCGGCTTCTCCCCGACACAAAAGGCGCTTCGTATCGAAGCTAGCTGCGACCGATTGCGATTGTTGGGATCCTGTAAGAACTTCAAGGCTGGCAAGGTAGACAAGGGTGTACGGAAACGGCTACCAAAAGCGCGACGCCCCCTCTGAAAATAAAAAGGTAATCAGGTACTCAAGAAATACTGCTGGCCTTCAGTCAGGATGAAATTGATACTGCGTCTCAATCTCGCCGCCGCTTTGCTCTGAAGCGAAGGGCACGGCCGTCTCCATGTCATCACTTTCCACACTCAAGCCTGGCCAGAGCGCCGTCATTATGAAGTTACCTGCCGATGAGCAGTTGGCGACGCGTCTTCGCGAGATGGGTGTGCTGCGCGGTACGGCGATCACCTTAGTTCGGTGCGCCCCGCTAGGCGACCCCATGGAGTTCCGTCTTCGGGGTTTCGACCTGAGTATCCGACGCGCTGATGCAGCGCAGGTGATGATGAAGCTCGACCCCGTGTCGAGCGGTGAAGCGCCCCGGCGCCCCGTACAGCCGATTCCTCCTGCGCATGTCGTATCGCCGGCTCCGACAAAGACCGTTTTCTCGATTTCACATGTTCAGACTTCGGAGCCAGCCAGTGGATTGAGGACGGAAGTGCATCCCAAATCCTACGCAGTCGTTGGCAACCCGAATTGTGGAAAGACCACACTCTTCAATGCCATGACGGGACTTCGCCAGAAGGTGGCCAACTATCCGGGCGTCACGGTCGAGAAGAAGTCTGGGCAGTTCATCGGGCAACACGGAGAGAAGGTCGAGCTACTCGATCTGCCCGGAAGCTACAGCCTCGGTGCCCATGCTCCCGACGAAAGGATCACACGGGACGTGCTTCTGGATCTCCGGCAGGACACGCCACGCCCCAAGCGCATCCTATGCGTTGTGGATGCCTCGCACCTCGAGCGTAACCTCTACTTCATCACCCAAGTCTTGGAACTGGGACTGCCAACCATCATTGCGCTGAACATGATTGATGTCGCGCAGGCACAAGGAACGCCGGTGAATGCGGAGCGTCTCGCTGAGGAACTCGGCGTTCCAGTTGTTCCCGTGCAGGCCACGCGCCGGGAGACACTTCTCCCGCTGAGGTTAGCCTTGAGTCGCGCTGACATTCCACGGAGCGCCTGGAAGCCTGATTTCCCTTCGGCCTGGACTCGGGCAGCAGATAAGGTTACTGCATGTTGGCCCAGTCAGGTGCAAGATAATGTCAGGGCGCCAGCTGAAGCACAGGCTCGGATGAAGGCGGCGATCTTACTTGCAGCCACGGATTCGGATGCCGCTTCCGTGGCAGTAGAACTGGGAGCTGGTTCCGCATTGAGCGCTGCCATCGGCCAGCGCGCTGCTCTCGATCGGGAGCTGCCAGAGTGGCGTGAGGCCATTGTGGCCCAGCGCTATGACCAGATTGGCAAGCTCTGCCATGCCGCCCAAGGAGGAATGACCGCCATGAGCGACAAGCTCACCCAACGGCTGGATGACCTTCTAACGCACAAGGCATGGGGGTGGCTCATCTTCTTCGGGATGATGGTGCTGATGTTCGTCTCCATTTTTACCATCGCCTCCTATCCGATGGATTGGATCGAGACTGGATTCGGAATGCTCTCGGGCGCCGTGCAGGGGGCCATGCCCCCCGGGGACCTGCGCGATCTCCTCACCGATGGAGTCATTGCGGGAGTCGGCGGCGTGGTGGTCTTCCTGCCGCAGATCCTGATTTTATTTTTCTTTATTGGCCTTCTTGAAGACACAGGGTACATGGCGCGGGCTGCATTCCTCATGGACCGCGTGATGAGCAAGGTCGGCCTCCACGGAAAATCTTTCATTCCCCTTCTAAGCTCCTACGCGTGTGCAATTCCGGGGATCATGTCCGCGCGAACGATCGAGAATCCAAAGGACCGCCTTGTCACCATTCTGGTGGCTCCGCTCATGAGCTGTTCAGCCCGTCTCCCCGTCTACGCCTTGATGATCGCGGCCCTGCTTCCATCGGAGACCGTCTGGCTCAAGGGAGCCATCATGATGGGTCTCTACCTGCTCGGCACCACGGCGGCACTCTTCTTTGCGTGGCTCTTCAAGAAGACTATCCTGCGTGGCGAAACACCAATCTTCTTGATGGAGCTTCCACCTTATCGGCTGCCCTCTCTCCGGCAGATTGTAGCGCAGATGGTGCAGCGTGCCGGCCTCTTCCTGAAACGGGCCGGAACAGTCATTCTGGGTATAGCGATCATCCTGTGGTTCCTTGCTTCTTTCCCAAAGATGAATTCACCAGTGGGAATGCCAGAGCCAACGAAGACAGAGCAACTCCAACACAGTTATGCCGGCTGGATCGGCCATGCACTCGAGCCTGCGATTGCACCACTCGGTATGGATTGGAAGATCGGCATCGGACTCGTCGCCGCACAGGCCGCCCGCGAGGTGTTCGTTGGCACCATGTCGATCGTCTATAACGTCGAGGGGGGGGAAGATGAGCAGAATGGCACTCTGGTAGAAACCCTCCGAGAGGAGAAACGCCCCGATGGAACGCCTACATTCACGCCCCTTACATGTCTTTCGATTCTTGTTTTCTTCGTTCTCTCAATGCAGTGTGTCAGCACGCTGGCGGTTGTGCGCCGCGAGACGAACAGCTTCAGTTGGCCCCTCTTTCAGTTCTGCTACATGACCGGCACAGCCTATGCGCTTTCTTTCCTAGTCTATCAAGGCGGCCGCTTGATGGGCTTTAACTAGAGGGAAAGCAGAATTAATTTGGAACTCAGTAACTCAGGAACGGAACGAGAAGCTATTTGTGATATAGTGAACCTATGACGCCGGAACTCCAAACAGGTATCGCCCTTGGCTTGGTCGTCGCCGCCGTGGCATTTTTTGTCACCCGCTGGTTCAGGGTTCGCAAGAAACCGGGGTGCGGCGGAGGGTGTGGATGCGCCTCAAAGAAAATTTAGACCGCAGCTTTAGCCGATTTTTTAGCCGGCGCCTTTTTGTCTGCCGATCCTCCCGGATCAGGCATCCTCGTGCTTGCTGGCACTCGGACTTCTCTCCCTTCGGCTCGAATGACATCGCTTCAGCGAGGCAAGCAAAGCTGCCTTCCAACTCTCCAGATTTACTCAGCAGCCAACTTTTTCCCAGGCACCTTTTTCTTAGCGGGAGCTTTCTTGGGCTTAGCTGCCTTCTTCGCCTTCTTCTCCACGGACTCAGCCACGGCGTCAGTCGTGAGGTTGGGCTTGAGTGGTTTGCCGAAGCGACCGCGCTTTACGGTTGATCCTTCCCCTTCGGCTCCCCCGGCTTTAGGAGCCTTTGGTTCCCTCGGCTCAAACTCAAAGCTGACCTTTTTTCCATCCAGTTTGAGGTAGGCGGCGAACTTGCGCCCTTTCTTGGAGACGAATCCAGCGATGAGGTTCGTTCTGCCGGTCTCGGCTAGCTTGACGATTTCCTCTCTCGGGATGGAGCGTTGGAGGATGGTCTTGCCGGTGCGGAACTCGCAGGACTTCTCCGCGCCGATCGACTGGTCGCATACGTAGCTGGTAACGCCTTCGCGGATAGTACCTTTTTTGCAGACAGGGCAGGGTGCTATGGCCTCGGAATTGCGGATGGCCGCCTCAGCAGCGGGATCTCCCTCGCGTTCACCAAAAACGAACTTGAGCTTGAACTCCGGATCAAACTCCAGTTCTGCGGAGAAAGGTTTTCCGAAGCGGCTGCGGAAGCCATCAAGCGGGCCGACGGTTTTTTTCGTGAGAAGCTCGGTGATCTCGGGGCGCTCCAGCGGGCGTCCAGCCAGAGACTTCCAGAGGCTCAGGTCACAGTTTCGGCATTTGAACTGGCGGACGTTCTCCTTGAAGGGGCCCTTGCCGCATTTTGGGCAAACGACTTCCAGGTCGGGGAAAGCCCCCTCGGCATCGTCGGTGAAGCCCTGGGCCTTCGTAATGATGTCGCGGGTGAAGACGCGGATCTCCTCCATGAACTCGGGGCGCTGGAACTCTCCGGCCTCCATTTGCTTGAGCTTGTGCTCCCAATCGCCCGTCAGCTCCGGCGAAGTCAGGACAGCCACGCCCATGTGCTTGAGCAGGTTGACCAGAGCCATGCCCTTGCTGGTGGCGGTGAGGTCGCGTCCCTCGCGCAGGACATAGCCGTCGCCCAGGAGTCCCTCGATAATTGCGGCGCGCGTGGCCGGAGTGCCAAGGCCGCGCAGGCTCATGGCCTCGCGCAGCTCCTCATCCTCGACCAGCTTACCCGCGCCTTCCATGGCGCTGAGCAGGGTCGCTTCATTGTAGCGGGCCGGGGGACGCGTCTGCGTCTCATGCACTTGAACGGAGTCAGTAAGGGCGGGCTCGAGCGCACCAGATGCTCCTTCGGAACCAGCAACCGGAACTAAAGTCTTCGCATCTTCCTCGCCCTCGGCGACCGCATGCTTGCCATAGACAGCCTGCCATCCCGGATCTGTGAGAACTTTCCCCTCGCTCTTGAAGGGCTCTTCCTCAACACGGGTGATTCGGGTGGTGACATCAAATCGGGCGGGAGGATAGAAGACCGCTACAAAGCGCTGAGCAACCATCTGGAAAAGCTTGGCCTCGACCTCGTCGAGGCCGGCGATGGAGGCGCCGGTCGGGATGATGGCATGGTGGTCGGAGACCTTCGCATTATTGAAGACCTTGCCGGTCTTGATGACCCAGTTCTGGGTCAAGGCATGCTCGGCGTGCTTGCGCAGCTCATTGTCCTCGAACGACTTGAAGGCTGCTTTTACTGCAGGCATGCTATCCTCGGGGAGATAGCGGGAGTCGGTTCGGGGATAAGTGAGCACCTTGTGATGCTCATAGAGGCGCTGGGCCAGCTGGAGGGTGCGCTTGGCGCTGAAGCCAAAGCGGCCGTTGGCCTCGCGCTGGAGGGTGGTCAGATCGTAGAGGAGAGGTGAGGCTTGGCTGGTTGATTTCTTGGTCTCTTCGATGACGCATGGTTTGCCTTCGCACTTGGTGCGGATCGCCTCGGCGGCGGCGTGATCCCAAAGGCGCTCAGCCTTCTTATCCGCGGAGTCGGCTTCTCCTTCGGACTTCTTGAAACTTTCGTCGAACCAACGGCCGGGATAGTTTCCGGCAGCCACGGAAAAGACTCCGTGGACCTCAAAGTAAGTCTTCGGCACGAAGGCGCGGATCTTCTCCTCACGCTCGACTAGGATCGCGAGTGTCGGGGTCTGGACGCGTCCTACGGGCGTAAGCTGGAAGCCACCCTGGCCGGAGTTCACGGCGGTGAGTGCGCGGGTACTGTTGATCCCGACAAGCCAATCGCTCTCGGAGCGGCAGACGGCTGCGGCTGCCAGCGGCTGCATCTCGGCATCGGCGCGCAGATGAGCAAAGCCCTCCTTGATCGCTTCCTTGGTCATCGACTGGAGCCAGAGGCGCTTCACCGGCTTCTTGCAGCCGGTCAGCTGAATGATGTTATGGAAGATGAGCTCTCCCTCGCGGCCGGCGTCGCAGGCATTGATGACCGAGGTGACCTCGGGCTTCTTGAGCAGTCGCTTGACCACGGCCAGGCGATCCGCGGAGCGCGCAATGGGTTGCAGCTCAAACTCCTCGGGAATGATAGGTAGGGACTCCAGTTTCCAGGAGAGGCCTTTGCCGCCTGTCATTTTGTTCGGAAGGCAGAGCTCAACTAGATGACCGACCGCCGAGGTGATGATGTAGTCGTCCACCTCGAAGAACTCGGCTTTGGCCGCCTTCCCTCCCAGAGCTCTCGCCAGATCGGCGGCGACACTGGGCTTCTCGGCAATGACTAGGGTTTTGGACATGGAGGGAAAAGTGAAAAGCGAAAAACTGAAGGCGGAAAGGATTAATGGGAAAACTTATGAAAAATCAGATCAGTTTGATGAAGCGGTTGCCCGGTTGGGCCCGGACATGGCGTCCTAGCTCAAGGGCGAGCAACCTAGAAGAGACCGTCGCTGGTGGCAAACCGGATTTCGTAATGATCGTGTCCACGGGAGTCGGATCCTCTCCGATCGCCTCGTAAACAAGGAGCTCCTCGCCGGTCAGTTCCAACTTTGGACGGCTGCGGGAGAGCTCCGGCGGTACCGCAAAGATCATGGGGAGATCTGCTAGAATATCAGCGGCATCGATCACGAGCTTGGCCCCCTGCTGGATCAGACGGTTCGAGCCGAGGGTGCCCGGATGATCGATCCGACCGGGAACGGCATAGAGTGAACGGCCTTGATCCCCGGCCTCCCGCGCACTGATCAGAGCGCCGCTGTTCTGTCCGGCCTCCACAACCAGCAGGCCGAAGGAGCAGCCGCTGATGATCCGGTTCCGCTTGGGAAAGGTCTGCTTGGTCGGGGTGACCCCCATGGAAAACTCACTGATCACAGCCCCGTGGTTCTCAATGATCTTTTCAACTAAGGCAATATTCTCCTCAGGATAGATATGGGAGAGGCCGCTGCCCAGAACCGCAACCGTGCGGCCATTAGCAGCTAGCGCTGCCTGATGGGCCGCCGTATCAATGCCGCGTGCCAGACCGCTGTAGACTGTCAGTCCGGAGTAGGCCAACTGGTAGCCGAGCTTCTTGGCCGACTCCAAGGCGTAGTGGCTTGCCTTCCGCGTGCCTACGATGCCAATGCCATTCCGCTGGTCGCGTTCCTCCAGCTTGCCAAGAATGTAGAGGACGATTGGGGGATCATGGATCTCCTTGAGGAGTTCGGGATACTCGGAGTCGGCTTGAGTAAGGACGCGGGCTCCTGCCTTCTGAACCAAAGCAAGCTCGGCATCCAGATTGGCGTGTTCTTGCCAGGAGTTGATGACGGAGGAAACTTCAGGCCCTATCCCTTCTACACCGCGCAATTCCGAACCTGTGGCTCCTAGGATCGCAGAGAGGGAACCGAATCGGTCAGTCAGCCGCCGTACCCGGACGGGCCCCACCTGGGGAAGCATATTCAGGATGATCGCGGCCTCGGTGTCAGTCATTTGGGGAAGGGGTTTAGGCTAAAGACTGAAGACTTTTAGTTGGGAAAATAAGAAGCCGAGAGAGCCGACCATCGTCTCGATAGATGAAAATTCAAGGCTTGAAACCGCAGGTGAAAGTTCCGACCTAACAGTCTTTAGTCTCCAGCCTAGATGCCTCTCTCGTAGCCTTACTACTTGAGCTCCTTCAGCACGGTCGTGAGGTAGACTGGTTCGGGGTGGGTTGCGCGGTATTTCGTGATCTCGCTACGATTGAGCACCTGGAAGCCGTAGCGTTCAAAAACTCTGGCTCCACGACGTGCTTCGAAGGTCACCACCTGACCATAGACCTGGCGTACGTTCTTGCTGCGCAGATGATCCAGATAACTGTTCATCAGCTTGGTGCTATGGGCAAGGCCCTGAGCCTCGGGCAAAATATTGAAATGGAAGTGGGCACTGCGGCGGGGAGCCTGCGGAACCTCTTTCCACGAAGTGCGCAGGATCCAGCCGATGAAGTCACGCGTAGCCTTGTTGTAGAAGGGGTACTTGGCCATCCCGCGCGTGAAGAGATGGATGTTGTTGAAGAAGTTGAAGAGCTGCTGGCGGAAGGGACGGTAGGAGCCGAGCAGATAACCCTTCACAATGCCCTCCTGTTCCAGCACGAAAGAAGACTCCGGCTCGATGTCGGTGTAGTAGCGCGTCAGGTAGTCGGCGAAAATCTCGCGATCCTGGAAAACGGGGTCGATCGCCTTACCTAGAAATCCGGTCTCGCAGCAGAGATGGCGCACAGCCTCGCGATCACGTGACTCGTAACGGCGGATCAAGACCCCGTTCGTAAACGATGATACCGGCCGGGCCACAGTGGATACAGAAGACACCCTATGGGTTGTACGAGGCGATCACCTCTCGGTAAATCGCAAAGAGACGCCCGAAGACTTCCTTCCAGCAGTAACGGCCTTTCACGAAGGCGGAGGCCCGCAGGCCCGAGGCCGCAAGATCCTGATCCGCAACCGTACGGATCGCCCTGGCCAGTGCCTCCGCATTGTTATCCGCCGACCAGTTGTGCAGGCCGCTGAAGTTGATCGCGTCCATGTAGCTGCCGCGGATCCCGACTACGGGTGTTCCGCAGGCCTGACTCTCGAGGGTCACTAGCCCGAAGGTCTCCTTGACCCCGGGATGCACGAAGAGATCCGCCGCCCTGTAAATGTCAGCCAGCTCCTGGGACCCATTGCAGTAACGAATCCAGCTTACGGCCTGCGTCTCTTCTTCCAGATGATGAAGCGCATTGCGGAGCATACCGTCGCCGACCACAACCAGATGAAAACGGCTCGGATCGTTCTTGTGCAGGAGAGCAAAGGCTTCGAAGAGCTTGCGGACGTTCTTGTCAGCATTGAGTCTGCCGACATAAAGAAGAATCTGTTTGTCGGATGGCCATCCGAGGGCTTGGCGGGCCGCATGTCCGCGCTCTTTGTCGGGGAAAAAGATGTCCGTGTCGACGCCGAGTTCAAGGGTCTCAACATTCTCCATGCCCCACGTGCTAAGCAGCTCGGAGAGGCCGGCACTTGGGACAAGCGTACGCTCGAAGCGGTTGTAGAGCGTGACAGCGTACTTCTTGCCGATCTCTGCGGCCATCATCACGGAGATGGAGCCGAAGTACTTGGCCACCGACCGGAGCACCGCATCGGGAAAATGAGAATGGTAGAAGCCCACGGTCGGAATCCCGAGTGCGCGCCCCGAGGCAAGGGCCTTCCAGGCCACCTGATAGGGATCGCCCGATTCGATCAGGTCCGGGCGTTCCCGCTCCAAGGCTTCCTCGACCAGGTTGAGATTGATCAGCGCACGGTAGCGGGCCGTCCGGGAAATCAGCGGCGACTCGATCGTGTAGATTGTCTGAAGTCCTTCAACGCAGCGTTCGGTTTTTTCGCCGGGAATGATCAATACATGGCGATCGCCCGCCGCTTCCAAGTGATCCGCCTTCTCCGCAACATAACGCCTCACTCCCCCCGAGAAGGGGGAGTAGAATTGGGTGAGGTCACAAATTACCACTGAGAGTGAGGAAGGGCTGAAGCCCTTGGTTACAGACCCGCTAGCCAGCGTTCTGCGTCGATCGCAGCAGCGCAGCCCATGCCGGCTGCAGTGATGGCCTGGCGGTAGACGGAGTCGGCGCAGTCCCCGGCTGCAAAGACCCCAGGAATATTCGTGCGGCTACCGTCGCCGAGAATGAGGTATCCGGCCTCATCCATGGTGAGCTGTCCTTGGAAGATTTGCGTGTTCGGCGTGTGACCGATTGCCACAAACACACCGGCGCAATCCAGCGTACTGACTTCATCGGTCACGATGTTCTTCAGGCGCACTCCGGTAACGCGGTTTTGCGTGACATCCAGCACCTCTTCCACGACGGAGTTCCAAACGGGTGTGATCTTGGGGTTGGAGAGCGTCCGCTCTGCCATGATCTTGGAGGCGCGGAGTGAATCGCGACGGTGGATCAGATAGACTTGGGAGGCGAACCGTGTGAGATAGCTAGCCTCTTCACAGGCCGAGTCTCCCCCGCCCACGACAACGAGCGGCTGGTTGCGGAAAATCGGAAGAGCCCCATCGCAGGTGGCGCAGTAGGTGACACCCTTGTTCTCAAGCTCATGCTCCCCTGAGACGCCGAGGTGGCGGTGTCCTGCGCCGACCGCAACGATGACGCTACGGGTCTCGATTGTTTTTCCATCAACCGTGACTTTTAGCGGGTTGGATGAGAAGTCGACCGACTCCACGCGACTTAAATACTGGATCTGTGTTCCGAAGCGGGTTGCCTGTTCCTGCATCTCCATCATCAACGCCGTTCCCTCGATGCCGTTCTGGAAGCCGGGGAAGTTTTCGACGCTCGAGGTGGTGGTGAGAAGGCCGCCCGGCTGCTGGCCTGTGATCAGAAGGGGATTGAGATTGGCGCGCGCTGTGTAGATCGCTGCGGTCCATCCGGCGCAACCGGATCCGATGATGACGACTTGTTCCATCTGGAGATGTTAAAACCTGAAACCTAAAACCTGAAACCTGAAAATTGGAAATCTCTGCCGGGGACTTCCCTAAACTTCCGGAGCGAAGGGTTCTGGCCAGCCTTTGGGAACGCGGAGAGGCTTTCCTTCGGGCATCTTCACGAAGGCTAACGCTTGCTGGCACGTAATCATTAAGGCCCCGTCGTGCGGGCGCATGATCTCGAAGTGGCACCAGAAGCGTGCAGGGGTGGCCTCACCCAAGCGTCCGTGAACTTCGAGTTCGTCTCCGAGGATCGCGGGTCTCTTGTAGTCGATCTCAGTGCGCACCACCACGGGATAGACCGAGGTTCGGGCCATCCGGTTCCAGTCCATCCCGAGCTGTACGGCAAGTAGCGTGCGAGCTGTCTCGATGAAGCGAAGGTAGGCAATGTTGTGGACGACTCCACCCGCATCGGTGTCGAAGAACATGACCTGAACAGGGGTGATGATGGAGGGGGGAGAAGACATGGAAGAATGAAACTGGAGACCTGAAACCTGAAGGCGTGTTAGCGGTTCCTTAGGCGAGTTTTTCCTGAAGATGGCCTTCCTTGAGAAAGAGCTGACGGTCGCCTAGAGTGGCTAGAGCTGGATCATGGGTCACGGCGACAAATGTCCGTCCGTCCTGCCTTGCCAGCCCGAGAAGCAGCTCAATGATCCCAGCGCCCGTTACCGCGTCGAGATTCCCCGTGGGCTCGTCGGCAAAGAGAATACTGGGATCATTCACTAAGGCGCGGGCGATGGCCACACGCTGCTGCTCGCCGCCGCTGAGTTGCGAGGGGAGATGGTCGAGGCGTCCCGAAAGCCCAACACGGTCGAGTAGGCTGCGGGCGTGAGCGTCGTTTTTTCTGCCGCCCAGCATCGAGGGAAGCATGACGTTCTCCAGGGCAGTCAGTTCTGGCAGGAGGAAATAGGATTGGAAGACGAATCCCATGCGGCGGTTGCGCAAGAGGGCCTCACGATCTCCCTTGAGAGCAAAGAGTTGTTCGCCTTCGAACTCGACGCTTCCCTGCTTCGGATGCTCCAGACCAGCAAGGATATAGAGGAGTGTCGATTTGCCTGCACCGGATGCGCCGCGCAGAAAGACCACCTCGCCTTTGGCCACGTCGAGATCGACTCCCTTGAGAACCTGCAAATGGTTGCACCCCAAATCATAGGTCTGGCAAAGACCACGGGCGCGGAGATGGATGGAGTCGGTCATGCGATGATGAGGCTACAGGGGGGATAAAAATATGGAACTCAGGAACTCAGGAAAAGAAATCAAGGAGTTGTGCCAAAGGCTACCGACAGTTTCAGCTTTCAGCTTTCAGCTTTTCAGCTTTTTCTCTCCCTATGTCCAACATTCACATCGCGCGCAACCACCAGTCCCTAGGCTCGTTCAGTGAAGAGGCCGTCAGGGAGGGAATTCATTCCGGACGCTTTTCGTCGGGTGATCTTGCCTGGCGAGAGGGGATGGCTGAGTGGAGGCCGCTCGGCGAGATAGCCCCTCAATGGGGCATGGAGATTCCTGCGCCTTCTCTTGATACAGCAAGTCTGGACGAGACACCCTTCGACGCCCTGCCAGCTGAGGGGAACAGCCCTGCTTGGGAAGAGCGAGAGTCGCTCGGTTTTTTCGCCGCCCTCTCCCAGACGATCGGCGATGTGCTTTTACGCCCGACCCAGACCTTCGCCTCCATGAAGCAGACGGGTGGTCTGGCCAATCCGCTCCTCTATTTCGTGCTGCTCAGTAGCGCCATGTTTGCCGTCTCCGCCTTCTACCAGATCGCGATGACAACCATGAATCCCGGTCTCTTCGCGGCGAAAGTTCCTCATGCTTCATCCTTGCCCACGGGATCCTCCTTCTCCGTGGCACTGATAGGATCGGTGCTACTCTCCCCGGCGCTTTATGTCGTGAGCGCCTTCATTTCCTCGGGTATCACCCATCTCTGCCTGAAGTTGCTGGGCGGTGCCAATCGGCCGTTCGAAACCACCTTCCGAGTCATCTGTTACGCTCAGGCTAGCGCGGCGGTGCTCAACATCATCCCGATCTGTGGCAGCTTGATCGGCGTGATTTGGGGCGCTTACGCAATTATCATCGGACTGAAGGAAGCGCAGTGCACGGAAGGTTGGAGGGCGACGCTTGCCATTACCCTGCCAGGTTTACTCTGCTGTGGACTCCTTCTCTTGCTGGGTACTGCAGCGGGATTCGGCATCGCCGAGTTAAGCCATCAGATGGGCGGCGGTATGCCGACGCTGCCCAAGCTTCCCTAATCCATAAGTCCTTGCTCGTTCCCCGATTCTTCTGGCGGCCGCTCTTTCCGGGGGAGAATGATCCGGAGCTGACTTGGGGTTTGGTTATCGTGTTTGGTGGCATCCTGGCTATCGGCTGGCTCCTCTCAGGATTACCGACACCCCTCTGTCCACTCCATGCACTAACAGGCCTCCCCTGCCCCACCTGCGGCATGACCCGGGGACTTAGCTGTCTGCTCCATGGCCATCTGGAGGCGGCCATTCTCTTCAACCCACTTCTCATGGCTCTCGTTTTTGGAATAACTATCTATCTCCTTTATTGTGTGGTGGTTGTCTCTGCAGGACTGCCGCGTCTGCGGTGGGAGCCACTCGCCAAAATCACCGCGCTTGCTGTGCGAGTCGGCGTGGTGGCGCTGATCGCAGGGAACTGGATCTACCTGATCGTCAGAGAACGGGCCCTCTAAATGAATCTGATAGGTGGAGAAACCTCCTCCTGCAGTGCACAGAAGAGGTTGATTGTACTCGGACCCAGCATTCGGTTCATGGCGCCGAGGGCTAGCGCTTCGCTGTTGCAGTCACGGCTCAGGTGACCTAACAGGAGGTGGCCGAGACCATCGTGGCGAATCCCGGAGACGGTTTCCGCAGCAGCGGTGTTCGAGAGATGGCCGTGGCGGGACTGGATGCGTTGCTTGATCGACCAGGGGCGCTTCGTGTCTTTTTCTAGGAGTTGCTCATCGTAGTTCGCCTCGATCAGGAGACCATCCACCCCGCGAAGCGATTCGGTAACGAGCGTTGTTGCATGACCAAGGTCGGTGAGGAAGCCGAAGGAGTGGGTCCGTTCTCGGATCACGAAGCCGACCGGCTCCACCGCATCGTGCGGTATGAGAAAAGAACGCACGGTTGCGCCCTCCAAGTCGAATTCGGCACCGCTTTCAAAGATCTTCCATCCGTTGAAATCGAGGACTTTATCCCGGAGAACCGCCGCCGTCTGGCGGTTGCAATAGATCGGTGTGGCATGTTTCTTGGACCACTGGGCGAGTCCCTTGGTATGGTCGCCATGCTCGTGGGTCACTAGGATCGCACAGAGGTCGCGCGGTTCCACGCCGCAAGAGTTCAAACGGAGAGTCAGCTCCTTGGTGCTCAGGCCCGCATCAACCAGGAAGGAGGCCGTTTCGGTCCGAACCAGTGCGGCGTTGCCATTGCTGCCGCTGGCCAGAATCGTGATCTCGAGCATGGGATGAGAATGAATCCGAGGAGGCGTACTCGCTAGGACTTTTGACTGAGATCCAAAAATGCGGCAGAGACTTGCTCCACGGAGATATCGGTCACTTCGCGACTGGGCGGATGCAGGACCACATACGGCACCTTCCAGGGGCCCCAATGTTCCGGATCGGAATCGCCGAAGAGGCAGACCATTGGTTTGCCAAGAGCGGCGGCCAGATGCATCGCGCCGCCATCGCTACAGACCATGGAGTCGCAGAGGGAGAGAGACGCAATCAGGTCTTCCAGCCGTTCCGTGGGAATGGGATGCAGTGGTAGGCCCGCCGTGGAAGTCAACACGTCACGGGCCTTCTCATCGTCGCCGGGGTGAAGGGGGTTATCTGCTGATCCGGGAGACCAGAGAAGGAGAAATTTGGCATCAAGTTTCTCATGCAGCATACGGGCCAGTTCGGTAAAACGCTCAGCAGGCCAGCGCTGGGAAATCTTTCGTGAGCTGAGATGCAAGGCGATTACCGGGCCAGAATGCCGGTTCCACTCCCGGGGCAACGAGTGCTTGAGCTTTGTAACCCGGGCTTTGTCCGGGGTCAGGCGAGCCTCGGGTGCTGCGAACTCCAACCCCATACGGACAAGCTGGTGGCAGCATTGCTCGACATGGTGCTCTCCGCCCGCCGCATCTTCCGCATCGCGGACCAGAATCTTCTTGGCACCGATCCATTTGGCGAAACGGAGCGAGCTGCGCTGTGAACCACCCGGCAGTAGAATCCAGTCGAAGCGTTGCTTACGAAGTTTCCAGATGGTCTTGAGACGGCTCCAGAAGATGCCGATGCGGCTCTCGCCATGCTCCAGATGCTTCGCCTTCGTGTAGGAGAAGAGAGCATCAATGTCAGGGTTTCCTGCCATCACAGCCAAATTATATTTTGTCACGAGTGCGGCGATGTAGGCCTCCGGGAGCTGTACCCTGAGTGCGCGTATCAGGGGCGTCGTACAGACCAAGTCCCCGATATTGTCCCGGCGGATGATCAGGATGCGGGGTGATTTTTCTGGGGAGTCCATGGTGAGCCAAGCGTGGTGCGCCCGGCAGGAATCGAACCTGCTACCAAGGGTTTAGAAAACCCCTGCTCTATCCGATGAGCTACGGGCGCAAAGTGTTGATTAACAGAGTTAAAGGAGAAATGGGAAATGTCGATACTTGACTCTGTGCGAGGGTTTGTGCAAGAGTGGTGATATGAAAGGCACTGAAAGCGCTGAAAGCACACAGGCAAAGGGTTCCAAGGATCATGCCGGGCAGTTTACCCCAGCCCGTGATTATCGCAATCGCAGAGTAAAGGGGCTGCAGGAGCGCAACGGGCGCTTTTATGCTCTGCTCTGGGTGGTCAAGGATGACGGGCGCAAAGGGGCACGACGGTTTCCCCTCTTAGATGATAACAGGGAGCCTTGCCGATCTCTCACCACTGCTCAGACTGCACTGGAAAAGCTGAAGCAGGAGCGCCGGGAAGGGGCACTGCCTAGTTCAGGAAGAAAGCCCGGACTGAAAACTGCTGTGCAAGAATATTTGGAAAGCTCTATGCACAAAGGGAAGGCAGAAAACACCCGGGACAAGGAAGTGCGCTCATTGGATCTCTTTGTGCGTCACTTCGGATGGGATACCCGTCTGGACGCAATAACGACGCAAATGATCTCCGGGTTCAAGAGCCGCCGTCTTGCTGGTGGATCAATAGGGGGACGCAGCCGCAAGGCAGCACACCCCCGGACGGTGGAACATGATCTGGTAGCGCTTAGATGTTTTCTGCAGTTCGCCATAGATGAAAAAAAGTGGATCAATAAAAAGACTGATTTTCCCAAGTGGGGCAGAAAGGGAATCCCTAAAGCAAAGCGCCGGGCACTGATTGAGCCTGACAAGTTCCTGCAGCTTATCCAGTGCTGCCGGGAGCGGCACACGGGAGCGCTAGGGGATCAGGTGCTGGCAATCCGAAACGGGGATCAGATTGCCGATTTCTTGCTGCTGCTTGCTTATACGGGCGCCCGGGAACAGGAAGGGCTAAAACTGCGCTGGTCCCATGTGGATTTAAACCGCTGCTGTCTCCATATCGGCGCCGGGGAGGATTTTGTCTCCGGGTCGGTGATGCTGGGTGATGCTGGGGACACTAAGACGGGCACTGGTCGGCAGGTTCAGTTAAACCCGCAGTTGCAAGCGCATCTGCTGGACATGAAGAGCCGCCGGGCGCCTGATTCTCGGTGGCTTTTTCCCTCACCCCGAAGAGGTAAACAGGATCTTAGGGTGACGACACTCCGGGGAGCGCTTGCCAGTGGCTTAGAAGCTGCCGGGATCGAGCGCTTAGGGTTCCATGATATGAGGCACCTTTTCATCTCTTCCTGTCTCATGGGTGGAACTGATGTGGGAACCGTTGCTAAATGGGTCGGTCATGGGGACGGTGGAAAACTCATCATGCAGACTTATTCTCACCTGCTGGACGATCACCTGCACGAGCAAGCTGCCAAGGTGCAGGTTGGCTTTTCAGTGGTCCCCCGGTGCGCGGGGACAGCTATTTGTTAGTACCCTTTCAAATACATTGTTCCGTTAACGGTCTGATTAATATTTGCATTAACGGTAGCGTTGATATTTTCGTTAACATTATAGGTCTGAGGTTGAGCTAGAACCTGTGTTCTGTAATTGTAGGCGTTGATAGCCGCATCCTCTCTCCGTTGTTGTTGCCCTGCCTGTACGCCTGCAGCTCCTCCCATAAGACCTGCAGTTAAAGCTTTCCCAAATTTATCGTTAGATGCTTCATGCCACTGTGCATCTTGATAAGCGATAGACTGCCGCAATGTGTAGTAATCGGTGGCGTTTATTTTCCCAGCCTTGTAATCTTTGTCTAAGCTGCTGATCTGTGCAGCATAAGGTGAAACGCATCCTACTAAAGCAGTGAGCGTTACAAACCCGAGTAGAACTTTGATTTTCGCGCTCATTTTATAGGACGTTGTGCTTTCTAGGGCATTTACCTTAGCTCTCACAAGGAAAATCCCAAAATAACCGTCACTTCTGTCACTAATCATCCTGAGGCGCTGCTGCACAGAGGTTTAAGTGGGGAGGATTAGCTGCCGGGAAGTGTCACCGGGCGCTTATTTGCTGTCACTAATCAGAAACTGCTGAGAGGCGTCTTAGTTCCCGCCGCTTATCTGCCGTCACCTGCACTTTTTCCCGGGCTACCCTGAAAGGTTCTTCCCTGTGGTGTAGCTCTGCCCATAGCTCCGCTATCGGCAGTAGAAGCTCCACCGCTCGTGAGATTTCGGCCTCACCCCATGACGGAATCTCCCTAGCCATTCTGCGATGCCAGATGCCGAATCCCCCCGATATCCCTTCGATGGATAGGAAGCCCGTTGCCTTCCCGGGGTTCAGTTTCAGACTCACCTTGCTCCTGCGCTGCCTGATCCTCCTGCACCTCATCCATTCCTTAATGTCTGCCCGGTCATAAAGCGCCCCCCTTGATTTGAACGCAGCCGCCCGGATCTCTCCCCGCTGCTGGGCCTTCCATATCGCAACCGTGGAAACTCCTGCCAGTGCTGCCGCTTGCCGGGGTGCTAAAAGCTGCTGTTTTTCGGATTTCACAGTGTTTGATCATTAACCATTAACCGGGCACTTTGACAAGCCCCCCTTTCTTGTCATGCCAAGAAACATCACAACTACATTAAGCGCTCAGGGAGGCATCTCCCTTGCAGCGCATCACCCCCTGTCACCGGGGATCAATACAACCCCAGCACACGAGACGATCCCACTGGAAGCGCACCCCCCGATTTCCATGGACTGCTTTGTGCAGCAATCCGGGCTTTCACCCGTGACGCTTTGGAGGTTCAGGAAAAAGGGATGGCTGAAAACCTGCGTGATCGCTGGTCGTCACTACATCACCCGGGAGGAATTGCCCGGTTCAACGCTCGGATGGAATCGGGAGAGTTCGCCGGGAACGGTCCCCAAACACCTGCCCGGTCATGAGTAATTCCCCTGAAATCACCGCAGCAAAGCAACGCTTGCCGCTCCCCGATCTGCTTGCCCGTTACGGTCATGCCTGCCCCTCACACGGTGGCAGTATGAAATCCCCGTTTCGGCCTGATGAGAAAAACCCCAGCTTTTCAGTCTGCAGTTTTTCGGATGGCTGGGGCTGGAAAGATCATGGCGCCGGGGAGGATCTTAAAGGGGATGAGATCACCCTGATTGAGCGTCTGGAAAACCTTAGCACTGCTGAGGCAGTGAAGCGGTTCTTGGAAATGTCCGGGCACTATGTGGCGCTGCCGCCCGGAAACCGATCAGGCCGGGCGCCTGTGGTTCCCCTTGCTCCCTTTGATTGGATCGGCTGCGCTGCTTCCTTCAATCAAACCGCTGGGGAAAAGCTTGCCTCATGGCGGGGATATTCTCCTGCGCTGGTGGAGTGGCTGCGCTCCCGGTCCCTGCTGGGGATGAGCCGGGGGCAGTTCGCCTTGCCTGTGCAGAAATCGGGCGCCGTCATTGGCGCTCATGTTCGCCGGGAGGATGGGAAAGGATGGATTTATACTCCCAAGGGGATTGGATCTCAGCCGCTGGTCATTGGTGATCCCTCATCAGCTCGGGAAACTGTGCTGGCAGAATCACAGTGGGATCTCTTTTCCTTCATGGATCTGATGGGAGTTCCCCCGGATGAGCGTCTGTGCTTCATTGCCACCCGTGGCGCTGAGAATGGCAAGTGGTCCGGGCTTTGCAGTTCGGGATCGCTAGTGGTGGTGATGCAGAATGATGAGACAAAGAACGGGAAAAACCCGGCTGAGAAGTGGCTGCAGGATGTCATCTCTGCTGCTGTGGTCCCCGTTTCTGTGGTCCGTCTCCCCGCCGGGCACAAAGATTTAAACGATGCACAGAAAGCAGGTTTCACCCGATCCGATCTCCTGAACTGTATTGCCGCCGCTGAGGAAATGCCACTTCCGGTGCGGGTCATCACCCCGGAAGTGCTGCCCCCGGAGGCTCCCGGCGCTGCTGTTGTCTTTGATCCGATGGAAGTGATTGAAAAACTGGATCTCTGGTGGAAGGGGTCAAAGTACTATTTCAGACGGGAAGGTGACGACGGTTTTAGTGAACTGAATCAGGCTGAGATAGGACGCTTTCTGCGTGTGGATTTTGGCCTGAGTAATAAACCGCTGAAGCTCCCGGACGATCCCGCAGGAGGCACGATCCCCGGGCAGGTGGACCGTGTGCTGAATCATGTGGTTAAGATGCGATATGTGGACGCAGTTGCTTCTGTCGCTGGGGTGAAGGCTGGATTTTATCAGGAAGGAGGCGCCCGGTTGCTCGTGGTATCCACCCCTAAGCTGATTGAGCCTGCCCCCGGTGAGTGTGAAACGATCCTGGATTTCTTGCAGACGCTGCTGGGTGATGATGGATCTTTGCGCTTTCGTCTGTGGCTAAAGGTTGGCTATGAGGCGCTGCGCTCTAATCAGCGCCGTCACGGGCAGGCGCTGGTCCTGTGTGGTCCCTCTGGAAAGGGAAAATCAGTGCTGCAGTCTAAGATCATCACCGCAGTTCTTGCAGGCCGGGAGGCAGACCCTAAAAGCTACCTGAGCGAAAAGACGGATTTTAACTCTGAAATGATTGCCAGTGAGCATCTAAAGATTGAGGAAATCCCAAGCTCTGTCCGTTATGATGACAGACTGACACTGGGTGAAAGGATCAAGGAACTGTGCGTGAACCATTCCCAGCGCCTGCACGAGAAAAACAAGGTTGCCGTGACGGTGAAACCGCAGTGGCGCCTGAGCATATCACTCAACGATGAGCCTGAGCGCCTGCGCTGCCTGCCCCCGCTGACAACGGATTTCAGGGATAAATTGCTGCTGCTCAAAACAGGTAAAGAGGATTTCTTTGCCCGGTATGATGGCGAGACGGACCCGCTTGACTGCTTCATTTCAGCCGTTGAAAAGCAGTTGCCGTCATTTTGTGATCACCTGCTTTCTTTGGAGGTTCCAGAATCGCTTAAGGATCGCCGCTACGGGGTCCGTTCCTATGTGGATGTGGAGATAGAGGAACTGCTTTTTGATCAAGAGCCTGAATCACTGCTGCTGTCGCTGGTAGATGAAGTTCTGTTTGGTTCCTCAGCACTGGACTTTAAGGACGATGGATCAGGGGGGTTCAACCCGTGGGAGGGCAGCGCAACGGAGTTGAGGGACAAGCTGACTGATCAAAACTCAAAGGGCTACATGAGCGCCCGGAAGCTCTTAGACGGTGCCGCTGAACAGAGTGGACGCCTGCTGGGGAAACTAGAGAAAAAGTTCCCTGAACGGTTCCACCTGAAACGGACTGGAAAGAAACGGGCGTGGATCATTCAACCCCCTTCCCTCAACTCATGATGGCGTCTCTCCCGCCCCTCGCTGTTTTCTCTCCCCGTGGCACTGTCACGGGAGGGAGTGTGACGCAGAATGACGGCGCCCGGTTCTGTGCCCGTCACCGCTCCCGGCCTGATTCTATAAGGGGTTTCAGGAGTTGTGACAGTAGTGACGGTTCTTTTCAGGAGATTTATAAATAATGAAACAAGACTTCCTATTTTCCCATGAAGGGGAAAAACCATTTCCCCAAGATCCCCCCACCTTTCGGTCATACTCACTGAGAATGAGTCGGGCTGACTGGCACCCTCATTATCGTATCCCGGTTATCAAGAGGGCTGGGGGATTCTGTGAGCGCTGCTTTAAGAAAACCCGCCGCTTTGAAGTTCATCACCTGACTTATGAGCGGTTTGGACGGGAATTGATGGATGATCTGCAGGCGCTTTGCGGTTCCTGCCACCGTATTGCTGACATGGAAAGGAAGAGATGGACCCGGCGTCGCTGGGGTGGTGGTGGTGATGCTGGTGAGGCTGCATGGTGTGCTAGGGTGTTTGGTGAAGATCCCTGCGATTGGCCTGATGATGCCGCTGAACGCTTTCAGTCCTGTGTAGGCAGGTGAGCGTGTGGGCTATGTCGTTCTTTGCTCACTACCTACCCGGCGCCCCCCCGTGGTAAGTAATCTTTTCGAGTGATATATCTCCTGCGGTTGTGCGCACTGCCTCTTTATAAGAGAGAGCGCATCCTGAAACTTGAGGGAAGCTGAAATGCTTCCTTTGCTTCCGGGCTATTTCCTCAGCGCTTCCGGGGAAATCCTAAGGGCTTCCCGGCTTTGGCTGATCGTTCTGTGATGTCTCCCCGGTGACAGAAACCGTCGTTAAGAAAGTAAAGGGGGGAGGGGTAAACGATAGGAAACTTGCACAGGCGCTTGCACAAAGGCCCAGTGGGTGCTGCTCCTGGTCTGTGGAAACCGCTGAAACAAAGGGTTATCAGAATCTTTCTGGCGTCTGTGGATGGTTCCTAGGGTCAATCAGACCCTTGGAAAAAGGGGGTGAAAGAATTGTGCAAGTTTCGGGAATGTCTGTGCAGGCTTATGAAATCAGGCTTCCCGGTCACTGCTGCTGCTTTCCCCTCTTTCAGTAATGGTTTCCCGACATTTCAGGAAATGCATAGACTCACTGCCTGATCGTTTTAGAAAACCCCTGCTCTATCCGATGAGCTACGGGCGCAAAGAAGAAACACTAGTACAAAATGAAACTCTCACAATACAGAAGAAAAACGCCATAGATTCCCTTTAAACAAGCCTCTAAAGGGGGAGCTATTCCTGATTAACCATAGGTTTTCGTCATTGCATGGAGTCGATATGTGATTGGAGTGATGTGATGTTTTTGCATACGTAAAATGGCTAAATGCGCAAACCACGCTTTCTGCGGATTAACCCAAAAGCCCTTTGGTCTTCTCTCGTTTCCTCGCATTTGAATGCGAGTTCTCACGAGTTGCTCTCTCCTGCCTAGGCGGCTTCGCAGCCCTATCTACCTCTGACGAATGCTGAGAGTTCCTCGGTGGTCTGGTAGGCCAAGAACGGAGTCATAAAATAAATCCCGGGGAAGTGGTCCAGAACGGCGCGGGCGACTTCCTTGGCGACGTTCACGCCTTCCTTGCGTCCCTCGGCACCTTCGAGACCTTCCATCCTGGCCATGACGGGAACGGGGATCGTGATGCCCGGCACCTCGTTATGGAGGAACTTGGCCTGGCGTCCGTTGAGCAGTGGCCAGACGCCGATAAAGACCGGCACTCCAAAGTGAGCCGTCCGTTTGGCGGTCTCTTCGACCAAGGCGGTTTCAAAGACCGGCTGGGTCATCACATAGCGCGCGCCGGCATTGATCTTGCGCTCGAGGCGCTGGATCTGGGTGTCGAGACTCCGGGCGTTGGGATTGAAGGTGCATCCCGCAATAAGATCGGGCCGCGCCTGAAGGTCGGTCCCCGCCAGCGTGTATCCTTCATTCAGTCTGCGGATGATCTCCAGAAGACCGACGGAGTTCACATCATAAACGGAGGTTGCGTCGGGATGGTCTCCTCCCTTCGCGGGGTCTCCTGTCAGGGCGAGCACATGGCGCATTCCCATCGCGGCCATGCCAAGGAGTTCACTCTGGAGGCCGATGACATTGCGATCTCGGCAACTCACGTGCAGAAGGGGGGTGATTCCCCGTTGCTTCAACATTGCGGCTACAGCGAAATTGCTGACCCTCAGGATAGCGAGTGAATTGTCTGCCAGGGTGATAGCGTCACTTCCCGCCCGAGTAAGGGCTTCGGCGGCAGTGAAGAATTTTTCCAAAGGGAGTGTCTTTGGAGGATCCAGTTCCGTGACGATCACGGTCTTTCCCCCGGCGATCAGGTCGAGAATGCTTTTCTCGGTGGGTTCCGGGGTCGGGGGTGGTTCTAGACTGGTGACGACTCCCGTTGTATGTCGTGTTGTCGGTTTGAGTCCTTGCAGCGCTTTGCTGAGCGCCTTGATATGAAGAGGAGATGTTCCGCAGCATCCACCGACCAAGGCGGCACCTGTCTCAGCCATCCGGCGGCCTAGATCGGCGAAATATTCTGGCGTCGTGCCGTAAGCGATACGTCCTTCCTGATAGGTGGGTCGTCCGGCATTCGGATAGACGGCGAGAGGGCGGGATGGCGCAATTTTTTCGACAAGACGGAGCATCGCCTGGGGACCATTCACGCAGTTCAGACCGACCAGGTCCGCACCTTGTTCGCCAAGGGATTCCAGGACATCGCCGATCCAGGCTCCGCCGGGCAGGCGACCGCTCTCGGGAGAGGCGATCAGGGTGATGACCGGCTTGTTGCCGAGAGATTTGGCCACTTGCAGTGCTAGCGAGAGCTCCTCGGGATCCTGGAAGGTCTCCAGCAGGATCAGATCCGCACCTCCTTCGAGCAGTCCGCTGATCTGCTCTCGGAAAAGAACTGCTGGGTTCTGGCCGGCTTCCGCTTGGTGAGAACCAAGGGGACCCACACTTCCGGCAACCAGAGCCGGCCTACCGGAGGCATCCACAGCCTCCCGAGCCAAGCGGGCGGCCGCTCTGTTGATGTCGCCAACCCGTCCTTCGAGACCGAACGTGAGCAGCTTGCGTGCATTCGCTCCGAAGGAGTTGGTGGTGATGAGTTGTGCTCCGGCATCCAGGTATTCGCGGTGAATGGAGGAGATTGTTTCCGGTTGGGAGAGGCAGAGCTCCTCAAAGCAGTTTCCAGCAGGAACGCCCCTCTCGGCCAGGAGCGTGCCCATCGCGCCATCACCGCAAAGCACTGCAGACTTCAGTTCTTCAAATAAGTCAGGCAAGTTCCCCATGGATAGGACGGTTTGACTCAGTTGCGCTTGGAGCGCTTGGAAACCAGGTTAACGCTGATCACAAACATCACGGCTGCAAAAAGCGCCGTGACGACGAGGCCTGTCAGATATCCGGCGGGCAGTGCCATTCCGCTGGTCGCAGCAAAGGACGAACGGATTGCCGTGACCCCGTAGCTGACGGGGTTGAGCGCTCCGGCCCAGTAGAGCCAGCCGGTTCCCGCAGGCATGGGGAAGAGGGCTCCGGACATCATCCAGAGAGGCATCAGGAAGATGTTCATGATCGCGTGGAATCCCTGGGTTGAGTCCATAGGCCAGGCAACGAGGAAGCCCATCCCTGTCATTGCGAAGCCTACAAATACAAGGGCGGGCAGGAGTAGGGTCGCCTGATGCCATCCGATCGGCAGGCCTGCCAGCGGGGCCAGCACGCAGAACAGGGCTGCTTGAAGGACCGCAAGGGTCGTTCCTCCCAGGAACTTCCCGAGCGGAATCGCGGCGGGGGAGAGCGGTGCAACGAGCGCGCCCTGAAGGAATCCCTCGCGACGGTCCTCAATGACCGAGATCGTGGAAAAGATCGCGGTAAAGAGCATGATCAGCACCAGCGTGCCGGGAAAGAAATAGGCGAGGTAGCTACCCGTTGCGGCGGCGGAAGTCAGGGCTCCAGGATTGCGGAAGGAAGGTCCGAAGCCTGAACCAACAAGCAGCCAGAAGACAAGCGGAGTGGCAAGGGCCCCAATGATGCGGTTACGCTGACGCAGGAAGCGAATGACATCGCGCCACCAGAAGGCGAGAGCGGGAGTCCAGAGAAGGCGTGTGGGTTTCATAAGGAACTGCTTTGGTAACTCAATGCTTCTTTTTCTTAACGGGTGCATTCATGTCAGGCTCAAGATCCTGATCGGCAAAGAGGCGCCCTGTCCTCGCGATGAAGACATCCTCTAAGGTTGGTCGCGCAATTCGGAGGGAGGTGATCTCTTTTGGAAATTCTCCGGCCAGCCGTGCTGCAAGCGCGTAGGCCTCGCCATGCTCGATGCGAACCTCTCCCTCCACGACTGTGGCGGGAATGCCGGTCTTCGAGGTGATGAGTTTGGCGAGTTGATCGGCTCCGGTTTCTTTGGAAACGCAGAGGCTTATCACATCGCCGCCGATGGCTGCGGTGAGTTCATCGGGAGTGCCAAGGGCGACAAGTTTTCCAGAACTGACGATGCCGACCCGGTCGGCTCGCGCCGCCTCCTCCATGAGATGCGTGGTGCAGAGAGCGGTGACACCGTGATCACTACGGAGTTTTTCCAGTGCAGCCCAGAGATCGAGGCGGGCTCCAGGGTCGAGTCCCGTGGAGGGCTCGTCGAGCAGAAGTACCTCCGGACGGATCAGGAGGCACTTGGCGATTTCAGCACGGCGCTGAAGTCCGCCGGAGAGGGTCTCGACTATGTCATTAAGTCGGTCTATCAGGTTAAGGGCCTTCGAGGCCTCAGTGATGCGGGATTCGAGTTCTGTTCCCGTAAGCCCGTAAAGGGCACCGCCACAACGGAGGTTCTCCAGAATGGTCAGCTTGCCGTCGAGACTTGGTGACTGGAAGACAACGCCGAGTCCGGACCTAACTGCGGCTGCAGCCGAAACGACATCATGACCCGCGATTTTTGCCGCACCCGAATCGGGCAGTGAGAGGGTCGCCAGGATTCGGAAGAGAGTGCTCTTTCCTCCCCCATTCGGTCCTAGCAGGCAGAAGAGTTCGCCTCGGTGAACCTCGAGGGAGATTCCGTCGAGCGCATGGCGTTCTCCAAAGGATTTCACGAGATCGCTGATGACGATGGCATGGGTCTTTGATTCGCTCATGAAGGTTACAGATTCGGCATCGGAGGCGATGATGGCAAGGCTTAGGAAGTTTGGGAATACGACGGGGATGACTCCGGAAGCGAGAGGGCTCCGATCGCTTCCATGACACGATTTGAAAGATACTGATAAAGCGCCCGGTCATCGCCGCCGTGGGTAGCTGGATCCAGTTCCTTGGGTGTGAAACGGATCGGGTTGCCTACCACTACGTTGATTGGAGTCAGGGAAATTTTTCCTGATCCTTTCGGAAATGCCTCGTGGGAGCCGAAGATGCGCATCGGTTGCACGGGGGCCCGGGTCTTTGCAATGACTAGGCCGATCCCAGCTTTTGCAGGTTGGAGAGTACCATCCACCGATCGCGTTCCCTCGGGAAAGAGGACGACGGCGTTGCCTGATTTGACTGTACGGATCACAGTCTTGAGTGCCGACATGTCATTACCGTCGCGGTCGACGAGGATGACATTAATGTGAGGGAGAAGCTTTCCCAGCAAGGGGATCTGAAGAAGGGTTTTTCGGGCGAGATAATAGACGCCTCGTCGTGAGCAGATGCCAACCAGCGGGGGATCGAAATAGCTCTGGTGATTGGAGGCAAGAATGAGAGGTCCCTCTTCGATCATCCGCTCCGGATGAACCGCCCGGAAGCTGAAGAAGAAACGCGCCGCGATCTTCGAGAGCGTGTACCAGAAGTAGTAGGTGAAGCTCATCATCAGCCGGTGGTCAGCTCTGGAAGATGAAGATGGTTCAGTGCCGTCTGGATTACTTGATCCAGGGTCAGGTGTGTTGTGTCGATGACAATGGCGCCCGGAGGAATCGTCAGTGGGGCGGTCGCGCGCGTTGCGTCAAGTCTGTCACGTTCGGTCACTGTATCGATCGCTCCTTCACTGGCACGACGACGGGCGCGTACCTCGGGAGAGGCGTCGAGGTAGAATTTCCATGGGGTCAGCGGAAAGACAACGGAGCCGATATCTCGACCTTCCATGACCAGATCATGGTTTTCTGACAAGGCGCGGAGTCTGGCATTGATGAAATCACGCACGGCAGGCACTGCGGCGATGACGGAAACCGTGGATGCCACCTGCTGATCCGAGAGGTGAGGCGAGGCATTTTCCCCATCTAGTAGCAGGGAGACTCCTTTTGTGGGGTCTTCGTCTTCAAGCAGTGTGAGTTCGCGCGTGGCTACCCAGGCGATCAAAGAGTCGGGTGAGTCTGATGAGATCTGATCGCGCACGGTGCCCCACGCGATGGCTCGGTAGAAGTGGCCAGAGCTGACAAAGAACCAGCCTAGGGCAGCAGCAACCCCCCGGGAGACGCTGCTTTTCCCGGAGGCGGCGGGACCATCGATGGAGATGACGCGTCCGGCCATGGGATTATTCAGGCGGCCAGTACCGACTCAAGCGTTGAGCCGAAGGTCGGATAGGAGGTGGCCACGCATTCCACATGATTGATGACTGTCTTCCCCTCGGCGAAGAGTCCTGCGATCGCAAAAGCCATTGCGATGCGGTGATCGTGAAAGCACTCGAGTTGGGCGCCTTTGAGCAGGTGCCCACCTTCGATTACCATGCCATCCTCTGTCTCGGTAACGGGTACGCCCATGGCGCGAAGATTTCCGGCGACTGCGGCAATGCGGTCGGTCTCCTTAACTCGAAGCTCCTTGGCGTCACGGATGATGGTTGTGCCTTGGGCTAGTGCTCCGGCTACCGCAAGGATGGGAAGTTCATCGATGACATTCGGAATCTCAGCCCCCTCGATCACGGTGCCGTGGAGTTCGCTGCCAAGCACCCGGACGGTGCCAAGTGGTTCTGCTGCATTGGGGTCTACTGATGTGGTCTCGATCGTTGCCCCCATCCGACGGAGTACGTCAATGACGCCGGTGCGAGTGGGGTTCAGTCCGACGCTAGGCATCGTGACGTCGGATCCTACTTTGGCTGAAGCAGCCACAAGCCAGAAGGCGGCGCTGGAAATGTCACCCGGCACGGCAAAGTCTCGGGCCTTGAGTTGTTGGGGGCCCTTGAGGGCGATGCGGCGGCGGCCGTTAACGTCAGCTTTCCCGAGATCCAGTGAAATGCCGAACACTTGAAGCATCCGCTCCGTGTGATCTCGGCAGGCGGCAGGTTCCACGACGCTGGTCTCCCCCTCGGCTGAGAGACCCGCGAGCAGGATGGCGCTCTTCACCTGGGCGCTGGCAACTGGCATTTCATAATGGAGGGGTGAAACTGCCCCTCCCTCGACCACCAACGGCGGCTTCCCTTCTCCTCCTTCGGATTTGAAGCTAGCCCCCATCTCGGTGAGCGGCTTGATGACCCGGCCCATCGGGCGCTTGGAAAGTGAGGCGTCGCCGGTAAGTCGGGAGCTGAAAGGCTGGGCGGCCAGAATGCCGGAGAGAAGACGCATGGTGGTGCCGGAGTTGCCGCAATCGACATCGGTGGAGGGCGCGGTGAAGTGACCTCCCTTGCCTTCTACGACAAAGGTGCCTGTGCCGGTGCGCTCGATGTGGGCTCCGAGCGCTCTCATCGCATTGACAGTGGAGAGGCAGTCCTCGCTCTCCAGGAAACCGGTGATCGTGCTCCGCCCCTCTGCAAGAGAGGCGAACATGGCGCTTCGATGCGACATGCTCTTGTCTCCCGGAATAGTGATGGTGGCGCGGATCGGGCGGCAGTGATGAACAGTAAAGTTATGCATGAAAATTTCTAGGCTGCACGTTCGGCGCGAGGGAGTGAAAGCGCATCGCGATGGTGCTTTGACCTCTTCAAAAAATCGAGAAGCGAGTCGGGGTTCTCATCCCCAATCGCTGTGGCCATCGATTTCAAGAGTTTGGACATTTCCCGTAGGGCTGCGGCGACTTCCGGGCCGTTAGAGGTAAGGATTCCCGTCCAGAGCTCTGGGTTGCTTGCGGCAACGCGTGTGGCGTCACGGAAGCTGCCCCCGGCCAGGTGTTGGGATCCTTCCGGAAGCGTATCAATGACAAGATTTATCAGGGCATAGGCTAGTGCGTGCGGCAGGTGGCTGAGTCGCGCAACAAGACGGTCGTGTTCGACGGGGCTTATTATCGTGACGGCGCAACCAAGATTTCCCCAGAATTCCCTTACCTTGCCGAGGGCTCTCTGATTGCTTTCTTGAGAAGGAGTGACAAGGCAGGAAGCCCCCTCAAACAGGTCTTCGCGTGCGGCCCCGAGCCCTGCCCGTTCGCTGCCGGCCATCGGATGAGCGCCTACGTAATTTTCCCCCAGAATCGGGGTGAGTTGATCGACGATGCAGGCTTTCACGCTTCCTGCATCCGTGATGACTGCCGTAGCCGAAAGTCCCGGAGCCATGCTCCTTGCCAGCCCTTCCATGCTGCCGACCGGGGTGCAAAGCACGATGAGATCTGCTGCTTTAACGGCAGTCGCCGGGTCAGTGGAAACGGAATCCGCTAGACCTCTGCTAGTGAGTTCATGCAAGGCATCTTCGTTGCGTGCCCAGGCCGAAATTTTCGTGCTTGGAGAGCGGCTTCGAAGAGCCAAGGCGATCGAGCCGCCGATAAGCCCAGGACCGAAAATGGTGACGCGTCCGGCGGGAGCCGTATCGTTCTTGACTGCCGGAGTGCTCACGCGGAGCGGATCAGGGAACCAGAAAGACCTTTCCGGAGTAGGGATCCTTGACCTCGGAGCCAGGAGGGAAACCGCGAACATCCACATAACCGGCGGTTGGTGAGTGGGGGCTGGTCACAAAACCGGGCTTTCCTGGGACGGGGGTTCCGTAAGGGAGATCGCGGGGAGCGGCCACGGGAACGGGAGTCGGAGTGGCAAACGGATTGGCAGGGCTGGAGATCGCATTGGTCACCGTGCTGTTGGTGTCGGTGACACTACCGTCAACGAGAGGAACTTCATTAGTCGAGGTTGAGGTGTTTATCTCTTGGGAATCGGTGACGGTGGCGGCACCATGCTTCTTCCTTGGAGCCGGCGTCTCGTTGTCAGCGCATCCCGCCAAGATTAGGACTAGGCCAAGGGAGAGTAAGCGAAGTGATTGTTTCATCATGGTGAACTCCCTAGGTGATCACTCATTTGTCTCGTGACTTCAATGTTTTTCAACCGGAATCAGTATTTTGACGGAGCGAACCGCTTGTAACCAAAGTGTGACGAAAGCGTCACATTGATAAATTCTGTTGCCAAAGTGGCTCAGCATCACCATAGCTTGAAGCCGAAGTTCGATGATAGCGATTCAGGCAATGCAGGTTCCCCGCTGGTCGGGAGGACTGCTCCACGTATCCTCAGGTGAGGAGCTGGTGCATTCCAAGAAGTAGCCGTCAGCGTAACAGGAACCAACAAAAACAAGCAGTATGAAGTTATATATCGGGAATCTTCCCTTCTCAGCAACCGACGCAGACCTCCGCGAGGTTTTCGGCGCTCACGGCACTGTCACAGACGCAATCGTCATGATAGACCGCACGACCGGCCGCTCACGCGGATTCGGATTCATCACCATGAGCACCGACGACGAAGGTCGCGCGGCGATCACGGGACTCAGCGGCGCTGACATGGGTGGGCGCAATCTCACCGTCAATGAAGCCCGTCCGATGGAGGATCGTCCTCGCGGTGGTGGCGGAGGCGGCGGTGGATACGGTGGTGG
>JAPJNA010000047.1 GCA_026461395.1 Chthoniobacterales bacterium | reverse complement strand
CCAGAATCGTCTCAACAAAAAAGGACTCAAGGCGCATGGGGGAGCAGGTTCCGTCACCGTCCAGAGCGACGCCGATGATATCGATTTCATGATCTGAGAAAATGGGAGCTAGGAGTTTGTGGGGGGAGTAGTATTTGAATCGGTTGCCCTCCCTATAATATGAAACCCTTCTATCTTTAGTAACGTCTTGCGTCTTTCCCCGACGCTTAAGGTCGCGTATATTACTATCCATGCAGCTCTCAATGCGGACAGACTATGCCCTCAGGGCCCTCTTCACCCTAGTGGAGCATCGGGGGAGCCCGCCGATTCCGATCCTTGAGCTCGCGCGCCGCAATGACGTGCCGAAACGCTTCCTTGAGCACATCATGCTCGATCTGAAGGAAAAAGGATGGGTTGTCAGTACGGCTGGGAAGCGCGGAGGCTACCAGCTGGCAAGAGCTCCCGAAAAGATCACGATGGGAGAGGTCGTACGCCACTTTGACGGCTATCTGGCACCGATCGCTTGTGTTTCAGTCACCGACTACAAACGCTGTACTCAGGAATCAACCTGCCGTTTCCGTCGAGTCATGCTAACCGCGCGCAATCTCGTGGCCAATCTCATGGATCAGACAACCCTGGCGGATGTCATGAAATCCCCTCCGGTCGGACGGGAGGAACTCAAGCGGGTTCAGGGACTCGACGGAGAAGGGATCTAGTTGAGATCTCACTTTCAGCAGTTCCTCATCGGAGCTTGCTCGCAGTTTTTTAATGACCAGCGCGTGATTAGCACTACGAGAATAAAAACGACTTTTATAGTCGCTATTATCTTGACGGGTGATTGATGACTAATAAGGTCGTATATAGGCAACCTTGCAAACCCACGACCGATGAAGCAAATAATCCCGATGACGATTCTCATAGGCCTTTCTGCCATGAACGGATGCAGTCTCTCGGCTCCCAAGCACCGCGCCCATAACAAGTCAGCAGCCACCAAAATTCCTCTAACAGCAGTCCCCGAGGCCATCCTCGCCTCAGTTGATGCACACGTCCCAGGAATATACCTCAATGAAGCACATCTCACTCATCAGGGAGAAAAAGAGATCTACGAACTAGAAGGCCTCTCCCAGAGCGCCACGTATGAAATCTCTGCAACCTCCAATGGGCACATTCTTGACGTCGCCCGCGATGCCTCACTCTCTGACTAACGCAATCGTTCACAACATAAACACCACGATCATGAACCAGAAAAAGAACCTCACTCTCATTACTGCGCTACTAGGGACCCTGTCTCTACATAGTCTCAATGCCAGTGTCGAACTCCTGAATGTGAGTTATGACCCAACTCGCGAGCTCTACACAGAGTTCAATAAGGCATTTGCCTCTCATTGGAAAAAACAGACGGGTGAGGATGTGACGATCGCCACCTCGCACGGTGGGTCTGGCTCTCAGTCACGACTCATCCAGGATGGAGGTGATGCAGACGTGGCCACCTTGGCTCTCGCCTATGATATCGACGCCATCCGCGAGAAGGGGAGCACCGGCGCATTTGACAAACCTCTCCTTGCAAAGGACTGGCAGTCCCGACTTCCTCACAATAGCTCCCCCTACACCTCCACGATTGTCTTCCTCGTCCGCAAGGGAAACCCGAAGAATATCAAGGACTGGGATGACCTGATCCGTGATGACGTCTCCATCGTCACCCCTAATCCAAAAACCGGTGGAGGCGCGCGCTGGAACTTCCTCGCCGCATGGTCCTACGGCTTGAAGAAGTTCGGTGGCGACGAGGCAAAGACCCGTGAGTTCGTTAGCAAGATCTACAAGAATGCCCTCAAGAACGGCTTACCTGCAGCAGCACGCGCCGGCACCATCGCCTTCACAGAGCGCAAGCAGGGTGACGTTTCCATCAATTGGGAGAACGAGGCACTTCTCATCCAAAAGAAAAATCCCGACTACGAGATCATCACTCCATCTGTCAGTATCTTAGCAGAGCCCCCTGTCGCCGTGATTGATGCCAATGTGGATGCCAAGAATACACGCAAGCAGGCTACCGCCTACTTAGAGTACCTCTACACACCTGAGGGCCAGGACATCATCGGAAGAAACTTCTACCGTCCGATCGACCCAGTAGCCAAGGCTAAGTACGCCGGACAGTTCAAGAACCTAACCCTCACTAGCATTGCTGACTTTGGTGGTTGGTCAAAAGCTCAGAAGACCTTCTTCTCGGACAGGGGAACCTTCGACCAGATCATCAAAGGAGCCCGCAAGTAGGGATTCCCTAGGTCCTTTGAACTTTTGATCATTTGAGCATTTGAGCATTAAGGTCTTAGAGCGGAAGCTTATGGTCCTCACGAATCCATCAATTCGAGAGCATGGCTCTGACATTCCGCGGCTGGGCGAGCGGACCCGCTCGATCTTGCACTACGGCGATCAACTTACGGGAAGAAGCCCACACCTTGAAGCGCTTCATCTGCAGGAAGCACCGGGCGGACGCACACTCCCCCGATACCGGTGGTCGGATCCTTCCGGCAAGCCGGTCTACCGGATCGGCATCTTTGCCGGCATCCATGGAGATGAGCCCTCAGGCGTGGTGGCTGCACTCCAGATCCTTGATCACCTAAGCCAAGAGGCCGATCTAGGACGCTTCCACGAGATCTACGTCTACCCTGTTTGCAACCCTTGGGGATTCGATGCGAACCGCCGTGAGGGCGAATCCGGCAAGGATTTGAACCGCTGTTTCTGGGGCGAGGCAGAACAGGAGGAAGAAGCGGAAGTGCGGCTGTTAGAGCAGGAGCTCAGAGCCAAAGCCTTCGATGCGATCATTGCTCTCCACACCGACGACACCAGCGAAGGGATCTATGGCTACGTGAACGGGAGCACCCTCACCCGCCATCTTCTGGAGCCAGCGCTCCAGGCTGCCTCCTCCATCCTTCCGAGGGATATCCGCCCCGAAATCGACACCCATCAGGCGGATTACTCGATCATCACAGGGGGATACAAAGGCATTCTCTCTGCGCCTCCTGACCAGCACCCCAAACCGGTCGAAATCATCTTTGAGCCCCCCCATCATGCACCTTTCGGACTTCAAGTGGATGCCCACTTGGCAGCCCTGAAGGAAATCCTCCACCTTTTTCCTCAAATCAGCTCGCAGGGAATGGATATTTAAGGAAGATTAATTTGCTAAAGACGATCTGTTTTCACGTCATTCGATTTTATTTTACCATGTCCAAGAAGAAACATGTCCTGCCCGGCTTCCGGACAAGCGTGGGGTGGACTGTCACCTGGGTCTCACTGCTGGTCCTCCTTCCACTGGCGGCATTAGTTGGCAAGACGGCTTCTGGGGGGTGGGAGCATTTTTGGGAAACGGTCACCGATCCCGAAGTCGTCGCCACGTATCGGGTCAGCCTCGGGATCTCCTTCATCGCGGCCCTCATCAATGGCGTCTTTGGCTTCCTGGCAGCTTGGATCTTCGCACGATACGACTTTCCAGGTCGCCGTCTGCTGGAAGCGGCAACCGATCTCCCCTTCGCTCTGCCCACAGCTGTGGCAGGCATCGCGCTGACAGCCCTCTATTCGCCAAGCGAGTGGCTCGGGCAATATCTGGAGCCCCTGGGCATCAAGATTGCCTTTGCTCCGGCAGGCGTTCTGATCGCCATGATTTTCATCGGCTTCCCCTTTGTTGTCCGCGCCGTCCAACCCGTCATCGAGGATCTCTCCGCTGATGTCGAAGAGGCTGCAGCCTGCTTGGGTGCCAACCGCTGGCAGACGATCCGCTACGTCATCCTCCCTCCCCTACTCCCGGCGCTCTTTACCGGGATAATCATGTCGTATGGCCGTGCTGTCGGAGAATACGGATCCATCGTCTTTATCTCAGGGAATATCCCCTTCCAGACGGAAATCACCCCACTGATGATCTTTCAGAAACTCGAGCAGTATGACTACACGGGAGCGGCGGCACTTGGTTTCACCATGCTTCTTGCCTCACTCGTCATCGTCCTAATCGGAAACAGACTACAGACCTGGGGCAACCGCTTCCGCAAACTCGCCTAAGCACAACTCGTCCAACTTCTCAAGCTCCATGGCTAGCTTCATCGATTTCCGCAATCCTCCCGGCAGCGACCGTAGGGCTGACACCGCTATCCGTGCTACGGCTGAACCTCTCTGGGTGCGTCGCGTTGTCATTGGGATTGTGGCGCTCTTTTTCTTTTTCTTTTTGTTTCTTCCGCTGCTCGTCGTCTTTCAGGGAGCCTTGGCAAAAGGGGTTGATGTCTTGAAGGAGGCTTTCACCGATCACGACATCCTCCACTCAATCTGGATGACCCTCATCGTGGCGCTCATCACTGTTCCGGCAAATACCGCCTTCGGGATCGCAGCCGCCTGGGCCATCACCCGTTACCGCTTCACAGGGCGTCAAGTCCTGCTTGCCCTCATCGATCTGCCCCTCTGGGTATCACCGGTGATCGGCGGTCTCATCTACGTTCTCCTCTACGGACGGCGCGGGTACTTCGGACCGTGGCTGCAGGCGCATGACATCAAGATCATCTTTGCGCTGCCGGGCATGGTGCTCGCAACCACCTTTGTGACCTTCCCCTTCGTGGCACGCAGCCTCATTCCACTCATGCAGGCTCAGGGTGTCGAAGAGGAAGAGGCGGCCCTCACACTCGGGGCAAGCGGCCTCCAGATCCTGCGTAGGATCACCCTTCCCAAGATACGCTGGGGGCTTTTCTACGGGGTCATCCTCTGTAATGCCCGTGCCATGGGGGAATTCGGCGCCGTAAGCGTTGTCTCCGCCAAGATCAGCGGCAAGACTAACACGATGCCTCTTGAGATCGAACGCCTCTACAACGACTACCTCTTCCCTCAAGCCTTTGCAGTGGCCTCCGCACTCTCGCTTTTAGCCCTTCTCACCCTGAGCCTCAAGACCCTCGCCGAATGGAAGAACAGGCGGCAGTTCGAGGCTGGTCAACGCTCATTGCTCGAACCCACGATTGAACCCCTCCATCCATAACCGGACACCGAGGTCTTCTTCCCCATCACCTATCACCTAGTCCCCATTACCTAACTTTCCGATGAGCATCGAAATCACCTCACTTACCAAGAGCTTCGGGGCCTTCCCCGCAGTCAATGATGTCAGCCTGAAGATCGAGACCGGTGAAATGGTCGCCTTCCTAGGTCCCAGCGGCTCGGGGAAAACAACCCTGCTCCGACTCATTGCCGGACTCGAGTTTGCCGACAAGGGCGAGATCTTTTTTAATGGGGAGAACGTGACCATAAAGAACGCCAACGAAAGGAAAGCCGGATTTGTCTTCCAGAGTTACGCCCTCTTCAATCACATGACCATTTTCGAGAACATCGCCTTTGGACTGCACGTTGCTCCACGGGCCAAACGCCTTACGAAAGAAAAGATCCGTGAACGCGTTCTGTCTCTGCTGGAGATAATCCAGCTCTCGGGTCTGGAGAACCGCTTTCCCGTGCAACTCTCGGGAGGACAACGGCAGCGTATCGCCTTCGCGCGGGCCCTGGCTGTGGAGCCGAAGGTTCTCTTACTGGATGAACCTTTCGGGGCGCTTGACGCCAAGGTCCGTCGGGAACTCCGTACCTGGCTTGGCGAGTTCCACGAACGAACCCGACTCACCAGCCTCTTTGTGACCCATGATCAGGAAGAGGCCTTTGAAGTGGCTGACCGCGTCGTGATCTTTGACAAAGGTAGCGTCCAAAAAATAGGCACACCTTTGGAAATCCGTTCAGGCACATCCAATGCCTTCGTCCGCGACTTCCTCGCTCTCGATATCTGATCAGGAGGGCTTCTAGGCTCTAGGCTCTAGGCTCTAGGATTGGGAGGGGGATGCAGGGAGATTTCATTCTCCATCACCCACTTCCGATATCCTATACCCTCAATGCCCACCCTGCTTCAACGAGACATCCTCACCGGTGCTACCGCTCAGCCGTGACCAGTTGAAACCGTAGAGAGCGATCACAACGAAGCAAAAGAGAGGCACGATGAAGCCAGGGGACATTAGCTTGTCGGATCCGCCGTCCTGCATGACGCGACCATACCAGCCGGTCACATTACCGTATTCATCGCTGAACCAGCCCATGAGCTTGGGCATGATCGCTCCGCCCATAATAGCCATGACGATAAACGAGGAAGCGATCTTGGCACGACTGCCAAGCCCCCAGATGCCGAGTGCAAAAATCGTGGGAAACATAATCGACATGAAGAAGAAGCTCAGAAAAAGAGCTGCGACAGAGATCCACGAGAGTTTCAGGAAGATCAGAACCATCATGGCAACGTTCGCCAGCGCGAAGATACCAAGCAACTTATGGGCTTTCACCGAGCGCATCAGCATAGCGCCCACGAGACGACCCGACAGGAAGAGAATGAAGGCGGCGCTGAGAAGCTTCGTGGCTCCCTTCTCCGTCAGGAAAGAAAGTCCCGAGGCCTGGGTGACTGAACCGCTCTCTCCTCCAACAAGCCAGCATCCTTTCAGAAAATCAGGAAGTGAAGGCGTGTCGGAAACAATGTAGTTGATGAAGAAGCTGAAAATTCCTGCCTGCGCCGCGACATAGAAGAACTGTGCCGCGACCGCTCCTGGAAAATGAAGATGAGACCAGATTGAACGTTGATGTCCGGTGGCAGCTTCCTGCTTGGCATAAGCGTCCTCGGTATTGAGTTCCGGAAGAGGGGCCACCATAAAGACCGCCGCGATAATGAGGACAAAGATCGCAACGGCAAGGTACGGGATATAAATCGTCTGACTGGCTGCCTCAGCTCCCTTACCAGAATAGAAGAACATCCCGCCGACAATCGGGCCGAAAATCCAGCCCACCCCATTGCATGATTGAGCCAGATTGATGCGGGTGGCAGCAAACTGTTTATCTCCCAGGACTGTCGTATACGGGTTGGCGATCGTCTCCAGAAAGGTAAGCCCCATGGCAATGAGGCAAACACCAACAAGGAAGGCCCAGAACTGGGCAATATGAGTGGCCGGTATGAACCAGAAGCCACCTAGAGAAACCAATAGAAGTCCTGCGATGATCCCCTTGCGATAGCCGAACTTCTCGGTTAACCAACCCGCGGGAAGTGCTATGAGAAAGTAGCCGAGATAATGGGCAAACTGAACCCATGCCGACTGGGAGCGGGAGAGATGAAGCAAGTCCTGGAAGTGCTTGTCCATCACATCGATCATCCCGTTGCAAAAGGCCCACAAAAAGAAGAGCGTCGAAACAAGGGCAAAAGTAACGGCGTAGCTTTTCCCTTCGGGTGATCGGAACATGTCAAGGAACTTGGTCATGGAGGTATAAAGGAGATTGGATTTAGGTATTGGGGTTATCGGGGATAAGCTGCCATTAAAAATCGTGAGGCGAACTCGAAACAAGCATACTTCTCGCCTTCTTCCCTATCACCTATTTTTACGCAAGCATCGAGATGCTGTCCGCGTGCTGGCGGTCCCAGCGGTTGGCAAGCCCGTTCCAAAACTTCGAGGATTCGTCACGGGTCCGGCGCTCATAGCTCTCGCGCGATGCACGCAGATCTTCGAGCAGTTTTCCGGGATTCTTCTCCGCCAAATGCAGAGCTTCTTTGGTCTTGGGGCCGGCGATCCCGTCAGCGGGTAGGCCCAGGGCATCTTGCAGGATCTTCACCGCACCGGTCGGTCCCCGGTTGAAGGCGGCATCCCGCAGGGCGAATTGCACCGCCGGCAACTCCGAGAGCATCGCCACGGGATCTGTGTAGCGACGGATATGATCGGCTGCCGCATCCTCCGCCTCCTCGTACTTTCCCGCAGCGATCAGCTTCTCGATCGCATCCAGTGCCTCCGGATGATAGCGGTCATTGATCCCGGCGACCTCGCGCTCTCCTCCCCCGTCTCCGGAGGGAAGATGATAGACCTTCAGATGGCCAGCCGCATCCCGACGGGCTTCATAGTCAACGATCCGACGCGCCTGTTCGTGGGGAGTCATAGAGATAGGGAATAATAAGGGATTTGGAGATTGGGAATTGGGTATAGGGAAGAGAGGCACAGGACACGGGCCGTTGTGTCTGACTCCAGCATCTCCGGATATAACACCCAGATAAAAGAAAAACCCATCGTCCTTTTGAGGGATATGGGTTTTCAGATTGTGAGCTTGTCAGTGTGTCAGCTTTTCAAATCAGGCAGCCTTCCGACTCCTGACACGACTAAGGAAAGTTTTACCTTGTAGACTAACAGCAGTTAGAGTCCCTAGAGTTTCGAAATACCTGCACTTTAACTTCCCCCACTCCCATCACATCAGAAAAATGACAAACTCCGTCCCCACTCCTGCGAAACTCAGCCCAATTGTTTACTTCATCGGATTTACCGGTGCCCTTGCGGGACTGCTCTTCGGACTCGATATCGGGGTAATCTCCGGCGCCGAAGGCCTGATCCAGAAGAGCTTCTCCATCACGGACCAGGTAATCGAACTCGTGGTCAGTTCACTGCTTTGGGGGGCCGTCTTCGGGACGCTGATCAGCGGGATTCTTTCCAACAGATTCGGCCGTCGCGGTGCCATCTTGATCAGCGCGGTGATCTTTATTCTAGGTTCGCTTGTCTGTGCATTTTCACCTGACGCCCACCTGCTCATCGCAGCCCGTTTTTTTCTAGGCATCGCCATCGGCGTCGCCTCGTTCACCGCCCCTCTCTATCTCTCTGAAATTTCCCCTCAGCGTGTCCGAGGATCGATGATCTCCATGTACCAGCTGATGATCACCATCGGTATCGTCCTGGCCTTCCTGAGCAATACATGGCTGGCCAATTACGCTAACTTCGACTGGTTGCTCGGGGACCACTACAAGTCCGTGTTGGGTGCAGGCAACTGGAGGCTGATGCTCGGAATCGTCGCCTTTCCCGCTTTACTGATGTTCTTGGGCGTCCTTTTCCTCCCTGAGAGCCCCCGCTGGCTTTTCCTTAAGGGCAAGAAGGCCCTTGCCGTCTCGGTCTTCGAGAGAATGCACCTCCCTACGGACGAGATCAGCAAGGAGGTCGTGGAGATCGAGGAGAGCCTTCGGGTCAGACAGAACGGATTCCAGATGTTCCTGGGTAATCCGAACTTCCGGAGGGCCATCGGCCTCGGAATTGGTCTTCAGATCATCCAGCAACTCACGGGGATCAACGTCATCATGTATTATGCTCCACGCATCTTCAAGATTGCCGGGTTCTCCAGCACGGAGCACCAGCTCTGGGGTACGGTCATCGTCGGGGTCACCAATGTGCTGGCGCCATTCATCGCCATCGCCTTTGTCGACAAGATCGGGCGCAAGCCGATCATGTATGTGGGCTTCGCCGTCATGGGTCTTGCGATGATCGCCGTGGGCACCCTCTTCAACATGGATCTGGAAAAATCCCCGGCGCTTGGCATCTGGGCCATTGGTGCGCTTCTTGTCTTCATCGTCGGATTTGCCATGAGTGCAGGCCCCATCATCTGGGTCATCTGCGCGGAGATTTTCCCGCTTTCGGGCCGCGACCTCGGTGTGACGTTCAGCACGGCAACGAACTGGATCGTGAATGCCATCGTGGGAGGCACTTTCCTGACCCTGCTCGACAAATTTGGAAACGGGAACACCTTCCTGCTCTACGGAGGACTCAACGCTCTCTTCGTGATCTTTTTTCTCTGCTTTGTGCCGGAGACCAAGGGGATCTCGCTCGAGAAGATCGAGGCCAACCTCCTCTCGGGCAAGCGCCTCAAGGATATCGGGCGTTGATTTAAGCAGAGGCGGTGGGGCGGGTCGTTTCCCTCCGAAACACCCTTCCGTATATGATGAGCGCCGTTTTCATCTTGACGGAAAATTCTTCTCCGATTCTCTAAGGCCCTTATTTCGCGAGCATCGGAACTGCCAACATTATGTCACTTGCCCTCGGCAGCCCACTCTGGAGTTTCTGTTATCTGGTCGTCCTGATCGGACTCACCGGATACGGGCTACACCGCTGCTGCATCATCTATCTCTTCCTGAAACATCGGAAGAACTCCCCGGAGCCCCACTCCCGCTTCGCAGAGCTCCCGCGCGTCACCGTGCAGCTTCCTCTCTACAACGAGGCCGCAGTAGCTCCACGACTACTCAGGGCCGTTGGCGCACTGGATTATCCTGCCGACAAGCTTGAGATCCAAGTGCTAGACGACTCAACGGACGACACCAGCCGACTCGTGGCAGAAGAGGTTCGAGTCCTTAGAGCTGCCGGTATCACCATCACCCATATCCAGCGGATTAACCGCGAGGGTTACAAGGCGGGAGCCTTGGCGCATGGGATAGAGCTGGGCACGGCAGACCTCATCTTTATTCTGGATGCCGACTTCGTTCCTCCCCCCAACACCCTGCGCAAGACAGTCGATTATTTCACCGATCCGGGCCTGGCCCTAGTCCAGATGCGATGGGGTCATCTGAACCGTAAGCAGTCCCTCCTGACGCGCCTTCAGGCGATGTTCCTAGACGGGCATTTGCTGCTCGAGCAGACCGCCCGCTGTCACTCTGGCCGCTTCTTCAACTTCAACGGCACAGCTGGCATCTGGCGCCGAGAAGCCATTGTGGAGGCGGGAGGATGGCATAATGACACACTCACCGAGGATCTCGATCTGAGCTACCGCGCCCAACTGAAGGGATGGCGCTTTCTCTTCCTGCCCGATCTCGTCATCCCCGCCGAACTTCCCGAGGAGATGAACGGGTTCAAGTCCCAGCAGAAACGCTGGACCAAGGGCTCCATCCAGACCTGCCTGAAGATCCTGCCTAGGGTTTGGGAAGCTTCCATACCCTTGATCGTAAAGCTAGAGGCCACGGCCCATCTCACCTCGAACTTCGCCTATTTGCTGCTCGTGTTGATGTGCGTGCTAACTCTCCCACACGCCCTTGGGCCGAAGCAGTCCGCAACCTACAGCATGCTGGTCGACCTCCCCATCTTCCTAGTCACTACCGTATCGATCGCCATCTTTTATATCGTGGCCCAACGCCATCTCAATCCGAAGGGTTGGATCAAGGATCTGCTTCTCCTGCCCATGCTGTTGGCCCTCGCCACCGGCATGTCGGTGAACAATTCCCTCGGAGTACTCGAAGCCCTCTTCAAGAAAGGGGGGGAGTTCACCCGCACGCCGAAGAGAGGTGACGCTCACCAGACGATCCAGCAGGCATCAGCGTTCACTGTGCATTGTTCACCACCAAACACCGCTCCCTTCCGTCGGTTTCTTCCCCGTCCGACCCTCTCGCTCCGCTCTTTCCTGCCCGCTATCGAGATCCTCTTTGCCCTCTATTTCGGATACTGCACCTGGAACGCAGGACTCACCCGCCAATGGATGTCCATCCCCTTCCTGCTGATCTTACTGGGAGGTTTTTTCTATGTCGCCCTGAATTCCCTAGGTCAGTTTCCTTCTTGGTCAGGGTTTACAAGACGGGAGCACAGCGAAGCCATCAATTAAAGGGCAGAATTATTGGGGTAATCCGAGCTTCTTGAGCTTAGGCGCGATCACGACCTGACAGTACGGATTCCGATCCTTGTTATTCTGATAGTAGTCCTGGTGGTACTGCTCGGCCGGATAGAAGACTGTCAGGGGCTTGATCTCAGTCACGATGGGATCATGAAACTGAGCCTGCGCCTTTTTCTTGGAAGTCTCGGCTTCCGTTGCCTCCTCGGGAGAGGAGGTCAAGATGATTGACCGGTACTGGGTGCCTGCATCCGCACCCTGACGATTTAGTGTTGTCGGATCATGGGCTTTCCAGAAGAGGTCGAGCAACTGACTGTAGCTCACCCTCGAGGGATCATAGGAGATTTGGATCACCTCGGCATGACCGGTGCGCCCACTGCAGACCTGATCATAGGTTGGATCTGCTTTGGCGCCGCCGGAAAATCCGGATTTGATCTTGATGACTCCGGGAAGATTCTGGAAGACAGCATCCATGCACCAGAAGCACCCCCCGCCAAAGGTCGCAGTCTTTACTGAAGTGGAGGGAGTGGGTGATGGAGCGGCGTTGGCATTCATGAGGGGAGAAAACACGCTGGAAGCAATTAGAGAAAGTAGGATTGCCGAAAGAAAGGGACGCATAGAAATAATTTCCACCCTTAACCGGGAATTGCCAGTTCAATTGCAAATATGCCTAGAACACAATCCATCAGAATTCTTGGAGCCTCTGGCAAAGCATCACTCGTTCCTTGTGTAAAAGAGGTTGCGCTGCAGCAGGCAAACTTCCTCATGCAGGAGCCGCGCTTCTTGTTTCCTATCGTGCTGTGGGTTACGCGCTTGGCCAAAGGATAAACGAGCCTGAAAGGATGTCTTGCTCAGCAGATTGATCAGGTGAGGCAGAAGCACGAGATCCCCCCAATAGGCGACCTCTGTGCCGACGGATCCCTCCCCCTGAAGATCGTAGCCGATGGCGGCGGCTGTGAGAGGAGACCCAGTGAGGATCGCCGATTCCAGGAGTGAACTACGGAAAGCAAGCACCTGCGAGCCGTCCGAACTCGTCCCCTCGGGAAAGAGGATGACGGGACGCCCCTCGCGCAAGGGATGCTCCATCTCGCGGAGCTGGGCCGCTACCTTGGCCGGAGCATCGCGGCTCACAAAGATCGTACCGGCCCGTGAAGCCAGCCAGCCAAAGATTGGCCAAGCCCGGACATCGCTCTTAGCCACGAAGATGGCGGGGCAGACAGAACCGAGTACCAGGATGTCGACATAACCAAGATGATTGCAGGCGATCAGTCCTTCCCTGGGAACCTCTCCCGAGACCGTGACCTGAACATGCAGCACCGCAAGGAAGCGGCGACTCATCCACTGCATCCAGGCGATCCTCGCAGCAGTCTCGCCACGCTTTTCTGTGCGTAAGAACCAAGCCAGAGCCACCATACCCGAGACGATCACCCAACTCAGCCAGAGGATTCGGAAACAACCTCGGACCGGATGCTGTCCCATCAGCGATCTGTCCCAGGGCTGATCGATCTGGCCATCTTGGGACGCTCTAGGAAACGTTCCGTGGCATTAGACTCGGCATTGAAGAAGTCGATCATGGTCAGGAAGTCAATGGTGCCGAAGGCCCTGTCAATGGCCGGCGTAGAGCAGATCTTCGCACCGACCCCGAGATACGCACGCAGAAGTTTCGGCGGCGGCGGGCAGTTCACCATCGGCTCGAGCTCATCCAGCCTGAAACCCGGAAGTGGATTGGTTAGGAACTCGGGCGCGGCGATGTTCTTCTCAGCAATGAATCGGTTATACAAGGCATGGCCGTGGGCCGGATCCTGTGAAGTCAGCGAACTGCACCCGATGAGGTAGCGGGCATTCCTGTCGAGGGCGTAGCGGATGATCTCCCTCCAAAGCATGGAGATGACCACAATGCTGCGGTGGTCCTTGTGAACACAGGCGCGTCCAAGCTCGACCAAAGAATCGCGGATCGGCTCATAAGGAGAGAAGTCAAACTCACCGGCCCCATAGTAGCCTAGATGGCGACCGGCCGATGAACCTGTCTGCATCCTATAAGTGCCTACCACGGAATTGGACTGCTCCTCCACCACGATGAGGTGATCGCAAACATCGTCGAACTCGTCCTCATCGATTCCCGTAGCATGGGAGCAGGCCAAGCCCTCCTTGAGTTCCAGGTTGAAAACCTGGAACCGAAGACTCAGGGCCGCCAGGATCTCCTCCTTATTCAGAGCAAAGCGGACAGAATACCTAGGACGCTCACTGGGGAGTATTTGAGCAGTTCTTGGAGAGGCGCATGCTTGGCTTGAAACCATCGGGAATTTTTTCCAAGCCACTTCCGGGATGTCTACAGAATTTCCATAACGATTTCGTCACACTTCGCACCCCTATTTAATTCCAAGCTGAATCCCCGCCAATTCCCCGCTTACAGCAGGGAAATCACCTTTTATTTCTGTAGCGAATCGAGAGCGCTCTGGACCTCTTTGGCAGCACCCGAAGTCTGGGCGCTCAACGAGGCCCAGGCCACCTTGCCATCCTTGATGATGAAAGACTGTCTCATCGGGACTCCCACGACAGGAATCATCGGCACATGGAAGGCCTCAGCGACCCTGCCGTCAGTATCAGCAATCAAGGTGAAGGGCAGGTTCTGGTGCTGCTGGAACTTCTTCTGCGCTTCGGATGTATCACGGCTAACTCCCAAGATCTGAAGTCCGTTTCCATGGAGAGTCGCGTAGGAATCACGCAGCGAGCAAGCTTCCTTCGTGCAACCCGGAGTCTCTGCCTTGGGATAGAAATAAACGAGGGTGATCCCCTTAGAGTAGACATCGCCGAAGATCACATCCTGCGCATCCTGGTTTTTCGCAGTGATCTGGGGAGCAGGAGAGGCGATGGCTAGGGGTTCGGCGCGCGCAAAGAGTGAGAAAAGATTCATGGTGAGCAGAAGAAGAAACATTTGCTTCATGCCCAAGTGATAGCATCATCGGCACCGAGAGCAAGCGTTTGGACCTTTCTGGCATCATGACAAACAATACTCGGATTCTCATCCTCATACTTTCCAGTTGCGTAACGATTTCTCTGATCGCGACGCTTGGATTCTCGATCCTCCAAAAGCGAAATCCGCCCGATCTGCGATCATCTGCCCCAGCGAAACAGATCGCCCTTCTCGAGAAGGCAGTCGCTCAACATCAGAGTGTTTTTCTTTCACCCGAATACTACCCCATCATACCAGCACGGATTCTGAAGACGCTTCCATCGCACGTGGAGGCTTCCGCCGCAACTGTCGATATAGCTGATTTTTACAGACTCAATAGAGAACGGCATTTCTCACTTCTTATACTGGGGACACTCCCATCCTCCGCAGCATTGGTACGACACTTCATCGAATCACCGCTCTGGGTCCTGAGCGACGTTTCCCCCTGGGGTTATACTCTCTTGCCCACTATGCCTCATACGTCGGCCACGGCCCCTTGGAGTCCACCAACCACGGAAACGCTGATCCGCGACTATCCTAGTGCCAACAAGCGAGCCGAGTGGCTGATTGCAAGCGCCGAGAACCTGATTTCTATCCGCAGGATGCGTGACGCGGAGGCCCTACTCAAATCAGCTAAAGATATCACCTCGGGCAGGAAAGAGCATGCAGCCCTGCTTGCCGCGCAGGCATCTCTTGCCGCTGCCCAGGGACGCTGGAACGACGCGCTAGCCTCGGCCAGAGAGGCTCACCACTCCGATCCTCAGAACACAACGGCCTCGGAGATCCTGATCCGCGCCCTCACCGAGTGCGGCCTCCCAGACGAAGCCCTGGATAGAGCCCGAAAGCTCACGGAACAAACCAAGAACCAGGAAACACTTTTCCTACTAGCTCGAGCCGCGAATGCCTCCAACTCAAAGCAGGAGGAGATCGAGGCGCTTCGCTCGCTGGTCAGTATGGCCAGAAAACAGCACCAGCAACTCGGCGCCAGCCTAACCTATCTCGGTCAGGCCTACGCCCGTAACGGCGAACGGGCTCAGGCAATGCGCACATTTCAGGAAGCCCTCTCCCAGCCAGAACTCAACGAGGAACAACGAGCACTGCTCAACCATCTCATCGAACACCTAAGGCCGGAGGATGGGATTTCATAAAAAATAATGAATAGCCACGACCATCATTAGTTAAGACCAATATCGTCATTCTATGCGTTTCACGTTTTCCAGTATCGCCCTTCTCTCGCTATTGATGGAAACTCACGCCATTCCTGCGCTGGCTCAAAAGGGCCAGAAGGCTGAGGAGATACTCCTGGCTGCTCGAATGAGCCCCACGGCTAGGCCAGCCTCCCTACGGGCTCAGATCCGGGGCGAGGAGAAGCCGACACTGTTACGTATCGGCCTCAAAGACCATGTGATCACCTACGAGTTCAAGGAACCCGAACAGATCCTGCTACTCAAACTCGAGCCCGGAAACACCAGACTTCTGGAGAAAAAGAACGGGGTGTCGCAGACCATCAGCGGCTCTCATCTTAACGATGTCATCAGGGACACCGGTGTCACCTATCAGGATCTCTCCTTGGGATTTCTCTACTGGCCCCGTCCTGTCCTGCAGGGAGAAGATACCATCAAGACCCGACCAGCATGGAAGATCGATCTTCAGGCACCCCCAGGCGAAGAAGCGTATGGCGTCGCCCGTGTCTGGATCGACAAAGATTCCGGCGCCATCCTGCGCATCGAAGGCTATGACAAGAAGGGCCTTCTCCTGCGCCGCTTTGAAATCGTCTCCGCGCAGAAGATCGACGGCCTCTGGATGCTCAAGCAGATGAGGATCGAGAGTTTCAACCCAGGAAATCCGGATCCCGTTACGCGACGGTATCTAGAAGTATTGGGAAAAGAGGATAGGTAAGAATAACCTCACACCTTCTCGGCTGCCGAACTCCCAAAGAGTCCGGCAGGCCTGATAAGCAAGATCACGATCAGAATGCCAAAAGCGATCGCATCCCGGTAAGAGGAGAGAAAAGAGCCCCCTAGCAAACACTCGCTCAGCCCAAGTAGGAGTCCTCCCACAGCAGCTCCAGGCAGACTTCCAATCCCGCCCAGAACAGCCGCCACAAAGGCCTTGATGCCTGGCTGTGTTCCCATGAGCGGTTCGATCGAATGGATATTCATGGCGTAGAGTACGCCGGCAGCACCGGCCAGAGCTGAACCCACTGCAAAGGTCAGAGAGATCACCGCATTGCTATTCACTCCCATGAGGGCGGCCGCATCACGGTTCTGAGAGAGAGCTCTAAGCGCGAGGCCGAAGCGGCTCCGGAGCACAATCTCGCGAAGGGTCACAAGAAGCACCAGCGTCACGGCGATCACCAGTAGATGGTTGCCGGAGATCGTGACCCCCTCCCCCAGCGCGATGCGGATCGGAGGCAGAAGATCCGGGAACGCCTTCTGATTCACGCCGAAGAGAATCTGACCGCCGTAAGAGAGGAGGAGTGATACCCCGATCGAGGTGATCAACACGGCTAACTTGGGCTGATTGCGCAGGGGGCGGTAAGCCAAGCGCTCGATGATGACGCCGAGGATGGCGCAGACGATCATGGCCCAGATGAGCACCGCGGTGGTGGTCATCCAAGGATGAGGGAAAAGATGGCGCGCAACTGGCGTGGCGTAAAACCCTGCAAAGGCCCCGATCATCAAGACATCCCCGTGGGCGAAGTTAATGAATTTCAGCAAGCCGTAGACCATGCTGTAACCGAGAGCGATCAAAGCGTAGATCGCCCCAAGAGAAAGGCCGTTGATCAACTGCTGGAGAAACTCGTGCACAAAGCCAAGTCTAGGCAGGTTGCCCCGGGGGGGTCACCCCTCAAAAGGAGGAGAGGTCAGAATCTTACCGCGGCCTGGGTTCCAAGGACAAAGACATTGCCCAAGGTGCCGTTCTGCTGGGGATTCATGATGAACTCCACGAACGGCTTTACCGAGATCCACTTGGTGAGCATGCACTGGTAATCGACTTCTAGCACACCTCCCCATGTCGGCTGAGGTTGGGCGGGATACACCGTCTTGCCTCCTGCAATGGCTGCAGCAGTCTGAATCTGGTATGTCTGGCTGTAAGCCGTTGCGGCATCGGAACTGAACCATGCCGAACCAAGGGCGATACCGAGTCGGTCGTCGGGTCTACCCGGAAGAAGACCTTGGTAGATAAGTCCCGTCTGGTAATAAAAATCGAGTAGGCTGTACCGACTGGGTGAGAAGCTCCACGCGTTGAACATATAGAGCCCTTTTTTGGAAAGGTTCCTGGCTGGGGATGGATTTTTGTTATCGCTTGGAGCGGTCGACTCCCTAACGCGATAGAGCATCTGATCGGCCTGAAAATACCAGGCCCAAGAGCCCATATTGAAGGAACCGGCATTGACAGCCTTAGCCTTGGATCCACTCCCTGTCTGGACAACCGGCAGGAAGTTCTCATCCTGAATACCCCACCAGAT
>JAPJNA010000046.1 GCA_026461395.1 Chthoniobacterales bacterium | reverse complement strand
CTTCTTTGGCTCTTGTGAAACCTTCAGGAACAGGGGCATTTCCCCGGGTCGTCTCCATGAGCAGGACGTCGACCGGTTCCTCGGGGAAACGGGCTCCTGTCTGGATGGTCTGGTCCTCAAAGTTCACGTCTCCCGTATAGAAAAACTTCTTACCCTCCGATCGGATCATCACGCCGGTGGAGCCTAGGATATGTCCCGCATCATGGAAGGTGACTGTTGTCGAGTCAGTCTCTCCCGCGATGCGATCACCATCCAGCGAGAGTGGGCGCTCGAGCGCGCAGTGACGCCACATACGCGAAGCCATTTCAATGGCTCGGTGACTGAAGAGGGGATAGTCGACAAGTTTCAGTTCCTCCTGCTGACGGTTCATGACGTTGACCGAGTTGTGGAGCATGACATCGGCGATTCTGGAGGTTCCCAGGGTCATGAGAACTGGCATTCCAGGCTGGCGGGACTGAAGTAGGGGAAGGCAACCTACATGGTCCTGATGGGCATGGGTGAGGATCGTGGAGCGAATCGATCCATTCTCCACCTCCTCCAGGATTGGAGTCGCGTCATGGCCCACCTGCTCGGGATCCATGCCGCAGTCGAGAATCACGGAACCCTCCGGAAGGTCGAGGCGATAACAGTTGGAACCGATCCCGGCACTCCTCGTCAGATTCGTAAAACGCATGTTCGAGGAGTCTATGAGAACGGTATAAGAACCCGCGAGGGCAATTTCGCCTCTGCCCGCCTTAGTGATGATCTCAGGGAAATCTTAAAAACCTCAAATCATACTGCAACCTTTCATAGGAAATGGTGTTCTAGTTAGTAATGTTCTCCCCGTTTCCCGAAAAGCTCTGGGGCCGAAAACTTGCCGCCCATCTGCTCGATAGGGCGGGATTTGGAGGCACTCCTTCGGAGATAGATATAGTAGTCAGAATGGGTCCGGAAAAGGCTGTGGCCTCCTTTATCCAGGCTGATGATGACAGTGATCTGTTTCCTAGACCTGAGTTGCTCATGCCTGATCAACGGTTCGAGTTCAAGCAGCGTGAAAAAGCTGCACTGACAGAGCAAGACCGCCAGATGATCAGGAAGGAGCTTAATAAGGCCGAATCTGCCTCGATGCTTGATCTTCGTCTCTGGTGGCTGAACAGGATGCGCTACACATCCGCCCCCTTGCAGGAAAAGGCCACCCTCTTCTGGCACGGTCACTTCGCCACCAGCAATCAGAAGGTGAATGATCCCTACCTGATGTGGCAGCAGAACGATACTCTTCGCCGTTACGCCCTTGGGAAGTTTCCCGACATGCTTAAGGCTATATCACGCGATCCGGCTATGATTCGGTGGCTCGATCTCGGTCAGAGTCGCAAAGATAATCCCAATGAGAACTTTGCCCGTGAGATCATGGAACTCTTCTCCTTGGGTGAGGGTCATTACACAGAGAGGGATATCCGGGAATCAGCCCGTGCCTTCACCGGATACCGCATCAATTACGAGACCGGTCAGTTTCACTTTCAAGAAAGGGATTTTGATCCCGGCACGAAGACGTTTTTTGACAAGACGGGAAACTTATCAGGTGATGACATCATCGACGCGATCGTGGCTCAACCCCAGTGCGCTCGATTCATTGGCAAAAAACTCTGGGTCTTTTTCGTGGCTGAGAATCCTCCTGAAGAGACCCTCAGCGCCGTGGCAGAACTCCTGCTCTCCAACGGTTATGATATCGGGGCAACCCTGCAAAAGATTTTCAGCAGTTCTGTCTTCTATTCGCCGAAGGTCGTCCATCACCAGATCAAGAGTCCAGTGCAATGGATCATGCAGACAACCAAGATGCTGGAGATCCCTCTTCCGGATGAGCGAGTGCTGGAAAATTCCCTCTCCGTGCTGGGTCAGGTTGTTTTCGCCCCTCCGAACGTTAAGGGCTGGGACGGAGGACGATCATGGATCAGCGCCTCCAGCCTTCTCTACCGATATAATCTGGCCGCCTATCTGCTCAGCGGAAGGGCTCGTATCCTAGGTGGCGGCAATACCAAGACCGCGGTGATTCCTCTGGAAAGAATCGCTCCTTTAAGCCTCCGGGGGAGCTCCGACCAGCTTCTGGATGAACTGGCATTTCGGGTGTTCAACTACCCGCTCCCTCCGAAGGATCGCGCCACCTATCTGACCTATCTGGAAAAACACACTACACCTTATTCTGATAACATCATTCGTGATCTCATGCAGATCATGATGAGCACCCCCGACTACCAATTGACATAAGTGAAAAGGATGAAAGCTGAAATAAAGTCCGGACTTATGAATTCAAGTGAGTTTTTATCAGATTATCTAATATTGTGTGCCATGTTGATACGCCGAGTGAATTCGATCCAGTAACACCCTTCATATTCTTCAGGTTTCAGGTTTCACCTTTCATCCCTCCATCCCATGAAATCCCCCAAAGACCAACCTCTCCATACTCGGCGTGACTTTCTCAGGACATCGGTTCTAGGAGGTGCACTGGCCTATACAGTTCCTCTCTTTCTTGAGAAGACCTTTCTCTGTCTCGACACCATGGCAGCCGCCACTACGGGACAGATCACGACGGGTAAGGATGGCACTATCCTGATCGTGCTCCAACTGGCAGGTGGCAACGACGGGATGAATACACTCGTTCCCTACGGAGATGACGCCTACTACAAGGCTCGCCCCAAGATCGCTATCCCAAAGACGGGTGTCCTCAGGATCAGCGACTATGCAGGTCTCCACCCGAAGCTGACAGGCCTTCATGATCTCTATGCCCAAGGATGCCTTGGTATGGTACAAGGGGTTGGGTATCCGAATCCCAATCGCTCGCACTTCCGATCGACCGAGATCTGGCAGACAGGAAGTGATGCAGACAAGAACGAGTCTGAAGGATGGCTTGGAAAATATTTTGATAACTGCTGCCAGGGTTCCGACCCATCCACGTTGGGAGTAGCCATTGGCGGCCAGACCCCCCAGTCCTTTGCTTCTCAGATCCCCAAGGGGGTGGCATTCAGCAATCCGGAGCAGTTCCGCTACATGAGCGACGCTGCCAGCGACCCTGCCTCGGCCGATATGTTCATGAGGCAGATGAACCAACCTTCCGATGCGGGACACAGTTCCCTGAGTGAGAATTCGGGAGGTTCCATCGGTATGATCTCCGGTCCCTCCGATAATGATGGAAGCACGGTGGAGTTTCTTCAGAGAACAGCTCTTGGTGCGCAGATGAGCAGTGACAAAATTCTTGCGATCACTCGGAAGACCAAGAGCTCGGTTAACTACCCACAGTCACAGCTCGGGAACAGTCTCAATCTCGTCGGTCGCCTGATTGCCGGAGGATTGCCAACGCGCGTCTATTACGTTTCACAGGGAGGGTTCGACACACATGCGAACCAGTTGCCCTCCCATGAGCGTCTTATGAACGATCTGAGCATGGCGACATCAGCCTTTGCACAAGATCTGAAGGCCCAGGGGAATTTTAACCGTGTTCTGATGATTTCCTTCAGCGAGTTCGGACGCCGTGTCTCCGAGAATGCCAGCGGAGGAACGGATCACGGTGCTGCGGCTCCGCTTTTTGTGATGGGTGGAGGGGTGAAGCCCGGACTTTACGGTAACTATCCAAGTCTGACCGATCTTCATGATGGCGATCTCAAGTTCAGCACGGACTTCCGTTCCGTCTACGCCACAGCTCTCGAGAAATGGCTCGGAGCTCCCAGCGAAATGGTCCTCGGGAAAAAGTATCCGCTGCTACCTTTCATTTAGAACGGGTTAATCTGAGTCATGGCCACAAGATGCACAGAATGCACAGGGGACCAGATTGCTCTGATGCGCATTCCCCTTTTGTGATTCAAAGATGATCCGAGGGGGCGCGAGTGTTTCACAGATCTTCATAAGGAAATAGAAGGAGAAGTCTCACTCGGAGGTAGGGAGGTCGCATAGATCGCTTAAGGTGCTAAGGTTATGAGCCTCACAGATCCATTAGATAGGTTTAGAAATGATCAGCCCCACATCATTCGGGTTAATAGGAAGCTATGAATTTCTCGATTTCCGCGCCTCTGCGCCTCTGCGCGAGAACCTTCAGTTTCTGCCAAAGAAAAAGGCCGCACCCTTCCGAGTGCGGCCTTCTTGTTGAGTTATTGAAAACCTCAGAGGTTCATCTTGATTCCTTGGCCCAGGCCCTGGCCCTGAGCCATCGCAGCGTGTTCTGCATCCGAGCAGGCGGCATTCAGCGGCACGTCGGTCTTCACCTCGTTAGCTGATACAAGCCCCTTCTCGAGCATGTAGCGTTCGACTTCCTCACCACTGATGTCGGGCAGCATGACCCCGTTGATCTCCACGCAGGGGGAGAGCGACTGGCCGCTGCGCTGCTCCATCTCGAACCGGAAGGCCGGATTCTGGATGATGTCCTTCTCTGTGTAGGGAAGGGAATACTTGTCCATGATGGCACGTACTCCCTTGCTCCAACCGCAGGAGGTCTTGAGGTAGGCAGTGATTTCTGGCTGTGACATGGTGTGGTTAGCGAAGGGTTACTTGCTGCCTTGACCGGGACGATACTCTTCCTCGGCTGCCATGAGGGCTGCACCGAAGCTGACCATATCCTCGCCGCTCTTTACGGACTCGAGGGCCTCGCTCTCCTTGCGGAGTGCTTCCTCGCTGTAACCGGTTGCTTTGATCGAGAGGCCGAGACGACGCTCGGTCTTGTCGATCTTGATAACGCGGGCCTCGACTTCCTGGCCGACTTTGAGGACATCCTTGACCTTCTCGACACGATCCTCGGTGATCTGAGAGATGTGAACGAGTCCGTCGATGGCTCCGGGGAGCTCGATGAAGGCGCCGAAATTGGCGATCTTGGAGACGGTTCCCTTGACGACGTCGCCAACCTTGAACTTACCCTCGATCTCCTTCCAGGGATCGGCCTCGAGCTGCTTAACGCCGAGGCTGATACGCTGGTTGGCCTTGTCGATGTCGATGACGACTGCATCCACCTCGTCGCCCTTCTTGAGGACTTCGCTCGGGTGGTTGATCTTCTTGTTCCAGCTGAGATCGGAGACGTGCACCATGCCGTCGATACCTTCCTCAAGCTCCACGAAGGCGCCGTAGGCGGTCATGTTGCGGACCTGGCCGCGAACCTGCTTGCCGATGACATAACGCTGTTCGATCTCGTCCCAAGGATTCGGCTCGAGCTGACGGACGCCAAGGGAGATCTTCTGATCCTCCTTGTTGACTCCGAGCACTACGGCCTCGATGTCCTGACCAAGGGTAAGGACGTCGGAAGGACGGGTGATACGCTTGGTCCAGGAGAGCTCCGAGACGTGAATGAGTCCCTCGATGCCTTCTTCGATCTGAATGAAGGCGCCGTAAGGCATGAGATTGGTGACCTTGCCCTTGATCTTCTGGCCGATCGGGAAGCGCTCTTCGAGACGATCCCAAGGATTGGACTGAAGCTGCTTGAGGCCAAGGGAGATGCGCTCCTTGTCCTTGTTGATTTCCAGGACGACAACCGTGAGGCGGTCGCCGGGCTTGACGGCCTCGCTCGGATGAGTGAGACGGGCCCAGGACATATCGGTGATGTGGAGGAGTCCGTCGATGCCATCGAGATCGAGGAAAGCCCCGAAGTCCGTGATGTTCTTGACGGTACCCTCGACCTTGTCTCCAGCGCTCATGGTGCCGAGGAATTGCTGGCGGCGCTCACTGCGCTCAGCCTCGATCAGTTCACGACGGCTGAGAACGACGTTCTTGCGGTCCTCGTTAAGCTTGACGATCTTGAAGTCGTAGGTGTTGCCGACAAACTGGGTGAGATCCTTGGGAGGATTGATGTCCACCTGGGAGGCGGGGAGGAAAGCCTCGACGCCGACATTGACGATGAGACCGCCCTTGACGACTGATTTGACGCGGCCCTTGATGATGCCCTCTGCCTCGAAGAGTTTGACGATCTTCGACCAGTTCTGACGCTGGGAAGCTTTCAGGCGGGAGAGGATGACCATGCCGAGGTCGTTTTCGAGACGCTCGAGGAGCACCTCGACCTCGTCACCGACCTGGATCTCCTCGGGATTTTCGAACTCCGATGCGGAAACGACACCCTCGGATTTGTAGCCGATGTCGATGAGGAATTCCTTGGGACGCTTCTCGAGGATGTGGCCCTTGACGATGCTGCCTTCGCGGTAGTTCTTAACCGAGGCTGCGATGAGTTGCTGAAGTTCAGCGATTGTTGTTGTCATGATGTATTGAATAACTTCTACGGAGAGATTGTTGCCAATCCCTCCTACCGCGACTCCTTTTAAGTGACGGCAGAAGAGCAGAAAATAGTAGCAATCCCTGCTTGCAGGGCAATGAATTTCTCTCACACTTTAGTTCTGCCTTTTTCGAAAAAACCCGATCATGCCCGAACCTGTTGTACCCATTCCGCTTCATGCCCTCACACTGGAGGATCTTGAGGAGAGCCTGACCGCGCTGGAGCAGCCTGCCTACCGGGCCAAGCAGATCATGGAGTGGGCGTATGAGAGGGAGAAGCGCGTCGAGTCCTGGGAGGCCATGAAGAATCTCCCTGCGGTTCTGCGCTCGGCACTTGCCGAAAAACATCCCATCCGCATTCCCGGAGTAGTGACAGTTAGTGGTTCGGAGGATACGACGCGCAAATTCCTTCTGCGTCTCCACGACGGGGAGCTCATCGAAACCGTTCTGATCCCTGCCTCGCCAGCACTCTATGGAGAGGAATCCGACCGTCGAACCCTCTGCGTTTCGTCACAGGTCGGATGCGCTTACGGATGCAAGTTCTGCGCCAGCGGGCTCGACGGATGGAAGCGTCACCTGAGTACCGACGAGATCGTCGCCCAAGTTTTGCTCGCGGAGAAGATATCCGGAGAGCGCATCAATAATCTGGTTTTTATGGGAATGGGGGAACCGATGGCCAATTATAAGAACTGGCTCAAGGCTGTCTCTATCCTGAACGCTCCCTGGGGAGTGGGCTTGGGTGCACGCAAGATGACCGTCTCCACCAGCGGTCTTGTTCCCCAAATCCGAGAACTCGCGGATCAGTCCCTCCAGATAAGACTGGCCATCTCATTGCACGGGGCGAGCGATTCTGTCCGCAGCGAAATCATGCCGGTGAATCAGAAATACCCCGTCGCCGAGTTGATGGAGGCCTGCGCCTACTACAGCGAACGCAAGAAACAGATGATCACCTTTGAGTACATCCTGATCGAGGGGGTAAACGACGCTCCCACCGAGGCCAAGCTCCTTGCAGAGAGGGCGAGGGGTCTCCGTGCCAAGATCAACCTCATTCCCTACAACACCGTCGAGGGTCTACCTTGGAAACGCCCCTCCGAGCCAGTTCAGGAGGAGTTCCTTTCTATCCTGCGTAACCGCGGAATTGCCGCTACCATTCGCCGCGAGAAAGGACACGATATCGACGCCGCTTGCGGACAACTCAGACGGAGGATTGCTACTTCACTCAAGGAGGATTGATCTCCAAGACCAGTTCGGAGGTTTTTCTCAATGAGCTCATGTAGGCTCTTGGGACCGAGGACCTTCCCATCGGTCAACCAAACTAGCGAAATCCTCAGAGGTCGAGTCCTTCGGGGAATCGAGATGCGCCCTTGAAGTTTCCGTAAATGGGCCTCTCGCCATCTGTGATAGCATCCACGAGCAAGTCTCCGCCGACGAATGCGCCGCGCCACGACGCACCAAGCCCTCCGAACACCTCGTCACGATCTCCCCGGGACCTGGGTACGTTGACGCCAAATTTAAAGGCCGATATTTCTTCGCGCACGCGCTTCGCGAAAACCATGTCATCGGTAGCCACGGAAGAAACGAGATTTCCATTTGACACGTTCATCGCGGCAATGAATTCAGCCTCGGTATCCACCAGAACAATCGAATCGATTGGGCCGAACGGTTCTGAGTGGTGCAGCGACCACGCCCGAGGTGGTTCGAGGACTGTGGCAGGCGCGACATAGGCTGAAGTGTCTTGCCCCGGTATAAATCGACCGTGGTCGAGGTTTCCATTATAGAGAGGGATTCCTCCCGTGTTGATAGCCTCATTGAACTGAGCGCGCAGCTGGTCCGCCTTGGTCTTGTGAATCACTGGACCGAACTCGAGGTCTGGAAGTTCGTCATGGTCATTCTCTACCGCCAATGGGTGGCCGAACCTCAGCCCTTTCACGATAGGCATGTACATCTCGAGAAAAGCTGGGAAAAGTCGTCGCTGAACGACATACCGAGGGTAGGCGGTGCATCGTTGTTTCGCATACTCGAAGCCTTTGCGAATGAGGGGAGCGAGGTTATCCCATTTGCTGAAATCCCAAACCCCCCAAGCGTTCAAACCCTCTTGTTCCAAGATGTGACGCTTGTTGAAATCGGCAAGGCGTTCGAGTGTGGCCCGGCCATTTGACCTTCCGCCAACAAAGGCAAAGGCACCAAGCTCAGGCGAAGAGACCAGTGCGTCGCTCAACTCGGCACCAACGCCACTCACAAGAGTCACGGGCAAGCCAGCTCGGGCCATCATTGCGTGGGCAAGAGTGAGTGAGTGAAATCCTCCCTGTGAGGGTGTTTTCGCGATGACCGCGTTTCCGGCCAGCGCTTGGACCAATTCTGCGTGAACGAGAACACTCATGGGGTAGTTCCATGACGCAATATTGGAAATCGGCCCACGTAGTGGTGAACGACCCTCAAGCTGACGGTCAATTTGGGTCAGGTACCAATCCACTCCGTCGATACAGCGGTCGATGTCGGCACACGCCAGTTTCCACGGTTTCCCAATCTCCCAAGCCAGCAACAGGGCAATTGTGTCGCGAGCCTCGCGAAGTCCCACCAATCCAGCATTCACCCGTGCCTTGCGCTCGTCAAGATTCACTAAACCCCAGGCCTTGTGCTGGCGGGCAGCCGCAGCTACGGCATCGAGAGCGGTTTGGTGGTCTATCTTAGGCGGACCTTCAATCGGCATTTGGTCTACCGGATTCACGTGGGTTGAGGACGTTCCAACGGAAGCCCATTCACCCATAATCAGGTTGTTGATGCGATCCGCCTCAAAGGCTTCTGGCGCTAACGATCTAGCCTGAGCGTAAACGGATTTCCAGTCGGTGCCTTTTTTTACGTGAAGTGTCATGAACGTAAACTAGCACACCTCAACGAAATACCCAGTATAAGTCTAAGATTTGTTGCATTATATTAAAGAGGGTCTGAGGGGGCGAATTGATTGCTTACATGACAATCTGCATTCCTCCGGTGGCCTCTGCCTCTGCCTCTGCCTCTTAGTCGTTCTCGCAACGATGGTAACTTTACTGGCAACCGGAGTTTTCGGTGCTCCAGTTTCATTCTCCGCGTCCAGTTTATACGAAGAGTCTCCTTGCAGGATTCATCATTCCAGCCGCTTTGACTTATGCACGGCATACCGATATCTCTTCCGGGCCGATCTTCCGACCATGACCTCCCCCATGCCAACTCCCTCCGCTCCAAGAGTCCGCAGGACAATCGTGATCGGTGACATTCATGGCTGTATAAAGGAACTTCGGAGTCTACTCGAAGCCGTCGTCGCTACTGAGGATGACGAGATTATCGCGGTCGGTGATTTGGTCCGAAAAGGCCCCGACAGCGCCTCCGTTCTCCGTTGGGCGATGGAGACTCCGAATGTGCGGTGCGTGATGGGGAATCACGAGCAGCGGCTTCTTACCCGCTGGCTTGCTGGGGATAAACCGGCAAAGGGTTCCTCTGACTGGGAGATGTTAAGTCAGCTGGGCGATTCGTACAATGAGGCTATGGATTTCATCCGTTCATGGCCGCTCTATTTGGAGGGGGAGGGGTTCTTGGTCGTCCATGCTGGGCTCGATCCCCGTATCTCCGAACTGCGCCAGCAGTCGCCTCGCGACCTCATAACCATCCGAGTTCCCGATGGGATGCATGTCCCATGGTACGAGGACTACAAGAAGGAGCAGCTCATTGTCTTTGGCCACTGGGCCAAGCGTGATCCGATGATGCGTCCGAATGCCATCGGTCTCGACACTGGATGTGTCTACGGAGGTGCTCTCACCGCACTCATTCTGCCCGAGAGACGAATCATCAGTGTCCCGGCTACACAGGAATATCAAAAGCACGCCGCATGGAATTGAACGTGGCAACTCATCAGGAACCCCAGTACCCGATCCGTTTGCGCGGGTTTCTTGGTGGTGTCTTCCTGACCCAGTTGGTCGATAGCGCCCTGCATCTGGCACAACCTCTACTGCTGGCGAAGCTTTCCGGTTCACTCGGCGGCGCGGCATTTTTCTCCGCTTTTGATACCGGAATTCACATGCTTGGTACTTATATCGGAGGCTGGCCTACAGAGAAATTCGGAGCCCGACGTGTGCTTGTGGTTGCCACCTTCCTGAGGGCCGTTGCTTTAGCTGGAGTACCCATTTCGATGCTCTGCGGTTTTCTGAGTCTCTGGTGGGCGATGGGTTGCTACACATTGGAGGCCTTGATCAGGGGCTTTGTTGATACATCAGTTCACACGGTTCCGCTTGAACTTGCACAGCATCGTGCTGAGCAACTCGACAGGATCAATTCACGCTACGAACTCACCTTTGATATCGGTGGAGTCGCTGGGCCGCTTATTCTTGGCGGGTTGATGATGTGGGGAGGGAAGATCGTTCCTCATATCTTGATACCGGTCGGCTTTGTCCTCTCCTCAGTGGCCTACTTCTTCATTCCTAAGAAAACCGGAGGTATGAGCAAAGGAGCGGTCCATCACTCCCACGGGGGTTCTTGGGCTGGAATAAAATATATCTTCACCCGCCGACCGCTCCTGATCACTTGCCTCGGCCTGATGTCGTTCAATATCTACCCGCTACGCAAGCTCCTGAGTGCTTTCTTTGCCAAGGGGCTCCTTCATAAGTCAGCTTCTGTTGGGCAGATCGGCGCCGCCTTTGCCCTCGGAGGTGTTGTTGGAGCACTGATTTATGCATTCACAAAGCATAAAAACTCCGGAGGGAAGTGGGTCGCTCTGGGGGCTGTCGGAACGTTCATCCTGGCCATCGGTTGGTTGCCTGAAAATCTCTGGGTTATGACGGTGGCGGTGTTCCTTTTTGCCTTGTTCAATGTCTGCGCCCGCTTGACTCTGACCAAAAAACGTCAGGAACTTACTCCGCTTGAACATGCTGGCGGTGTTACCTCCGCTTCCCAGTTCGGTGTGAATGCGGTTTCGGTTGTCATCAAGACCATTGTTGGCGCCGCCTTCTCAGCCGGCTTGGGAGCTTTCGGAGCTTTCGCCGTGGTGGGTGGTATCCTCGGACTTATGGGAGCGGCTCAGTTTGTACTCTCGAGGCACATGCCGAAACTCAGGGAGGCTACTTCTACCCATGTGTAACTCTTCTGCCTGCATAGGGAAAAAGCGATTTCCTGCAGGACCCTTCTCGGGTAAAGTGATTTGCTTATCACCTTTCATTTCGAATTTATGAGCACCATCAACAACCCACTGCAGGATCAAGTTGCCATTGTCACCGGAGCCGGACGCGGCATTGGTGAATCCATTGCCCGTTATTTTGTCGAGGCGGGTGCCAAGGTGGCTGTCGTAAGCCGAAGTGAGGAAAACTCCTCCAAGGTCGCGGCTGCCCTTGAAGCAATCCGTCCGGGATCTGCACGCGCCTATGCCGTCGATGTAGCCGATTTCGATGCCGTCCAGAAGGTAGGAGAGCAGATTGTAGCCGACTTTGGCCGTGCTGACATTCTGGTAAATAATGCGGGAATCACCCGGGACAATCTCCTCATGCGCATGTCCTCTGAGGAATGGGATGCCGTTCTTGATACCAATCTCAAGGGAGCCTTCAACTTTGTTCGCTCCGTTCTGCGTACCATGATCAAGCAGCGCTCCGGACGTATCATCAACATCAGTTCCGTCAGTGGTCTCATGGGCCTTGCGGGTCAGACCAATTACGCCGCCAGCAAGGCCGGCATGATCGGCCTTACTAAGGCTCTCGCGAAGGAAGTCGCCAGCCGTGGTATCACGGTCAATGTGGTGGCCCCTGGATTTATCGAGACCGACATGACAGCAGTCCTGAACGAGGAGATCCGCAAGGGAGCCCTAGCGCAGATTCCTCTTTCCCGTTTCGGCCAGCCCGAGGATATCGCCTCCACAGTCGCTTTCCTCTGCAGTCCTGCAGCCGGATATATTACCGGTCAGGTCCTTGCGGTAGACGGCGGCATGTCGATGTGATTGTAAGGCCGAAAGGCCCATTAATCCTTTCAGGTCTCAGGCTTCAGCCTTCATCCCTTTCCCTTCATGCTTCTCCATCTGATACGACACGCCGAGGCTGAGCCTCATCGTCTCGATGACTTTTCCAGATGTCTGACGGAAAAAGGATTCAAGCAGGCGCGCCGGATTGGTTGCTTCCTGAAAGAGCAGTGCCTCAGACCTGATATCATCCTCACCAGTCCCGTCGTTCGTGCGCGTGAAACAGCGGAAATCGTTGCAAAGCTTTTGGGTAAACCACCTCTGAGTGAAGTTCCGTGGGCCGCTTGCGGGATGAATCCCGAGGTGGCCCTGGCCGAGCTATCAGCCTATGCAAAGCTTGATTCCGTCATGATCGTGGGGCACGAACCGGATTTAAGTTCCCTGAGTGCCTCGCTGATCGGGATGGAACGGAGCGAGTCTATTCAGGTTGCCAAGGCCTCTCTTCTAGGGGTGAACCTACCTCGTCTCCAGTTTGGATCGGGGATCCTGCAGTATCTCCTGCCCGTGAAGTTTTTATAAACCCAAAGATTGCATTAGGGGTTGGACCTCTGCACCTAATACAGGAATCAGAATTTCAAGTGTAGAGATGACCGAAGAGTTATACCTCTTCTTCTGTCTTGAGTCCCTTCACCGCATTGGTGAACAAGATTTCTATGTTTCCCTGATTCTATTGCATAATCTGGGATAAAATCACTCGCATGAAAACACTCCTTCTCACCAACGAATATCCTCCGCATATCTACGGGGGTGCGGGCGTTCATGTCGATTATCTGAGCCGTGAGTTGGCCAAGCTCATGGAGGTGGAGGTCCGCTGCTTCGGCGATCAGGATGAGAAAATCGGCTCCATCGAGGTCAAGGGATTCGGCCTTGGTACTCCCGAGATGACCTGCCCCAAGCCGCTTCAGAGCCCACTGGGTGCCTCACGTCGGTGTGTCGATTTCAACGGCGCCGGGATCACCGCCGACATTGTCCACTGCCATACCTGGTACACCCACCTTGGCGGTATTATGGCGAAGCTCAACTACGGCATTCCCCTCGTCATTACGGTTCACTCCCTCGAGCCTCTCCGCCCCTGGAAGCGCGAACAGCTTGGAGGTGGTTATGACTTCAGTCTCTGGGTTGAGAAGACCGCTCTTGAGATGGCTGATGCTGTGATTGCCGTCTCAGAAGAGACCAAGAAGGATATTCTCTCCCTCTTCAATGTCAGCGAAGAGCGCCTCAGCGTGATTCATAATGGCATCGACCTAAGCGAGTATCGCTCGACAAAAAATCCCGAAGTGCTCCGCTCGCTTGGTGTTGATCCCGATCGCCCGTATGTCCTCTTTGTTGGCCGTATCACACGTCAGAAGGGAATCATTCATCTGGTCCGTGCAATCCGTCATCTGGATCCCGGTTTTCAGGTGGTGCTTTGTGCAGGCGCGCCCGACACCCCCGAGATCGCCTCCGAGATGCAGCAGGCGATTGCCTTAGCACGGGAGCATCATGGTGAGATTGTCTGGATTGAGAAGATGGTGAGTCGACCCGAAGCGATTGCTCTCTACTCAAGCGCTTCTGTTTTCGTCTGCCCTTCGATCTACGAACCGTTCGGCATCATCAATCTCGAAGCCATGGCCTGTGGCACACCTGTCGTCGCCAGTGCTGTCGGTGGCATCAAGGAGGTAGTCGTCGATGGCGAGACTGGTTTCCTTATACCCCTTGAGCAGATGAAAGAGAGTCCCTTCGAGGCGACTGATCCTGCAGCCTTTGCCTCAGACCTTGCCTCCAAGATCAATCTACTTATGGCCGATCCCAATCTTGCTTCGCGAATGGGGGCTGCTGGGAGGAAGCGCGCCGAGGAGCTTTTCGGGTGGGATGCGATTGCCCGCAAAACTGAGCGACTTTACGACAAGCTTCTGCAAAGGTAGCCGAATGTTCATTGATCGAGTAAGGGTGCATGCGAAGGCGGGCGACGGAGGCGATGGGTCCGCCAGCTTCCGCCGTGAAAAGTTCATCCCTAAGGGCGGGCCGGACGGTGGTGATGGAGGCGACGGAGGGGATGTCATTCTCCGTGCCGACAACCATATCGACCAGTTGGCCAATCTCTTCTTCGAGCCGATCCTGAAAGCCAAACCGGGTGGCAAGGGCTCCTATCGCCAACGACATGGCAAGTCGGCCCCCGATCTCGTGGTGCCTGTTCCCGTCGGTACTTTGATCTATCGGTTTCCGACACCAGCCCCTCACGATCCCTTTGCCGAGCCTGAGTTGATTGACGGGGAAGAATTTCCCTCCGATCAGCCTCGTGCCAAGAAAGGTCTCGCCGATCCAATGCCCGAGGATCTGGTCGCTGACCTGGACGAAGTGGGCAAGGAATTCATCATCTGTCACGGAGGAAAAGGAGGACGTGGTAACATCCACTTCAAGAGTTCACGCAATCAGGCTCCCCGACGTTTCACCGAAGGAACAGAAGGTGATGAAAGTTGGTTCCTACTCGAGATGCGCTCCATCGCCTTTGCCGGTCTGGTTGGTTATCCGAATGCAGGCAAGTCGACTCTTCTGAGAGCAATCTCGCGTGCCCATCCGAAGGTCGGATCCTATGCCTTCACCACGCGTAACCCGCAGGTTGGAGTTGTTGACCTTGAGGATTACCACAAGACAACCGTTGCCGACATTCCCGGATTAATCGAAGGAGCCCATGAGAACAGGGGCTTGGGCCATCAATTCCTGCGCCATGTCATGCGCTGCGCCTATCTACTCATGGTGCTGGATATGGCTGGATCCGAGGGACGCAGTCCCATGGATGATCTGAATGCTCTTCGCAAGGAGCTGGAACTCTATAATCCCGAACTGGCGGAACGTCCCTGGTGCATCGTCGCCAACAAGATGGACATGCCCGAAGCCACAGCAAATCTCAAGCTCTTCAAAAAGAAATTCAAGGGTGTCACGATTCTCCCGATTTGCGCCGAACTGGGTGAGGGGATCCCTGAGTTAAAAGCCTTTCTCCAGGAAAAAGTCGTAGAGCAGGAGGCAAGTCTTGCCGAAGCTAAGGCTGCCAAGCTGATGGAAGAAGGGGGCAACTCTCCCTTGGTCTACTAGTGCATCAAGGGAAAAACATCGCGCAGAGGCGCAGAGGCGCGGAGGGTAAAGAGACAAAGGCGTTCGGAGTTGAGCGTATGGCGGCCATTCAAACACCCAATTCAAAAGGCACGTTTTTCTTAAAACGTTTCTTGGAATGCGGTTGCCTCGAGGCTTAAAAACTCTGCGCCTCTGCGCCTCTGCGCGAGTTCTTTCTTTTTAGTTCTCAGTTCTACTGGCTCTTCTTCTTGGAGTGCTTGGGTGTTGCAGAAGGGGTTGGGGATGCACCCTGGGCAGTACTGATCGCCTTGGACATCTCTCCCAAAGCCTTGCCACCGGCCTGAGCTGGAGCAGATGGTTGGAGAGCCTGCTGGAAGGCCGGATCCTGCGCCACTTGTTGGAAGATCTGCTCATGGCTGATTTGCTGTAGTGCATTATTTCCCCCGAGTTGAACCGCACGACGCAGGTTGTTGAACGCCGCTTCCCGCTGCCCCGTGATGAGATCGTATTTTGCAATAGTGAAGGGGATATCCCACTGGTCGGGTTGCGCTTTCTCGAGAACTTTTGCAACTTCCAGCGCCTGAGGAATGCGACCCTGGGTGGCATAGAAGTTGATCATGTCCCTGAGGAATGAGATGTCTTTGGGCGTTGCCGCGATGGCATTGGAGATGGTCGCGTCGACATCGCCCGTGCGCCCCAGCATCATGAAGCTCTGAAGGACCGGCGCCAGTGCCTGCCTGTTAGTTGGGTTGACCTGTAGTGCTGCGAGTTGCATTGGGAGATCTTTGGAAGCCTTTAGTCTAGCTTCCGTGGCTGCGCTCAGGCGCTGAAGGACCTTGCTATTGGGATCCATCGGTAAGAACCCCGCCACGAGATCTCGGGCATCCTGAAAACGTCCCTGTATCCAGAGCAGATTGACGAGATTGCTGGTGGTTTCGGTGTTCGCAGGCCAGAGAGAGAGAGCCTGTCTGTAAGCACGCTCCGCTTCAGAACGCATGTTGCGGAAGGCATAGATATTGCCACCGGTATTGCGCAGTTTGGCAAAGGAGTGAAGGGCCAGATCGTCGTTGCGGAAACCGGGTACGGAATCGAGTTTCTGGATGTAATCATCCCACCAAGCCAGATCCCTCTCAGCCGTCCCCGGAGGCAGGGTGCCCATTTTGTCATGGGTGATCTCATAGCAAAGCCCGTGCGGGAGGGCGTAAGGATAGGACCATTGCATGGGGAAACTCTCCTCCACATAGAAATGCCGGGGAGTCCCGTCTTTCTTGTCGCGGTTATGCAGGAAGATCCATTCGGCCACAGCCGAGTTCAGGGCGACAGGATCACTCTGAGGGTTGGGCATTGCCTGGGGATTTTTCTGGTACTGATTCATCAGTTCCCCGAAGAGCGCCATGATATCCTCCCGATGGGGAAGGATGAGTGTTTCATTCGGATAGGTATGATCGCGGCCAAGAAGCTTCTCGAACCAACTGAAGGTTGTCGGGCGCTCCGTGGTGTAATGGGAGCGGATGTAGCGATTGTAGAAGGTGTCGGCCAGTGCGTTCTGGGTCACGATGTAGAGATCCCTGCGGTCGAAGTTCGGATCCCGTTTTGTTTTCTCGAAGCTTTCACCGAAGACCATGTAGGTTGGAACAAAGCGACCTGGATCGGTCCCTCCGAAAACAAAGCTATCCTTCGGCAAGTTGGCGAGCATGTCGTGCCCGTACATCCATCCGAACCAGTGACCATGCTGGTTGCTTTTTGGATAGCACACCACCAAGGTGTAGATCGCAACTGCGGCTGAAATGATCGGTATTGTCCATGCCAAGGGTCGGAATTTTCCGTGATGAAGCGAGGCGAAGATCATGGCGGCCCCGTAACTTGCCAGCATGATGAAGAAACCGTAGCAGAGGCTCTGGTACTGGTACTGCATGTCCCATCCGGAATTATCATAGCCGTTTGGTGCCTGGATGGGTTCCAGAAATGCCGCCAGACAAAAGCCGATGACCAGTAGGTAAAACCAGATGCGCTGCTCCCGTGACAATCGCCAGAAAAGAGCGAAGCCAAGAAGGGCAAAGACCAACGGAATCGGTGAAATGTTACGGGCGAGAACGCTCCAGTAGACTTTGCAGTATCCCGCAAATTGCTGCATGGCGCTCTCATCATCAGGCGCCTTCGGTCCCTTCGGTTTCTCGGCAGGGGCAACACCGACGAGTTTGCCGACCGTACCCTGAAGCTGATCCGCCAAAGTTCCCCAATACTGGGAGCGGTTGATGGCGTAGAAGAATCCCTCGGGAGTACTGCAGTAACTCCAGTTCATCGGGGGATTGGTCGAGGAAGCGAAGGGCATGTAGGCGTAGGGAAGCAGACCGACAAAGACAGCGACAAAAAGCAGCAGACCCTGTCGCCATTCGGTGAGCTTGCGACGCACGATAATCAGGAGAAGGAATCCAGCCCATACTGTGTAGAAGAGCCGGACAGCCGCCTTCATCGCCATGGGATGATATTGATCCGTGGAGAGGTAGGCAAAGCCGAGGTAGAGAACGCTTGCGACCAGAATACTGTACACTGTGTATTCCCAAAAGAGTTCTGCATGCAGCAGCAGGATGACCATGAGAGGCATGAAGGCCATGGCCAGGGTCATGTGGTGATTGCTCATCCCAAGGCAGAAAATGAAGACCAACCAGACAAAGGCATTCTTCCAGTGAGGCCTTCTTATCCAGAGATAAGTAAGCATCAGGTAGATCATCATCAGACAGACATGGAGGGCGTAAAGTCCCTTTCCGACAACCGCGTGAGACCAGATAGGAGTCACCCAAATGAAGGTCAGGGTCGAGGCCACGGAGAGGATGGTCGCAGGCAGCTTCTTCACACCCAACCAACGCGTCGCATTCAGCGATACCAGAGAAAAGACAGCGGCCGCGATAGCCGTGCAGAGCCCGGAGAAGAGATTGATTTTCCAGGATCCGTTGCCAAACGGGAAGATATGACTGAAGAGCCCTGCCAGGATCGTCCAGAGAGGGTAGCCTGAGGGGTGCATGACCCCGAAGTGCAGGGCCGCAGTAGCCATCTCGCCGTCGTCGTTGAGGCCGATATTTGGCATCACGGTCGCCCAATATGTCACCAGCGCTATGAGAAAGCAGATGATGGCCGTCAAGCGCTCGTGTTTGTCGAAGATCCGGAAGGGATGAACTCGTTCTTCTACCGAGGCGACAGATTCAGGAATAGAGGAGGGCGTCATGTCCGTAGAGCTCATTGGGGTAGGAGTAAAAAGAGAGTTAGTTTGGAGGATTTAAGGAGGAGCGACGCGCAGGATTGCTAGGCGTGGGGAGATCTGCGAAATCCGCTGTTAATCAGAAGGCCCCAGACCATGAGGAGAGCTTCGACGACGATCTTCTTGGACATCTTGGAGACACCCTCGATGCGATCTGCGAAGATGATAGGAACTTCGGCAATCTTGAAACCACGCATCCAGGTACGGTGATTCATCTCAATCTGGAAGCCGTAGCCGTTTGATTTCACCGAAGGAAGGTCGATTGATTCAAGCGTCTTGCGGCGCCAGCACTTGAAGCCACCGGTGGGGTCCCATACTGGCAGTCCAGTGATCCATTTGACATAGTAGGAGGCGCCGACGCTGAGCACGAGCCGCTTGAGAGGCCAGTTGATGACACGAATTCCGCCGACATACCGGGAGCCGATGGCCAAGTCCGCGCCTGTAGTCCTGATCCCTTCCAGGAGTTTTGGCACATCTTCCGGACTGTGGGAGAAATCAGCATCCATCTGGATGACAAAGTCGTAGCCGTGCTCGAGAGCCCACAGGAATCCCGCCACGTAGGCGCGACCCAAGCCGTTTTTCGCGGTGCGCGAGAGGAGGTGCAGGCGCGGATCGCGTATTGCGTTATCTGCTACCCATTGCCCTGTGCCATCCGGAGATCCATCATCGACTACAAGAATCTCGAGGATCTCGCCACACTCAGGCAACGCGAAGAGACGCTCGACCAGTTGAGGCAGGTTCTCTCTCTCGTTATAGGTGGGGACGACGACGAGTGTACGTTCGGGCATGGTCACGATAGAAGAGTGGTTAAATTAGCCGCTCTTCCCATCGCGTCGAGCGTCAAAAATCGAAGAAGGGTCACTTGCTCTCTCATTCGTTCGCGCCATCCTTATTTCGGATTAGCCAAGGAATCTGACTTAGCTGGGATGCCATATTCGCTCCTGAGTTGAGCTTCTTCTGATTCCAGGGAGGCGTTATCCAGATAGATAGGGCCTGCTGATCCTTCCAATTCAATGCGTTGGAATCCTTTTTCGGGGTGCTTTGCCGCCTCGTTCACGTCTGCTAGTTCGTGAATAGGCATTCCGTTGATAGTCAACACCACCTTATTGGCAAGTTCCTGAAGTCCGATGGTCTCTGATGAAGGGAGGAGCTTCGCGAGGATGACCAGTCTCTTCTGATCTTTCGGTAAATCTTCCTGAAATGCATCAAGAGCAACGAGATTCTGAGGAGCGTCGCTTCTCCAGTTAACTCCCCATTCGCGGAGATAGGGTCTGCTCAGCTCCTGAAAGAGAAGTCCCCCCAGAAAGGTGTACGGAACAGAGTTGCCCCGCAGCCGTGATGGACTGATTTCGGGTACTGTATTTCTCCCCCCTAGCGTCAGTGTTGCCGTTCCCAGCGTGCCGGTCCCTTCACCGGCGCTCCGGAAGTACACAATTTCCCCTTTGTCTCCGGGTGCGGATTCTAGTGTGGCAAGATTGCTGAAGTTGATTTTTCCGAGGCGAGGGTCTGTGTAGTTGCCCTCGCCGTCGATGGGCTTGCCGCCAGCACGCACGATGAGATCCCCCTTGCGGAGGCCTGCTTTCTCTGCCGGTCCACCTGAGTCAAGGGACGTGATGATGACACCATTGAGGTCTTTTCCTGCACCGAGCCATTCGCGCAATGTCCTTCCGTGAGACTCTCCGTAGGTCAGTCCGGCGCGCGCCAATCCTGAGTAGCCGGGCTTGGAGTATTCCTTCAGGAAGCGCCCGATCAGGGGTGAGGGAATAATGTCCGCCGATTGAGTGCGAGAATCGTAACGCATGACCAGGCCTGCGAGTTTTCCCTCGTGCAGCGCGGGAATGACAAAGCTTCCCTCGCGCTGAGGGATCGTCGTGGAAGCACGATAGAGTAGATAAGCACCCCCATCAGATGAATAAGGCATCACAGCGACTGTGGTCAAACTGGCCGGTGTGAGGGCTGGCGCTCCGTTGGGCTCGAGTTGGAGGATCTGAACCGTACTCCCGGGCGTGATCATTGCGTCAAGCGAGAGAGGATGGGTACCCTTGAGGAGTTCAGGTTCCACCGGCTTGATGACTGCCAGATTGCATTCCTCGTCGATTGCCTCCACCGTGGCACTCCCTTTCGGTCCATCCTCCGGCTTCTCCAAGCAGATGTAGCTCGCATGGGCCACCATGTCCGCCGTGACTAGGAGTCGTCCTCCCTCGATGATCGTCCCAAGTCCGTTGCGGGTGAACGGCTTCTTCTTCAGCCAGGGGCGCTTGTTATCGGGATACTGGATTGTCGATGTGACCCGAAGGACTGATTCATCGAGCTTTTGCGGAAGCGTATTCTCTTCCTGGCAGCCCGTCACGAGTGCCAGACCCGCAAGTGAAAGCACCCGGATCATGGGAAGGAATCTTTTCATCGTTGGTCGTTTCGCTACCTGAGATCCTTAGAGATTCCGAGGGGAGGGGATGCTGTAGGTTTGCATGATACGGGGATTCGCCTTCAGTGCCGCTTCACGGCCCAGGACAATCGGGCTACCGATGCCCTCCAGGATCACGACATCGTAACGGGCCGGCTGATCGAATGCCGTGCTGACATCGGCGAGTGAGCGGATTTTCCTACCGTTGATCGAGTCCACGATTCCAGGACGGAGACCATCGCATTCCTTGTGGATGGGATCGGCCAGTATTCTGCTCAGAACGACGATCTCGGGCCGTTGCAGGTAGAGATGTTTTTCCACGAAGTCCTCAAAGGCCCGCTTCATCCTAAGATCGGCTGTGCTATCCGCATTCAGGAAGTTTCTGTCGAGGGGCTGGAAAAGCAGTCCTCCGTGGAGCAGATAGCGGGGCTTCTCATCATAGGCATTTCCCTGCATGCGTAAGTGCCATGTTCCCGCCATTGGGAATTCCACTGCACTGGTGGCGCCTTGACGCAGAATATTGAAGCGAACCTTCTCACCTTCAAACTTCTGCTCCACCACCTCCGTCATATCGACCGACTGCCCGTCGAGTTCGACGCGTCCGTTACTTGCGATGGGATGACTATCGATGGAGAGAAGCACATCCCCTTTTCGAAGGAACCCGTGGGAGGAGCCTTTCTCATGCACATCGGTGACGAGCACCCCCCGGTCATCATCAGGCAAGCCGAGAGCCTTTCGGGAAGATGGACTGAGCAGAGGCCTGAAGGCGATCGAGAGATCAGTGTATACTGTGTAGGATCCCTTCGAGAGATCCTTGAGGAATCGCCCGATCACCGGGATCGGTATCATAAATCCGACATTCTGGGCTACTTCCCCCGAATACCCCTGAAAGGCGACCCCTACCACCTTTCCATCCTGAAGGACCGGGCCACCACTGTTGCCCGGATTGATCGCGGCATCAATCTGTATAACCAGGTGCGAATCGAGTCCGGAGTGCGTGTAGAGGTCGAAATCAATCTTAGAGACCACTCCCCTGGTCACGCTCAGGCGCTCTCCTCCCAGAGGATATCCGTAGACACTCACTCCACTCTCGATAAGAGGGACCCCGCCGAGTTCCAGAGGCACTGTCCCCTCGAAGAAGGCAGGGTCATCAACGCTTAGAAGTGCCAGATCACAATCGTGGGCGATGAATTCCACATGGGCTGTGTAGGGATGGCTTACCCGTTCGCGAGTGAGGGTAATAAAGCGGGCATTGCTCACCACATGGGCATTGGTCAGGATCCGCTTTTTCCCGTTGGGAGCGACGATGACGAATCCCGAGCCAATACCTCCTCCTATATGACCCGCATTCCACGGGGAGGCATAGTCCGCTTCCTGATCTGTCACTTCTATCCTCACTACGCTTGCAGAGAGGTTTTGCCCGAGCGCGCCCCCCCGGTTTTCGGAAGTAGGATCCTTGGCGATCACGGAGGGAGCCATCGCTAGAATGAGGCTCATCATAAAGCTCGCTCTAAGGCCCAGCGAGGGAAGGAGTTTCCGGCAGCTCATGTGATGGGAGAGACTCGCCTAAGCATCTGAGGAGTGCAACCCTTCGAGAATGACGTTGCCGCACCCTTACGAATCCCTCATTATTTAACCAATGTCTAATCCTTGGGGTGTTCTTTTTGACTGGGATGGTGTCGTGATCGATTCCTCCTCTCAGCATGAGCGTTCTTGGGAGCTTTTGGCCTCTGAACGGGGACTTATTCTGCCCGAAGGACATTTCAAAGCTGGGTTTGGCAAGAAGAACGAAGTGATCATACCGGCCCTAGGATGGGGGGACGAGCTGGCTCTTGTTCATGAGCTGGCAGATCGGAAGGAGGATCTCTACCGCCAGCTTGTGGCCGCCGAGGGAGTCACTGTGTTGCCTGGTGCCCGCGAATTACTTATTGCCCTGAAAGAGGCCGGGATTCCACGTGCTGTTGGATCTTCCACCCCGAGGGGTAATCTGGATGCCCTTTTTGCCGCCACCGGTCTGGATGCTTTTTTCGATCAGGTTGTCTGTGGTAGCGATGTTCTGCATGGGAAGCCCGATCCCGAGGTCTTCTTGAAGGGAGCCGATCTTCTCGGACTTCCGACTCACCGCTGCCTTGTCATTGAGGATGCCTTTGCGGGGATCGAAGCCGCGAGACGCGGGGGAATGAAGGTCGTCGGCGTGGCCACGACTAACCCACTCTCCTCACTGGGTGAGTGCGATCTAGCCGTTGAGACACTGCTGGAGGTTACCCCCTCCAAGCTTGCGGCATTGCTGAACTGATTTTTTGTATGAATACCGTCGATACCGTGGATTACGTGCTGATGTGCTTGTTGCCGCTTGTCCTTATCCTTCTGGGTGGGATCTGCGTGATGGCCGATGTGGTCCTGCTAAAGCGCCGCGGCGATGCCGATTCAGTGACCTCCTATGTGGATGCAAGATCGCGTCCCCGTCCAGGGTTGCGCCTGGCCTCGGTGTTTCTTTTTACCTTGGCCTCGGTTCTTGCCGCTCAGGATCTCCTGATCCTTGATCATGAGGGTAGGGTGATGCTCCTCCCTGCCTGGATCGGGATTGTCACGACGGTGATTTCCTTTCTGATCCTGCTCTTTGGGATATTGCTTCCGAGAGCTATCGGGGAATCGCTTCATACCTCCCTACCGATCCGGGCCCTCTCTCGTCTGGCTCGTTGGACGACTGTTTGGATCGATCCGTTGGCTGAGTTGGGTTGGGCTTTTGTCGCCTCAACACTCAAGTTATTACATCTCGATCCACGTCGCACCGCCGAGCAGACCGAGGATGAGGTCCTGCAGATGATGGACGAGGGTTTGGAGAGTGGCGCCTTTGACCCTGCCGAGAAGGAGATGGTCGAGGGGGTGCTCGATCTTGACGAGCAGTCTGCGTCTGAACTCATGACCCCTCGTTCCCGGGTTGCATGGCTCGATCTTGATGACACGAACGAAGTAAACTGGCGTCGGATCGCCGGGGCCGGTCACTCCGACTACCCCGTCTTCCAGGGGACTCCTGACAATATCCGAGGCATTGTTTCTGTGAAATCCCTCTGGGCCAACCTCTCGCTTACCGGCTCAGTGAAACTCGCTGACGTGCTGAATCCACCGCTCTTTGTCCCTTCCACCATGATGGCCCCGCGCCTTATCGAGGAGTTCAGGAACACCCGCCGTCATGTCGCTCTCGTCGTTGATGAATTCGGTGTTGTCGAGGGTATGGTCACGCTCAAGGACGTGGTCGAGGCCATCGTCGGCAGATTGCCCGAGCGCGGTGTCCGCCAGAACTATCCCGAGATCATCACGCGCGAGGATGAGAGCTGGCTTATCGATGCCCAGCTCGATTTTGAGGAGACAGCCTTAGCTATCTCGTTGGAGTTATCCGATGAAGAGTTGGAGGCTAATAGGTATCAGACGATCGGCGGGTTTGTCCTGCATCATCTCGGCCACATTCCTGAAGAGGGTGAGAAGTTTCAGCAGAACGGCTTCCATTTTGAGGTTGTCGATATGGACCGTCAGCGCATCGACAAGCTGCTTGTCAGTCGTGATTATAAACTTTCGTTGGACGAAGAGGCTGTTTCCCAATGATCGCCGCCGCTTATCATCCAGAGCTCTTTCCCATGGAGCGCGTCTGGTGGCTCTACGGACTCTTTCTCCTCATGATTCTTGGAAGTCTCTTTCTGGACATGCGTCGCAGGAATGGGAATGAGCATGAGATAGGTCACCGGGAGGCCCTCTGCAATCTGCTTCTTTGGGTTTCCTTGGCTCTGCTTTTTTGCGGAGGCCTCTACTTCTACGGACTGCATGTCTTTCCTCAGGATCCGAGGCTGGCCGGATACGACCCCAGGGTTCTCGCCAAGCAGTGCAGTCTCGAGTTTCTCTCCGGTTGGTTGGTTGAGAAGAGCCTCTCAATCGACAATCTCTTCATCTTCCTTGTGGTCTTCGACTTCTTCGCGATCCCGCCGAAGTACCGTCATAAGATCCTCTTCTACGGCATTCTGGGAGCCATCGTCTTCCGCGCCCTCTTCATCGCCCTCGGATCGGTGCTAATGCAGATCTCCTGGGTTCCGCTCGTTTTCGGAGTCTTCCTGGCTATCACGGGTCTCAAGGTTGCCTTCGGTCCTGAGTCCCATCCTGATCCGGCTCATAATATCCTCCTCCGCCTCCTGAAGAAGTTTCTGCCAATATCACCGGGTCTGCACGATGGGAAGTTCCTCATCAGGGAATCGGGCCGTCTCATCGGGACGCCACTGCTCCTGACGCTGATCTTCATCGAGTTCACCGATATCGTTTTCGCTGTCGACAGTGTCCCTGCGATCTTTGCCATCACGAAGGAACCCTTCATCGTGTTCACGTCGAATATCTTCGCGATCCTAGGGCTACGGGCTCTGTTCTTTATTCTGGCTGGAATGGCCTCCAAGTTCCATTACCTCAAGTACGGGCTGGGATTCATCCTCTGCTTTGTGGGCCTGAAGATGTTCTGGCTAGATCCTCACTTCCATGGTCACTTCCCGACAGTCTGGTCGCTTGGGATCATTGTTACTGCCCTCGCCATGGCCGCATTCTTCTCCTGGCTCCTGCCATTGAAAAAAGAAGTGGCAGAAGGGTGAAGTAATCCCGCAGCCGTCACGGTTGCGAAGCAACGGCCGGGCTAGCAATCGCGGAGAGCTGAAATGATTTTACAGGGATGAAGGGGATAAATGGGATGATGGATGTGGAATTCAGGTAACTTAGGAATTACTCCCGCAGAGGCGCAGAGGCGCGGAGAAAGGAATTAGGAGGGAAAATGATTTTGTAGAGATTGGGTTTCTTCGGGGTCTCCTTACCAAGACCAACACAGATCTTATTCATCTGTCATCCTCCTCCACGCCTCTACGCCTCTGCGGGAAAACTTAGGACTAAAGCCCGCTGGGGTAGGTTTCGTCGACTTCACCTGCAGTCCATTCCACGGTGCGTTCCAACGGCTCCACCGCCCTGGTCTCGTCGTAGTGAAGGATGGCGTCGAACTGATCGGGAAGCGTCGACCTGAAGTAGTGGCTCTGTCGCTCTGTATCGGGCCGGTAAATCACCCCGATGGCACGCTCCAGACGTGGATTCCTCAAGATCTGTTCGACTTTCGGATCGGCGTGACAATCGAGCCAGAAGTTGGGGACCCCCGTTTCGTGAAAGAATTCTTCGTAGCTGTCCGGGAGAGCCGGTCTGACACGCTTACATTCTGCTGCTCCATCCCAGTCTGAGGAAGCAGTGACCGTTCCGTGATGCGTCGTGAATCCCACGGCGAGCGCCTCCTCTTGAAAATGATCCCGGACAAGCTGGCCGATGTTGAACTCCCCTCGTTGCTTCATCGAGGTGGCAGAGGCATTGCCGAGATGTGAATTGTGGGCCCAGACTACCACCTTCGCCCTGAGTCGTGTCTGTTTGAGATGGTGCATCAGGAGCAGTAGCGTCTGCATCATGTGACGATCCCGAAGATTCCATGAGGAGACATCGTGGCGGAACATCGTCCGGTAGTACTCCTCCGCGTCATGGACCAGACGTGCATTCTGATCGGTATCGAAGAAATCATCCGCTGCACGTGTGCCGTCTCGCCCCAGATAGGAATCCCTGTGTACATGGAGTTCAGCAATCGCAGCAATTACCTGCTGCCTGCAGCTCTCGGACATCCCAGAGCCGGCCAGAAGTCCGTAGCGCTGAGTGTCGCTGTCATAATGGTCGAAGCATGAGTAATGCGTGGCTACTCGCTTCGCTGAGGCCGGGTCGATCTCTTGGAGGGAATCAACCACAGCCTTCATCGAGGCGTTCAGACTGTAGAGATCCAGACCGAAAAAACCCGTTGCGAATTTCCCGTCATGATGTCCCTTTCGGTGGTAGTCCTCAACAGATTCATTCCAGTTCCTGAGCCAACCAATGAAATCGAGGACATCGGTATTGCGCCACATCCATTGGGGGAAGCGTTTGAATCCTCCCAGCGCATCGATTGCCTCCGAATCGCCTCCTATTCCCTGCACAAAGCAGTTCACTCGATAAGCGTCCGGCCAGTCACCCTCCACAGCGACCGCATTGAATCCCAGATCACGGATCAGTCGTTTCGTGATCTCGGCGCGAATTTTGTAGAACTCATGGGTTCCATGGGAAGCCTCGCCCAGAAGTACTACCCGCTTGTTCCGTGACCGTTCGATCAGCGGGTCGAAATCAGCGGGGCCTCCGGTGAGGGGAATCACCGATTTCCGTAGGATCTCAGTCTCAGTTTTCATGGAGGTGTGTGGTTAGGGAGACCTCATGGTCGGCCTCTAGAAGCTGCTGCACTTCCTCATCGGAGGTTTGGGAGAAATCCTCATACCAACGTCCCACTCCGCCGAAGTCTTCCGGATTCAACATCGTGACCACATCGTCAGCCACGCGACGGAGTGATAAGACCACCGAACGAGGAGCAACTGGAGAAGCCACGATGATCTTCCTGACACGACGCTGCCTCAGAGAGGCAATCGCCGCCTGCATGGTCGCTCCCGTTGCGATGCCGTCATCGACCAAGATGATTGTCTTGTTCCTTGTGTCGAGCGGGCCGCGATTTCCACGATAGCTTCTCTCACGGCGAAATAGCTCCGCCTCCTCCTTGCGCTCGACATCCTCGACGGCTTCAGGAGAGATTCCGAGTGCGGAGACAATATCCGGGTTAATCAGGCGGATTCCGCCTGTTGCGATAGCCCCCATAGCCATCTCTTCGTGTCCCGGAACACCCAGTTTCCTCACCACGAGCACATCGAGTGGGCAATGAAGTACCGAAGCGATCTCATGAGCCACCGGAACTCCTCCTCGTGGCAGTGCGAGTACGAGCACGTCTCTACCATCCTTGTATCGTGCCAGCTCCAGTGAGAGCAGTTGGCCCGCCTCCTTTCTGTCGTTGAATCGCATCATCGGAAATCTCCTCCCTTATTCATGGTTATCGGTTCCGGAACGGGGAATTGTTTCAGAAACCAATTGGCCGCCAGGAGCTGCACCTGATCGAGGGTACCCGATTCCTCGAAGAGGTGTGTGGCCCCTGGGACAATCGAGAGCTTCCTATTGCATGTGAGGCGTGCCAGAGCTTGTCTATTGAGGTCTTCGACCTCAGGGTCCCTTCCTCCCACGATCAGCAGTGTGGGGGCGGTGACGTCTGCCAAGGCGCTGCCGGCCAAGTCGGGGCGCCCCCCGCGAGAGACGACAGCTGATATCTCATCCTGCAGTTTTGCCGCGGCCACGAGTGCGGCCGCCGCACCGGTGCTTGCACCGAAGTAACCGAGGGGCAGATCCCTCGACTCGGGTTGAGAGCGTATCCAGTGAGTTGCCAACTCGAGTCGCTTGGCGAGCAAGGGAATGTCGAAGCGGAGATGACGGGTCACATTGTCGATCCTCTCCTCCTCAATGCTCAGGAGATCCATCAAGAAGGTGCCTATGCTCCGACTGACCAGATACCTAGCGACGGCCCTATTGCGTGAGCTCTGCCTGCCGCTTCCGCTACCGTGGGCAAAGAGGACAACACCCCTTGCATTAGCTGGCATCGTCCAGTCTGCGATCAGGGAATTGCCATTGCCCAAGATGGGGACATGAGCCGTTCTGGTGAATTCCTCCAAGACGCCAGAATTTCCAGAGTCATACTGAGTGTGGTTCATAGGGAGAGGATCACCCCGGTCTCCCGATCCCTCAATTGGTAGAAACGCTTAGTTCCAAGAACGTCTAACCGGACAATCTTATGAAATTTTTCCTCAACGTCTCAGCGCCTCTGCGGGAAAATCTTGTGGCCGCTAAGCCAGAACGACCCGGTTTCGACCTTCCTCCTTGGCTCGGAGCATCGCATGATCCGCAATCACAATCAGTTCATCGGGTGTCGCATCAGGGGAGAGGGCGGTGCTGGCAATACCGACGCTGATGGTGATCGCGTGATTCGGGATCTTAGACAATTGGCCTATCTCAATCCGTCCAACCATCGCCATCAATTGATTAGAGATTTTCACGGCATCCTCGGGACTCGTTTCCGGCAACACCATCACGAACTCCTCACCGCCCCAGCGGCAACTGCAGTCCAGAGGGCGTTTTGCCATATTGGTGATGCATTGGGCGACTGCGTTGAGCACCTTGTCGCCCAGATCGTGTCCATTGGTGTCGTTGAAGGATTTGAAATGATCAATATCGATGAAGAGCACACTGAGTGGCGAATTGGTACGGAGCGCTTGGGAGAGTAAACGGGTAAGTTCTTCCTCAAGGTGCCTACGGTTCCAAAGACCCGTGTTACTATCCGTCTTGGAATCGAAGATAGCCTTCTCGAGGTTTCGCGTCTGCGAGCAAACCCCTATGTAAAAAAGTCCTATTAACAGAATCGTTAACACGGTCAGGTAGAGCAGGTGTGAGTTCACACTCCAAAAAGCCGTTGCGATACTCTGGCGGGGTATCAGCACGGAAGTGGATAGTCCGAATTTGTCGTGGGGGAGTGTGATCACATGGCTCCTAGCCGCAATATTGCCAACGGATCCAAGAAACGCTCCCCCTCCTTGCATCACATGGCTTGCCATCGGTCCCTGAATCACACGACTGTTCTCCAAGAGATCTGTCGCCTGGGGAAGGGGTGGTAGTGGGTATTGGAAGATGGTCATTCCATTGGACATCATCATCACGATTCGCTCCCCAGGGTTCTGCACGATTTTCTCAAGCTCACGGTCTATCTTTTCCGCGTCGATTTGTAGGGAAAGAACACCGAGGAGGGGCTTTGGAGAGCTCTTAGAGTTCCTGAGTGGAATAGCGATATGAAAGGCTGGCGACCCCGTTGTTTCGGAAATCCGTAGGGAGCTTGCCGTGAATTGCTTGGAAGGATTATCCCTGAGATCCGTGAAGAAGTAGCGGTCGGAGAAATCCAACTTCCTGTGGGGATCTTCCCCGCTTCTGGCGATCAGATATCCCGACGCATCAAGCAGGATCAGGAAGCCCAACTGATCATTGCTGGAGGTCAGACCGAACTCTTCCATGCAGGAACTCAGCACCGCGCTTAACTCCGGATTTTTCCAAGCATCTTTGCCGTGTAGGATTTTCCCTGTGATTCTCGGTTCTGTAAGCCTGAGGATCTTGAGGCCGGACTCCAGCGAGTTATTAACCAGAAGTGAGACTGCGGAGGCATCCCGCTTCATCTGATCCTCTGTCTTCAGTAGGCAAGATCTCCATGCAGAATAAACCGAGAGACCGCCGATGATGAGGACCAGCGTTAGGATCAGGAGAAAGAATCGCTTGATCTTTTTTCGGGATGTCGGCTTTCCAGTGAGCATTACCTGCGGGGGTACAGTTGGGGCTAAGGTGTATAATAACTAAAGCATTGAACGAACTATGAAAACGAACTGGTTAGTTTCTAAGCGTTATATTTCGGGGCAATATAATACAAGATAAGATTTCTCGTGCGAATCTACCCCCCCATCCCTTTCATCCCTTTGCTTTACACATCTCTTTGCTACGCAGCCGTTACGGATCCCTATGAGTTTTCTTCTATCTCTGCGCCTCTCGACAAAATTCCAACTCAGCCAATGATAACCCGATCGCGTCCCAACTCCTTCGCCTGCATGAGGGCCTTGTCGGCCCGGGCGATGAGATCCTCCGGGGTGATCCGCTCATAAATCCCAGACTTCGACTCGTGCAGGAACTCTGCCTGCACCCGGGACATGGTTGCAGCAATACCGATACTCAGGGTGATATGGGAAAGAGGTTTTCCATGAAACTTCAGCTTCATCATGCCGATGCGTTGCCTGATCCGCTCTGCAACGAAGAGGGCTTCCTGAGCCGTTGTTTCGGGTAGAAGGGCTAGGAATTCCTCGCCACCCCATCGACAGCAGAGATCGAGGGGGCGGTTTAGGGAGCGATTTATCACGAGAGCCGTTGCCATCAGCACTCGATCACCCGCTGCATGGCCGTGCGTGTCGTTGAATTGCTTGAACCGATCGATATCGATGAAGAGCAAGCTGATTGGTTTCTTGCGACGAGACGCATCACGCCAGAGACGGTGAAACTCCTTCTCCAGAGAGCGCCGGTTCCTGATCAGGGTGAGGTGGTCGAAGGAAGCCTCATGGATCGATTTATCCAGCGAGAGCGCCTTTCGATAGAGTCTATAAAAGAGGATGCTGATTCCCAGGGAAGTCAGGATGGCCAGTCCGATAAGGCATTCGTTCTGGAGGAGAAAGCTTCTCATGATTTGCGATTCGGGAATTCTGGCTGTGGTGAGGAGTCCAAAGAGGGGATCCCTTACATATCCGACATAAGTCGTTTCCCGAAACGCCGAGTTAGCTCCGCTGATTCTGAGTGTTCCAGTTTCTTCATTACCAATCAGTCCACTTTCCTGCCGATTCCCGGTGATGCCTCTCAGGAGTTCCTCGTTGAGCAGGGACTCCTGTTTGGGGATCTCACCTGTCGTGGGATAAAGAAAGGCGGTTCCATCACTCGGGATCTGGACCAGGATCTGGTTGTGGATCCCCTTGAGCATGTGATCGATGGACTCAGCGAGTTCTTTCTCTCTGATTTGACATGCGACCACCCCCGCAAACCCACCCTGGGGGCTATGTAGCGCCATTGACAGGTGAAAAACCTGCTTGCCCGTGGTGATGGCTGTCCTCATCTTGCCGATGGAAAACTTCCTGGAGGGATCATCCCTAAGGGAACGGAAATAGCCCCTCTCCGTGAGATCATAGGCAGGGGAGGGGTAGACCCCGCTTTGGGCAGTAAGAAAGCCGTTCTTGTCCAGGTAGAGAAGCAGACCCAATGTGTCGCCCGAGTTGTAGATGCTGAAGTTCTGAATGACCGTGCGAATGACCTCGTAAGCTTGACGTCGATCCGGAGATGCGACGCTGATCTGCTTTTCGATAGCCGTGCGTACCGCATCGATGATCTTGCTCGCATCGACGAGTGAGTCGTGGATCTTGCCCGAGATGATGCTGGCATGGCGTATGAGTGCCACCTTCTCCTCCTTCAGACGATTGATCCACTCGATGTGGAGCGCGTAGAGGACCACACCCCAGAGTGCGATCACGGTTAGCGCACAGAGGGCGAGAATATTTCGCCTCAAGAGAAGGATCCTCTGCCTGATAGGTTGCGTGATCCGTCTGGAGGGCATGTCTTTCATAAGAACCTTATGATTTTGACTAATTCATCACAGATGACCCGACCGCTCTGGTCGCATAGCTGAGACTCCTGCTTAGCCTGATTGCTTCATGACCAGTGCGTGGAGTTCCTTTAGAGGCATTGGCTTCCCGAAGAGATATCCCTGTCCATGGGTGCATCCCAGCGAGAGGAGGTGCTCTGCCTCGGCCTGTTGCTCTATTCCCTCGGCCACCATGCTGCAGCCAAAGTTCTTGGCAATGTCGGTGATGGAGCGCAAGAGGTTGTTCATCACGGTATTTCCGGAGACAATCCCTGTGAGGAAGGAGCGATCGATCTTGATAATGTCGACCGGGTATTGCGCGATGATCTGAAGATTGCTGTATCCCGTGCCGAAATCATCCAGAGATACCTTGATGCCATAATCCTTCATTACCTTGAGGTTATTGATTAGGATCTGGTTGTTGGGGATCTGGTTGTTGGGGATCTGGTTGTTGGGGATGATCGATTGTTCGGTGATCTCGATGTGGATTCCGTTTGCGGGTGCGCCGGATCGCTCGACTTGTGCGATGAAGTGCTCGTGAAAGTCCTCCCGGCAGATGACCTCAGGCGTAACATTATGGGAGAAATAGAAGTCGGGAATCATATCCCGAAAGCTCTTGTTTTCCTTCAAGATGAGAAGCACCTCTGAGATGACCCAGGCATCGATCTGGCCCAGCAGACGCATCCTATGCATGGAGTCGATGAAATCCTTGGCCTCTAGAAGTTTTCCATCCTGATTCACCAGACGCATCAGGGCCTCCGCCCCCACGATCCTACCCGTGGCTAACTCGACGATCGGCTGATAGTAGAGTGAGATTCTGTTGTTCTTCACCGCATCCTTGACCGTGCGGTTCATCGCCCTTTTGTAGAGGAACTCCCGCGTGACCTGCTCATCGGCAACGCAGATTCCGCGATTCTGTCCGTTCTTGACGCGGTGCATAGCCTCCTCGGCACGGCGGATGAGTTCGGCTGAGGATCCTTCGGCAGAACCAAGGGCCACACAACCTATGCTCAATTGGATATCAATGCTGGCATCACCATATTGGAACTCGCCGCTCAGGTTGGATGTCACCCGCTTGATGGTGAGTTCGAGTGAGCTGTAGGGCTCTCTCTCATGAATGAGCAGAAGGAACTCCCCGCCGACAAGTCGCCCGATCGTGTCATCCCCCGAGCAGAACTTTGATGCCCTTCTGGTGATCTCACGGAGTACTTCGACTCCGGCCTCGTAGCCGAAGTCGTCGCTGATCGACTGGAAACCATTGATGTCGAAGCAGAAGAGCACCAGTTTCCGATTGCTCATGAGGCTCCCCTCCTGAAGGATCCGATCCAGCCTCTGGACGAAGAGTTCGCGGTTCGGCGCTCCTGAGTTGTGGTCGTGCTCTGACTTGTACTTCAGATCGATGTTCAGGAGTTCGCGTTCTGCGACGATGGAGAGATTGGCCGCGATGAGGTTGAAGACATCACGAATCCGGGGATCCGCATTGCGATGATCCGGATAGAGAAACTCCATCACGGCGACAAGCCGCTCACGGATCCGTACCGGAACTACCAGATGGGAGTACTCGGGGCGGAGCGGGGCGGAGTTGATGAAGTCCGTCTGGGGCACTTCCAGCCTGGGGTGGCTGGACTGACTATCGAGGCGGTTCCAGAGCAGGGGGAGCTCGGGATCCTCGGGTAGGATCGGGTTGTATGTGATCCCCGTGGTGCCGCCGGTCTGCATGTTGCGGATGCGGGCCGAGAGCCATCCGAGCTTTGGATCAAGATGGAGGATCATGCTCTGGAGAGCCTCGTCAAAGGTGGGTGCTACGGATGCTAGGTTCGCCGAGGTGAGCAGGAGCTTGTTATAGACCTCTTTTTCAAGAAGGAGCAGGCGGGCAAGATCCTTTTTCGTCTTTTCACCCTCCAGGTACTTGATGACCTGCTTGGCCATGCCTGTCAGAAACTCTGCATGATCCTCTGAGAGTGTTCCCGGCTTGGTATCCATGATGCAGAAACATCCGATGTCCTGACCTGTGGTGGTGGTCAGTCGCACGGATGCATAGAAGCGAATGAAGGGTTCCTGCGTGACCTGGGGATTGGAGGCAAACCGCGGATCGAGAAATGTGTCGGGAACGACAAAGACCTTCTCCCTACTAATCAGGGCATTGGCACAGAAGCTCGTCGTGCGCTCGATTTCTAGGGGCTTGATCACTCCTGCGACAGACTTGAGCAGGATCTTTTCCCGATCTACCAGCGTGATGGCTGCCGTGGGAACACCACAATGAGTGGCGGTGTACTGGCAGAGGATATCGAGAATGGGGATTGGTTCTTTGTTTAGGAGATCGAAGCTCTGGAGAACGGAAAGACGCTCCTCCTCATACGGGGTAGGGGAAGAGGGGATTTCTCCAGCGGTAGAGGATTTATTCACAGGGGAAGATGGTAATGGCTCGTTGTTCATGAATGAGTTCCTTAGGGATGGCGTAGCGTCGGAGTATGTGTGAGCTCTGGTGAGGAGGAGAAGAGATCGAGTTCGTTCGGAGGTTGCTCCATGAGGCGCTCGAGGAACTGATCGATCGTCATCGGCTTCCCGTAGAGGTATCCCTGCCCATACTTGCAACCGATCGCTAGGAGATGATCGGCCTGTTCCTGAAGCTCGATCCCCTCGGCAATCACAGTGTAGCCAAGGGTTTTCCCCAACTGAAGCATCGCGGTCAGGAGTTGGATTTTCTTTTCGTCTCCGGAGGGAATTCCCTGAATAAACAAGCGGTCGATCTTGAGCGTGTCGCAGGGGATGGAGATCAAGTGCTGAAGGTTGCTGTAGCCTGTCCCGAAGTCATCGATTGCGACCTTCACCCCTGCATCGCGGAAGAGGGTGATATTTTCCATCAGCGAGGCATTGCCCATATCCAGATGGTCCTCAACGATCTCGAGACGAATCATCGTGGGGGAGACACTCGCTGTCTGGAGGCGATTCAAGGAGAGGGTGGCGAATCCATGGGTCATGAGGATACTAGGGCTCACATTCAGAGAGAGGCGAAATCCAGGAATCGCCTCCCATGTCTTCCTGTGTTGCTGGAGGATACGGACGGACTCGGCGAAGACCCATTCATCAACCTCAGACATAAGGCGGATGCGCTCCATGGAGGGGATAATGTCGAAAGCGGCGAGAATGGACCCATCCTTGTTCATCACCCTGAGGAGCGCCTCCGCTGAGCAGATATTTCCGGTTTCGATCTCCACGATCGGCTGAAAATGTAGCAGAAGCCGTTTTTGATAGACGGCTTCGTGGACATTGCGGTCGAGATCGAGGCGCTTCTTGAATGCGCGGATGATGTCCTCGGTAGCGATGCAGTACCCATTCCGCTCCCCATGCTTGACGAGGTACATGGACTCCTCGGCACGGCGAAGGAGCTCGGGTGTGGTGAGGTCGTTCCGGTCGAGAATCGCCGCACCGATGCTGCTGGTGATTCGGATCTCCAGATCACCGAGCATGTAGGGCTGGGAGATACGTCTCTGAATCCGTTTGAGCAATGCATCCAGATCCCGATGGATATCAAGATGGCTCACCAGGAGGACAAACTCGTCGCCACTCAGACGTCCGAGAATGTCTTCTTGTCGGATGAGATGCCTAAGTCGTTCCGTGACCTCGACGAGAAGGCGGTCACCAATCTGGTGGCCGAAATTATCGTTCACATCCTTGAATCCATCGAGATCGAGAAAGAGGAGGGCGGAATCGGGGCTACCCGAATCGGTTTGAGAGATTGCTTTTTGAAGCTCCTCAAGGAAGAGCGTCCGGTTCACAGCCCCGGTGAGCGCGTCGTGAACGGCGCGGTGCTGGAGCTCCATGTTGGCGATCTCCCTCTCTGCCACAATCGCGAGATTCGCCGCCATGATGTCGAATACCTCCTTGATCCTGGGATCCATCTTGCGGTGATCGGGGTAGATCATTTCAATCTTGGCCTGCAGCTTACCCCGGTTCCTGATCGGCACCACGAGATAGGCATACTTGGGTGCGTCGAGGCCTGTGGAGATGAAGGCTGTGTTCTCTCCATCGTGTGATGGTTTTGTGGCCTGAGAATCAATCTTCCTCCAGATCTGAGCGGTTTCCGGATCTTGGGGAAGGAGGGGATTCATTCGGATCCCATCGGAACCATGGGTCATGAAGTTAGTCATGCGGCATGAAAGCCATCCCATCGTGGGATCAAGGTGATCCATGATACTCTGGAGGGCCTGCTCCAGAGTGACTGACGAGGAGGCCATCTCTGAGGACATGTTGAGAAGTCGGTTGTAGATTTCCTTCTCCCTCAGAAGAAGACGTGTGAGTTCACGATTGGAGCGATGGATATCGAGGTAATCCATGGCAATCTTGGCGAGATTCTTCAACGAGGCGATCTGATCTGGTGTTAATTCCCTCGGCTTCCGGTCGATGACACAGAGACTGCCAATTGCGAGGCCATCACCATTCTGAAGAGGGACACCCGCGTAGAAGCGGATGTGGGGTTCCCCGACGACAAACGGATTATGAACAAAGCGAGGATCCTTCATTGAATCCGGGATGATCATGAGATTATCCGCATCCATGACCGTATGACCACAGAAGGAGTCGTCGCGTGAACTCTCCTTAAGATCGATTCCGTAGTTGGACTTCACCCACTGCCGATTCCTGTCGACCAAGGAGACAAGGGAGATCGGCGATCCCGTGATCTCAGCAGCCATTGCGGTGATACGGTCGAAAAGCTCATCGCGTTCGGTATCGAGAACGTCGTAGCCAAGTAGGCGGGCGATCCGTTCCTCCTCGCGTGGGTGAGGCGGCGGTGGTACTGATCCGGAGAGTTTGGCCGGTGCCATTTCGTTCATAACTCAACATTACCTCTCGCATCATCAGAGGTGGAAGGAATAGGGATAAGCGAAATGCTTATGTTTGTAGGTGAGGGGGCGAAAAATGAGGAATGAAGATGTTTTCCCGCAACGCAGAAAAGCAGAGGGGGTGGGGGAAAAGATTCTCCCGCAGAGATTCTCCCGCAGAGGCGCTAAGGCGAGGCAATGGCCGGGATATCAATTTCTGAGATGTAGAGGAGGCAGAGAATTAATATGGAACTCAGGAACTCAGAAATGAAAAAGAGAAATAAAGACGTGTGCCCTTATTGGGAAGTAAGGAGAATTTCGCTCGATCCTACTTCAAGATCTTTATGCAACATTGTTGGCTCATGCTTTTCCTGAGTTCCTGAGTTCCATATTAAATCCTTTTCTCTTTCCCTCTCTGCGCCTCTGCGCCTCTGCGGGAGATCTCGGTCTTTATTCTCCACGCCCCTGCGGGAGAGGAGAATCAATGCTTCTCTAGTGATTCGATGTCGATCCAATCGACTAGCAGGGTTTGTTCACCAGACCAATCGGGCTTACCCGACCAGGGCATACGACGCATTCCGAAGATAATCATGGATGGGTAGTCGGGAACCACGTCGTCGATACAGGCCTGCTCAACCCCGTCGATGAAGAACAGGACACTCCCGCTGCGCCACTCGATCGTGTAGATGTGAAACCTGTCATCGCGGTGGGAGACCTTTCCCCCGTTGGAGCCGATGATCGGAGTACGAATGCTCCGCATCGGTAGAAGCGAACCGTCGCCATTCTTACTTTCCCTGGCATTGGCCCAGGTATTGAGGCGGACATCGGTCCACCCGCCATTGGTACCGGTCTTATGTCCCGTGTCGGGTGACTGGGTGTCGTCAGGAGTGACCTCGATGTCGATCTCGTCGACTTTGGTTTTTTCACGATAGGTGAAGAGGACGCAGGCGACACCGGGGATGGCCATGTTCTTTGCGCGGATGCTGATACGGTGATTGCTCCCGATAGGGCCAAGCGAGAGTGTCTGGAAAGGAAGGAAGTCACTTCCGTCGGGGAGGTGTTTGAATTTCTTCCCGAGCGAATGACTCGTGACGGAAAGGTGGGCAAATCCGTCGCCCGGGATGATGGATTTCCAACCGGCCACGGGAGTCAGTTCGTCGGTGTATCCCCAGTGAATGCCATCACGCTCAGGGGGCTTCCCCGGGTTATCAAACCCCTCGAAATACTCCCCCGCCGTGAGTGAAGATAAAGCCATAAGTAGAAATAGGAGAAATCCGGATAAATGTTTTCCCGCGGAGGCGCAGAGGCGCAGAGGGTTGAAGAATCTAATCTTCCAGTCCATTTACGCAGCGGGTGATTCCACTCTTGAGAACGTCTTCCCCGAAATTCAGTAGGTATCCGAGTTTCAAGCCTGTCAGCTTCAAATAGGTCTGAACCTGTTTCTTGTGAGCTGGAATAATTCTCTCCACAGATTTTAGCTCAAGCAGGACTTTTTTCTCCACGATGATGTCGGCCCGGAACCCCTCATCAAATGTTACTCCCTTGTAGATGATCGGAACGGGGATTTGCCTCTCAGATTTCAATCCATGATTAGCTAACTCCCGAGATAGGACAACTTCGTAAACAGTCTCCAAGAGGCCTGGGCCAAGTTCCCGATGCACGCTGATCGCTGCTTCAATAATCCGTGTGCCAATCTCATTTTCATTCATTGTTCATTGAGTTGTCCGGTGAGTTAAAAGATATTTTCCCTCAGAGGCGCTGAGGGGGGGAAGGGATGCATGGTAATGAAGGGGGAGATTGATTCTAAATGGAATATACCCGCCATTATCAGCCTTGCTCATAGTATCTTCTCCGCGCCTCTGCGCCTCCGCGGGAGTCGATTCCCCGTTTCCCTGCTAGGCGGCGATGACGCGGGCTTTGCTGTTCTTGGGGACGATATTACATGCGTCCACGATGAGGGGGACATGCTCGGCGAGTTGTGCATAGTCGACTCCTTTGTGAGGAGTGCAGACGACGGCCGCGGTGTAGCTATCGAGCGTTTCTGGATTCCAAGTGATCGAGTGACGACCTGCCCATCGAGGACCGGCATGCTTTTCGATGACTGGGATGAAAGGATCGTAGTAGTCCAACACAGCTCCCTTCTCCTTGAGGATATTCATAATGTCATAAGAGGGTGACTCTCTGTCATCAGGGATATTAGCTTTATAGGAGAGACCAAGGATCAGGATGCGAACCCCCTGAATTGGCAGGGAAAGTGAATTGAGTCCCTCCGTCAAGTGACTGACAACATAGTAAGGCATTCCTCGGTTAATCTGACCAGCAATCTGGATAAAGCGCGTATCGAGGTTGAATTCACGGGCCTTCCAGGTCAGGTAGTAGGGATCAAGCGGGATGCAGTGCCCTCCGACTCCGGGACCGGGATAGAATGGCATGAATCCAAAGGGCTTGGTCTTCGCCGCTTCGATGACCTCCCAGATATCGATTCCCATGGGGGTGTAGATGCGCTTGAGCTCGTTCACCAGAGCGATGTTGATGAAGCGGAAAATATTCTCCGTGAGTTTGACTGCCTCCGCGGTGTCGCAACTGCTGACGGGGACCACTTTGCTGACGGCACGCGAGTAGAGCTCTACGGCTCGCTCGAGACAATCGGGAGTGAGTCCCCCTACAACCTTGGGCATCTGCTTGAGAATACTCTTCTCATTGCCCGGATCCTCACGCTCGGGGGAGAAGGCGAGTGCGAAGTCAACGCCGGCCTTGAGGCCTGATTTCTTCTCAAGGACTTTACAAAGGTCCTCGCGGGTCGTTCCGGGATAGGTGCTGGATTCCAGAGAGACCAGCATGCCTTTTCTCAGCATTGGAGCGATCTCTTCGCCAGCCGAGAGGATGAATGTGATGTCAGGATCGAGATGTTCCCTAAGAGGAGTGGGAACGCAGATGATGATTGCCTCACTGCGGGCAAGGTCCTCCTTGTTCCCTGTGAAGGTGAGGAGCTGTTTTCCAGTGACTGCATTGATCCTCGCGGACGGGACCGTAGTCAATGGGGAGAGTCCGGACTGAAGTTCACGCACACGCTCCTGATTGAGATCGAAACCCAATGTGCGGCATCCGGCCTCGGCAAAGCCAATTGCAAGTGGAATGCCGACATAGCCGAGACCAACGACTGCGACCTCATAAAGGGAATCTGAGGGTTTGGGGATCATGGGGTTTACTTGGTTATTGGTGAATTGTTTCCGTTCCTAGTCATGACAGCCCCTAGATCCTTGCGGCCGATCAGGTACTGGAAGGTTCCGATCACGCGGATGATGAGGTGGAACTGATGGAAGCCCAGGTTATCGAGAAGGATGGCAAGGATGAGGCGCCAGAAGTCCCGCCAATTTGCCGCACGCAGGCGGCTTGATTCAGTCAGCAGGACTGCCGTAAGTGATAGGAAGACTCCGAGGATGAAGGCTAGGTAGATCATCGCGATGATTTCAAAGCCGCTGGCGATCCCGAGCACCAAACAGACTACCATTAAGATCCAGGCAGAGACTTCCACGATGGCTGCGAGGGCTTCGAAGATGAGAAAGAAGGGCATGCCGAAGAGACCGGTCATGCCGTAGCGGGGGTTGAAGATCATGCCGGCATTGCGAAAGAGCGCCTGGATGGTACCGCGCTGCCAGCGATTCCTCTGGGAGGCATACTGACATATTTCCTCGGGAATTTCGGTGTAGCAGACGGCGTCGGGAACAAAGACGAGATGTGCATGGTCCTTCCTACGCCTGTCGTGGATGTGACGGTTGAGTCGCATGGTGAACTCGATGTCATCAGTGATAGCCTGGGGCCATGAGCCGCCGACCTCCTCGAAGATGCTCTTTTTGATCAGAAGGAGGGCGCCGGAAATACAGAGCATGCTTTTTAACCTGCAGAGACCAATTCTCGCCCACTGGAAACTCCGCGCGTACTCGACCTCCTGATTCATTCCCAGCAGGGTCTTGGGCAGAGTGTTGTGAAGAATCTCCCCATCGACGATGCTGAGGCCATTGGAAGGACGGACGATACCAGCAACGGCGGCGACACTGGTGTCTTGTAGAAATGGTCGCGCCATGTGGAGTAGCGCATCGGTTTCGAGCACGCAATCGGCATCGATGATACAGAGGAGAGGATAGCGCGAAAGTGTCACCGCAGCGTTGATGGCATCTGCTCTGCGTCCGTTCACTTTCTCGATCACGACGAGACTCGGATGTTCCTGGGATTCATAGACACCGAGGATAGCCTCGGACAGGATGTGCCTCCTGCCAAATCGGTCGACCCTGCGGAGATGGAAGCTCTCTTTGAGAACTTGGATGCTTCCATCAGTTGATCCATCGCTGACAACGATCACCTCAAACTGGGGATAGTTCAGGCGAAGAGCATTCCTGATTGTTGCCACGATGATCGCCTCCTCGTTGTAACATGGAATGATCAGGGAGACCGGCATGCTGAGCGGGGATTCCCCGATCCTCCGGAATTCCTCAAAGGTGATCCCGCTACGGTAGCTTTTTGCCTGGGTCGCTCCGAGGAGTACAAGTATCAGGTAGATGCCTTGGAGGGTTATGTAGTAGGCAAGGATCAGCCAGAGGAGGATATGGATTGTGATCATGGCTGCACCTCCGCGCTGGGTTCGAGAAGTCCTTTTTGCTGAAGAATCTGGCGACTCATGTCGCGTCCGAAGGCATCAGTGTGATGATCGGCGGCATTCCTGAGAGCAGTGATTCCCTGATCACCAATAGCCATGAGCGCGTACCCGGCATTGTGCCTGACCCACCACTCCTGATCGGATAGTCCGTCGAGCAGGAGCGGGATGTTTTCTGAGGCGCGCAGCTTTCCCAGCGCGGTCATCACGCTGCTGCGTACCTCCCAGGAGGGATCTTCGCCGAGAGAGGCTATGTCCTGGATCACTGAATGATCGCCGATGGAGGCAAGGGAACGGATGGCATTGAGCCGAACATTCGCCACCTGATGCTTCAGAAGGTGGCTGAGAGAGGAGACGGCGCGTTCCGAACGGAGGATTCCCGCGACACGGGCGGCGATGGAGAGTGAGGCATCGTCATAACCGGGGCCATTCATCACATTCAGGATGGGATCGATTGCACGTGAACCGAGTGAGGAGATGATCTCTGCAACGCGCCGCTGGGAGACCTCACCCGGTATATCCAGGGAACTGAGAATCGGTTCGACGGCTTCATCGCAGCCAAGATGGATCAGTGACCGTGCCGCGGCGAAGCGGACGCCTACCACATCATCGCGGAGGGCTGTCATGAGCGCAGGGAGTGAGGAGTCGTCGCCCAGGTAACCGAGACGCTCCGCGCCATGGAGTCGGGTTTGCCAATGGCGGCTTTTCAGAGCATGCGATTCATTCCTGAACTTGGGTAATGAAACGAAGAGGGGATGGAGTTTTTTTCGCTCTCTTTCATCAAGGGAATCCGCCTGCTCCATCAGGATCAGCAGTGCCAAGTGCTGATCCTTTAGCAAGATCGGGGCGATGATCTCAACGGTAGCTTCTCCTCGAAGGTACGCATTGATCAGAGGGATAGCTCGCTTTCGAAACTCAGCCTGATGATTAATGCTCCGATCGGTGAACACTCTCATCCCAATAATGAAAGTCAGCAGGAGGATGCTGAGCAGTGTGAGGATGGCTGCCGTTATGGAGACAATGATGAGCAGGTTCATGATTAGAATTTCATCGAAAGGCCCAGGGTCGGAGTGAGTTGCTGGTAGAGTGGGGAGTTGTTCTGGGTGAGGCGGTAGATGTACTGCACGCCGGTGAAGAGACTCAGATCGCGCGTGATAGGCTGGGTGAAGAAGAGGGAATAGGTGTAGGCGGGACTCAGACTGCTGACATTGTTGCCGTTCGCCCCGACTTGGGCATCAGGATCCGTGCCATAGGCAAAAGCCATCGAGAGCCTACGGTTACCGGGAAGACCAAGATTCAGAGCTGCCGAGTAGTAGTTGTACTCGAGATTGTTGAAGGCCCATCCGCGGACATAACGCAACACCAGTGAGGTTGTGTCCGTGAAGTTATACGCTATGCCAGGATTGATCTGGTCGAGGGGTCCCTGGATAAAGTTGTAACGCTGGTAGTCGAGCAGGAGTCCGAGGCGTGGAGCGGCCTGGTAGATGAATCCTCCGGTGTAGACCTGCAGTGCAAGGAAGGTTGGATCGGGACAGATGGAAATCTTTCCGTGAACCTCGAGCCATTTCCAGAGGTAGTAGGAGGCGAGAGCGCTATAGTAGGTGTTCGTTCCCGAGGGGGGGCGCTGCATGATGTCGATCTCGGCTCCGAGTGCCAGGCGCTGGTTGACACGATAGATGAGGGTTGCGTCCTCTTCCTGCCAGCCCTGACGACCGTCGTTGAAGAAGCTGTAATCGTAGTAAGGGATGAAGATCCAGTGGCGGAAACTCTCGACTGTTTCGATCTCCTCCTTCTCGACCTTCTTCAAGGATTTACCGGTGGAGGCCTTGGCAATCACAGTATGATGTGGTGCCACAGTTTTTTTCTGGAGTACACCCGGAGGCGTTCTGAGCGGGGTGGCGGGCAGGCGGAGTTCGTTCCTCACTTCGACGATGGCATTGAAGATCCTGGTCGGATCGGCGGCATCGGGAAGTGACTGCTCGAGCAGGTGAAGGCATTCCTTATCGTGGTAGCCGTTGGCATAGAGGAACCAGGCATAGTGTTCTCGGAGGTCCTTCTGTTCGGGATTGCTTGCAAGCGCCTTACGGTAATCTTCGCGGGCCTGGAGAATCTGCTGCTGTCCCTCGGCCAGTTGTCCCTGTTGGTAGTTGCTTAAATTCGCATTCGGGTACTCGTCCTCCATGGGGAGGGTCTCTCCGACACTCCAGAGCGGAGTGTTACCTTCGCCACGCAGCCCCGCAGGCAGTGTTATGAGCAGGAGAAGAGCGAATAAAAGGTGAATAGATGGAATACGGAATGGGCGTGTCGTTATCATAGAAGTCTGCCGTCGGGGACCACGTTGACCCGGTTTCGGGTGATCAAGTCATCGATTGTTTTTTCAAGTGTCCAGACATGCTGGAATGGAGTGAGTCTTTGCAGAAGCTCGACGGAGGGTCGTCTCTGTGTGATCTGCCAGAACTGGGAACCGTATCCTTGCTCGAAGGGAATGAATTCGATCGATGAGTTGCTACCGGAGCGCTCGATCACCATTCTGGCAAGATCAAGGATCGTAATCTCCCTGGGATTGCCGACATTGACGGGAATTCCCCATGACTCAGGTTCCCCGACAAGCATGTCGAGAGCAGCGACCGTGTCACGAACATCGCAGAAGGAGCGCGTCTGGGTGCCGTCACCATAGACGGTGAGGGGTAACCCCGAGAGGGCCTGTTTGATGAATCGGGGAAGGACAAATCCGTAGTTGCCAGACTGTCTGGGGCCGACGGCATTGAAGAGGCGGGGAATGGAAACCGGCAGACTATGGATCTGGCGGTAGGCCATCGCCTGGACTTCGTTCGTCAGTTTGCTGAGGGCATAGGCGGTGAGTCCTCCCTTCTCAGGCGCGTAGACGAGATCGATCCCCTCAATAAGCTCCTCTGAAGCGGTATGCCCATAGACCGAAGAACTGGAGGTCACGACCAATTCGGGAAGGTGATCCCTTTTGGAAACAGACTCGAGAAGGCGCTCCGTGCCGAGGACATTCACCCGAGTGACTTCAATCGGTTCCTTGAGAACGCGGAACATCCCCACCACCGCCGCCATGTGGTAGATGCGGTCGGCCTTGGCAACGGCCGACTCCAGTCCCTGCCATGTCAGGATATCCGCAGTCTCGAAGAAAAGACGCGAGCGGTCGAAGCCTGAAAAAACCTCTAAGCTACCCGTGCTAAGGTCATCAACGGCTGTGACGGAATCTCCCTTAGCCAGGTGGTGTTCCGCAAGATGCGATCCAATAAATCCAGCGCCGCCCGTGATGAGGATATGCATGGTGTGGTTATTCAGCGCGCTTCCGCCCCTTGAGAAGAAGTCTTGGGTGACGGAAGCAGCTGATGGAATCGCCGTCCCCGTTCACGGCATTGAACTCACAGTGATTCCTATCACTGAGCACGGAGACATAGTCGAGAATAGTGCGGGTATTGAGTGTGGGGAGGGGCTCAAGATCCCGGAAGATGACCATCGGTTTTCTCCGTCCATTCTGGAAAGAGAGCAGTTCGCTTAGGGAGTGCCTCAGGCCGGAGCTGAGCATGTGATTCCCGTCGCTTACCATGAGGATGATGTCAGGCATGATTCGCTCCACGATGTGCTCCCAACAGATCCCATCGTGGTTGAGGACTGCGAAGTTGAAATACTCGACGCTCGTACTGGAGAATGGGGCCATCTCTCGGAAAGCCATCTCGATCCATTTCTTGCCTAGTTTCCCGGCGTCGACCGACGGATAGATGCAGATGATCCTGATTTCGTATCCCTTGGGATAGAGAGGCTCTTCGGATGACGGGCTTTGATGATTCAGCGGGGATTCCGGTGATAGATGATGATTCCGTAGTCGCCGGATCTTCCGGAGTGATAGGGCATTTGAGGAGGAGGGATGATTCATCGCTTGCCATCCTGCATCAGATCCCACAGCGCCGAAAGCTGCTGTAATGCTTAGATCTTACTAAGTAAAATGCTTAGACGCCTTCCGCTTCGGCATCAGCGTCCCGTCAGTTCAATTGCGAGGGGAGGCTTTTGACATCACGACGAGTAGCAGTCTTACCTGAATCGTTCTTAAGTTTCACAGGGGCGTTCCCATTTCCCTTCGAGTGGTCCTTGGGGACAAAATCGGCAGTTGCAGTTGCCATCTCCTGCGTCGGCCGTTCTGACCCTGCGTCTTGAATTTGAGAAAGGGAATCCTCTCCATAAAAACGCACGGCGTATGCATGGAGTTGCAGGGCGCTCTCCAAGCCGATCTTCAACCTGATGTTGTTACGGTGCACCTGAACTGTCCTAGGACTGATGTGCAGTTTTTCCCCACTGTCCTGACAGGATTGACCTTGGGCCATGAGGATCATGACCTCAAGTTCCCGGTCAGTGAGATTATGAAGGTTATGATCGTTCCCCTTCATTGTTTCCGCATGCCGGACCAGTGAGTGAAGGGCGTGAGATGCCAGGCGGGAATTAAGATAGAGTTCTCCGCGGAGCACCTTCTTCACGGCATTCTCAAAATTCCCCATGGGATCCATCTTATTCATGTAGCCCATGGCCCCCGCCCGAAGGCAGCGCTCCGCATAGAACTCCTCACTGTGGGATGAATGCACAAGAATCTTCAGCTGGGGATAAAGAGGCATCAGGTGCTTGATAAGTTCGAGTCCATCTTTGCCGGGAAGCTGGATTTCCAGAATCATGAGATCTGGTTCATTCTCGGCGATCTTCGTCAATGCCTCTTCTGCTGTCGCGCTAGCCCAGGCTATCTCCCAGAGGCCGATCTTCTTGATGAAATGGGAAAGTCCAATCCTGCTGGAAGCCTGGCTATCGACGATCGCAATACGCTCCTTCCGAGAGGGGGGGGAAGCTTTTGAAGGCGTTTTCATAAGCACTCCTTAGAGTGTACTACTCTTACCCAGTATACGAAGGCAAATATCGTACAAGATAATTCGGCCCGTTAGCACTCACGCTAAAATCGGAGAGTAAAAAACAACCTAGCGGTGGTGGGACTCGAACCCACACTGGAGCGATTTTAAGTCGCTTGTCTCTGCCATTGGACTACACCGCCGAGGAAAATGGTAAAATGTAAGAAAGTAAAAAGGTTGAGCTCCTGTCAGGGAATCATAACTTTCCACCTTCTCACTTTTGCACCTTTCACTTCAATAGCCGACATGTCCCAGTCGGGTCTTGCCACGGAAGATCCAGTAGATGCTGACAGTGTAAGCCAGGACGATCGGGACGCCGATGACGGCGATGATAAACATGTAGGCGAGCGTCTTGTGCGATGAGGCGCAGTTATAGATCGTCAGGCTGTTGCCCGGGTTAGGCATGGACATGACGATGTGAGGGAAATAGGAGATACCAAGCACGGCCATGAGCAGGACCATGGTGAGTGCTGACATGAGGAAGGAACCAAACTCGTATCCCTTGGCGGTCATCAAACCGATGGAAATAGCAGCCACGATATCCAATCCCAAGATGATGAAGCCGTAGGGACGGGTCAGCATGACGGCTACAAGATCAGGACACTCAAAGAAGGTGGCGATATTGAAGGCTAGGAACAAAAGAAGGAAGATGGCGATGAGCCGCGGCACCCAGCTCTTGATCGTGGCTTGGAGTTCCCCTTCGGTCTTCAGCACAAGGAAGATGGCTCCGTGCATCGCAAAGAGGGCGACCACCATGACTCCCAGCAAGAGGGAGTAGGGGTTGAGGAGTCCTAGGAACGTGCCGGTGAAATCACCCTGACTGTCGAGGGGGATGCCGCGGGTGATATTGCCCATCGCGACGCCGATCAGAAGCGCGGCTAGGAAACTGGCGACACTGAAGGCGATATCCCAGGATCTCCTCCAGGCTTTACCCGGTTCCTTACTGCGGAACTCAATCGCCACGGCTCGGAAGATCAGGGCGGCCAGCAGGAGCATGAAGGCATCGTAGAATCCTGAGAAGACCGTCGCGTAGGCTCCCGGGAAGGCGGCAAAGAGAGCTCCTCCGCCGGTGACAAGCCAGACTTCGTTTCCATCCCAGACGGGACCAATCGAATTCAGCAGGATGCGGCGATCCTCGTCCTTCTTCACAAAGAGATGGAGGATTCCGACGCCGAAGTCGAACCCATCCAAGATGGCGTATCCCGTGAAAAGGATGCCAACGAGGATGAACCAGATGATGTTCAGATTCAGGAAATGAAAGAGTTGGTGCATGGCCAGTGGAAGGGAGGGTTATGAATTACTCCTGACTGGAAGCACGCCCCTTCTTGGTGAAGAGGGCGGTGGCTATGGGGTCGTTCACGCCTGGAGCCTTGGTGTAATGATCCTGATCCTCATCCGGACCATGCTGGATCTTGCGGTTCAGCAAATAGATGAAAGTGACGAAAAGAAGAATGTAGATCAGGGCAAAAAGGATGATCGAGAAAAGCACCTGATTTGCATGCACTGCTCTGGAAAGACCGTCAGAGGTCTTGAGCATGTTGTAGACGATCCAAGGCTGGCGACCCATCTCGGCGGTGAACCAACCGGACTGCATGCAGATCTGGGGGGCTGCCACTGCGAAGACATAGATCCAGAGAAGAGCCCGGATGAGTGGATTATCCGCCCTGAAGAGCCAGCCTTTCCAGAGAAGTGTGAGAGCCAGGAAGGAGAGACCAAAGACTGCCGATCCAAGGCCGATCATGAGATGATAGGTCTGAAAGACAGCCCCGACGACGGGCCAGTAATTCGGCCTGATCTCGGCGAGCTTTTCCTTGGAGAGGCCTGGATGACGCGCTGCCAGGAACTCGTCGCTTGGCATGGAGAGGAGTCCCTGCACCGGTTGCTTGAAATTATGAAAGCAGAGGAAGCTCAGGAGTGCCGGGATCTGCGGGCCGTGGACAGTCTGGTTCTTGGTGTCGACATAACCAAAGAGAGTCATCGGGGTGTAATCGTGTGTCTGGTAGACTCCTTCCATCGAGGCCAGCTTGATTGGTTGGGTACGAACCACGCCACGAGCGGTGGCATCTGCACTGATCGATTGAAGGATTGTGGTGAAGGCGGCAAAGCAGGCCGCTATGGTCATTGATTTGCGGGCGAAGGCCGTGAAGCGTCCCTTGAGCAGGTACCAAGCACAGATACTCATGACAAGGAAAGCACCCACAAGCCACGCACCGAAGACCACGTGACAGATCCGGTTTAGGGATGAGGGATTAGCAATCATGGCCCAGAAGTTATCCACCACGGCGCGTACATGACCCATGTCGGATGCCTGGACGATGTAACCCTCGGGAAGGCGGGTGTGGACTAAGCCAGTGATTTTTTCCAGATGGAATCCTGCAGGTGTCTGCATCCAGGAATTGGCGATCAGGATCCAGATGGCGCTGAAATGCGATCCAAGGCACACCATGCATGTGGCGAAGAAGTGCATCTTGGGGCCGACTTTGTCCCAACCAAAGAGAAGCAAAGCTAGGAATCCAGACTCGAGGAAGAAGGCAAAGATGCCCTCTGCGGCAAGGGCACTCCCGAAGATGTCACCGACAAAGCGGGAGTAGGCAGCCCAGTTCGTCCCGAACTCAAACTCCATGACGATCCCTGTGGCAACGCCGATGGCGAAGATCAGTCCGAAGATCCGCGTCCAGAAATGGGCCATCTGATGGAAGAGGGGATTCTTTGTCTTGAGGTAGAGTCCCTCCATGATCACCAAGAGCATCCCCAAGCCGATCGTCATTGGCGGGTAGAGGAAATGGAAGGAGACGGTAAGGGCGAACTGGATGCGAGAGAGGATTTCTACGGACATGGATGAGTGAGTGCTTTGTGATCAAAAGGCCAAAGTCGACCTAACTTCAACTACGAAATCAAAAACAAAGTAATTCATTATATTATATACTGATCACCTTGCTTGTGAGGAAAGTAAGGAGATTGGGGTGTTTCAGAAGGAATGGACTCAGTGCATGGGCAATCTTTGGGTGCTCGGAAAGAAGGCAGGTCAAGCGGTTCACGAGAAGTCCGCTCCTATAAAGATCCCGATGTCCTCTCCGATAGAGTTCTTCCTGACTTGCCTGAACCTTAGTGCAGTCCGATTTTCCCGTGTTCAGGATGTCGGCAAGAAGGGCGCCACTTCTCAGGGCAAAAGAGATCCCTTCGCCGGTAAAGGGTTCCACGACACGCGCTGCATCACCGCAGAGGAAGACACCCTCACGGGCCACATGGGGCGCACTTGCTCTCGAAATTGGGGTAATGCTCCGCCAGGCGCAGGCAGAAGTAAGTCCGTAATGAATCTCGGCCTCCTTGCGCAGTTCCTTCATCTCTCCGTCGTTGGCTACCAGACACAGATTTGCCAGGCCGTTTCCAAGGTCCGCCAGGCCGCCGTAGCCATGTCGATAGATCCTCATCTCCAAAGCACTGTCATAACCCGTGGGGTGGGGGATATGAACCTGGAGGCCGATCCTTCCCTTGCGTCGTCTTGAGGTGTGCATGCCGAGATAGCGGGCTGTCACGGAGTTCCGGCCATCGGCCGCGACGATTCGCTTACCAAGGTGATAATCGCCCGTGGAGGTGGTGACTTCCCATTGCCCTGAGACCTTGCGCAATGCGGTCACGGGTGAGCCGTCTTGGAACTGGACGCCAGCCTCGATAGCACGCTCAACTAGCAGCTCATCCAGATCGCGACGCCTGACTACCAATTCAGAGGTGTTGCCCTTACCCTGAGATTTAGGAACGGGGATTTCCGTAGAACCGGCATCGGCAACGGAAAATCGGATCTTTTCCGGTGTGGTCGAAGTGAGTGCGCGGACGCGCTCCTCGACAACAAGTCGCTCAAGAACAGGCCATGCGGCGGGATTCAGGCAATCCCCGCAGACCTTGTCTCTTGGAAAGCGGGAAGCCTCCAGCAAGAGCACTCGCTGGCCTGCCTCGGAACAGAGCGTCGCGCAGGTGCTACCAGCCGGCCCCGCACCGATGATAATGACATCGAAGGCGTTCACACAAAGATCTCCGCTACTGTGTCGGCAAGAAGACGTCCTCTGGCCGTAAGGAGCCAACGGTCTCCCTTGAATATCACTAGCCCCTCTCCGGCAGCCTGCCTGAGCTCTAGTTCCCACGGTGTAGATTCCGAAAATGGTAAGCCTGCATTGGTCCTCATCCCGAAGGCAGCCCTCTCTCCAGCCTTTACTGGCTCGGAAACTTCCTCTTCGAAATCAATGGCAGTGCGACCTGCCATGGTGGTCTCGCTGTAGATTCCCGTTTCCCGGATATTGCGCCAACGCTTGGATCCCATGGTAGAGAAAGCACTCGGACCTAGACCAATATAGTCCGACCCTCTCCAGTAAGCGGAATTGTGCTGTGACTCCCGTCGAGGGAGGGAGTAATTGGAAACCTCGTATTGTGCGTATCCGGCGATGCCCAGCAGCTCCGCGGTCAGTTCGAACTGATCGGCCTCCAACCCCTCGTCAGGAGCCATTTCCCCGCGTCCCAGCTTAGTAAAGAATTCGGTATCCTCCTCGTAGGTAAGACCATAGGCAGAGAGATGTTCGGGGGCCAAACGAAGGCTCCGCTCCAGCGAGTCTCTCCATGATTCCAGGGATTGTCCGGGTACCCCGAAAATGAGATCGATCGAAAGATTATCGAAACCGGCTTTCCGGAGTGTATGAAATGAATCCTCCGCTTTGTCCGCATCGTGCGTTCGCCCAAGCGATTTCAGCACTGCATCATCCCAGGACTGGACACCCATGCTGATCCGATTGATCCCGGCCTCCTTGAGCAGAGCTGCTTTGTCCGTCGCCACAGTTGCCGGATTCATCTCGATGGTCCACTCCTCAACCTGACTCAGGTCAAGTCTCGCGCGGAGGCCTCCCAGGAGCTTTTCGAACTGCGGGATCGAGAGAGCGCTGGGGGTGCCGCCTCCAAAAAAAATAGTCCTGGGTTTCAACTGAGACGACCACTGCTCAGTCTCCACAAGCAGGGCATCGAGAAAGGTTTCAACACGCTCCCGTCCTGCTGATTCTTTGTAAAATGCGCAGTAGGGGCAAATGTTCGGACAGAAAGGAATGTGGATGTAGAGATGCTCGATCATACTTCTTTTCTGTACTCTCTCCACTAAACCCGAATATTTGGCTTCACTCAAGGGTTGGACAATAGAACAGGAAGAGATCGCGCGCAGAGCATCCTGATGCTAGCTTTCCACTATATTAGCGCACCATGTCTACCCCGTGCTCTTTGCAAATCTGTTATCCATGAATGCCTTCCGATTGATTCTTTTTATAGGAATCGTGATTCCGGGAATTCAATGCACGGGCCTTTTGGCGTCGGAGCCCAGGAAACCTCAAATCAACCCCATGAAGCCGGCCTCGGAACTCATCTCAACTCAGGAGCCAGGCAAGGTGAATAGCTCATTACTCGAAAGGACTTCAACACAGCCCCTTTCCATCGTGGTCTCTCTCTCTAAACAGCGCGTCTATTTGCTCGTGGGGGGGAAAGTTGCTGTTGATTCCCCTATCTCCTCGGGTCGCCGTAACGGCTGGACACCGAAGGGTAACTTCTTCGTGATCGAGAAGGATCTTAATCATTATTCCTCTCTCTATGGAAACTTTGTCAATGGTTCGGGACAGGTAGTCCGCTCAGGCGTCAGCAGTAAACACGACGCCGCTCCTAGCGGCACCCGCTTCAGCGGTGCACCGATGAAATTCTTTCTACGCCTCACCCCCCAGGGTGTAGGCATGCATGCAGGGATCCTGCCCGGATACCCAGCCTCTCACGGTTGCATCCGCCTACCTAAGGAAATGGCTGAGATCATCTACTCAAGAGTAGGGCTGAACACCCCTGTGACCGTGGGGGACTAGCACGGAAGGATGAAAGCTGATACTTGAAACCTGAAGTTTTCGCTATTTTCAGTGGATGGATGAGAGGTTTCCCCCATCTGGCCCTCAACTCTCGACGCTCGACTCTCGTCCCTCGACTCGGTCTTCAGCTTTCAGCTTTCGCTCTGAACTCTTACTCTGTGAAACAGAGGAGTTCCATATGCTGCTCAAATTCCGAGTCCGTAGAGACATAGGAATCGGCTCCAAGTTTTCCAAAGTCCTTAAGGTTTTGCAGTCCCACTCCCTGCGAGAATAGCAGGGCAACAAGAGCCAGTCCTGCAAGAGGAATGGGCATCAGCCAGCGTAAAAGCAGCGCACGTGTATTCCACTGGCCTTGAGTTATTGCTCTGGCTTGCGCAACAGTCCGTGCCGCAAACCAGGGGGAAGGGGCTATGGGATGGGCTTTCGCGTCGGCTGAAAGAAGATTCCAAAGAGAATCGTCCTGGGGATTTTCCAGTTCGTTCAGTTTACAAAGTTCTTTTTGCTGAGGTTTAGGGTTCATATCCATGGATCGTCTCAAGAGTTTAACACCGAAAATGCGCACTTGTTGCAAAAGAAAAAGGGGGCATTCGAAATGCCCCCCTTTTCGGAAATGTTACGAGTTGCCGTTTCACATATCCTTCGGCTCGAGGAATCCCTCTAGCTGACGGAGACGGGTGGGGTGACGCATCTTGCGGAGAGCTTTGGCCTCAATCTGTCGGATACGCTCGCGGGTGACCTTGAACTGTTTGCCAACCTCCTCGAGAGTCCTGGAGTAGCCGTCGACGAGTCCAAAACGTTGTTCGAGAACCTGACGCTCGCGCTCGGTGAGAGATTCGAGCACATCCTTGATCTTCTCCTTGAGGAGGACGATCGCCGCCATGTCCGACGGGTTCTCAGCAGATTTATCCTCGATGAAATCCCCAAAGCTTGTATCATCGCTGTCGCCGACAGGCGCCTGAAGCGAAATCGGCTGCTGGGCCATCTTAAGGACAGCTTGAACGCGACCAACTGGGAGTTGGATTTCGTCGGCAATCTCCTCGGCGGAAGGTTCCCGGCCATACTCCTGGACGAGCTGCTTCTGCACGCGGATAAGTTTATTGATCGTCTCGATCATGTGCACCGGAATGCGGATGGTGCGGGCCTGATCGGCAATCGAGCGGGTGATCGCTTGGCGAATCCACCAGGTGGCGTAGGTTGAGAACTTGTAACCGCGGCGATACTCGAACTTCTCCACGGCCTTCATGAGGCCCATGTTCCCTTCCTGAATGAGGTCAAGGAAAGAGAGACCCCTGTTGGTGTATTTCTTGGCGATCGAAATAACGAGACGCAGGTTGGCCTCGACCATCTCGGTCTTGGCGCGGAGTGCCTCGCGGAAGTTACGCTTCAGCTCTCGGTGACGATCGTGATAGTTCTCGATCGTCATCCAGTTCCGACGATGAGCTTCGTCGATCTGGGCGGCGAGGGAGCCTACGTGACGCTTGTGCTGGGCATCCTGATCTTTTTTCGAAGCATGCTTTTGGTGCTCGGCCCGAAGCGAGAGAAGTGTCTTCAGGTGGTCGTCGGCATGGGTGACGAAGTCCTCTACTATCTTAGATTTGAAGAAAAACTTGGGATAGATCTTCACGACCTCGTCGATCTGCTTCTCGAAGACTGCCACATCCTTGGGAACGGGGGATTTCTTAGCCGGAGCAATCTTGCTGACGTAATGATCCGAAACGACATCGGCTAGGCGCTGGAGTTGCTGGCTCAGACGCGGGAGTAGCTTGAGGTAGCGTTCGCGGCTTTCGATTTTCTTGTCCTGAATAACGCGGTCGAAACGTTCGCGAGAATCGAGCAGGCGCTGTGACATGTCGAGATAGGCGTGAGCAATAAAGCCGAATCGATAGAGGACATCCTGCATCCTGATTTCGGCTTCCTCGATACGCTTCGAGATCTCCACTTCCTGCTCGCGGGTGAGGAGGGGAACCTGGCCCATCTGTTTGAGATACATGCGGACAGGGTCGTCAAGGATATCGAGGCGGCCATCGGCCTTCTCTTCCTTCTCTTCCTTTTCCTTGTCATCCTTCTCCTCGTCATCGGGACGTTTGGGTTCCTTGACCCTGTCGACATCGGAGGCATCGATGATATCGATCTCGACTGCACGAAGTTGGGTCAGGATTGCATCGATCGTATCGGGATCATTCATTCCCTCGGGAAGATGCTCGTCCAGATCCTCGAAAGTGATGTAGCCCTGTTCCTTGGCGAGTTTCAGAAGTTCACGGATCTTTTCCTGAAGAAGCTTTTGGGCTTCGAGCGCGTTGGCGGGAGCCTGGCCTGAAAGGGAGAGGGAAACACCGCTCTTTACACCCTTGGCCGCATTAGCCTTTGCTGAAGGTTTTCCCGATGCGACGGGAGTCGATTTGGCTAAAGAGGTCTTGGTAACAGCGGGAGCCTTGGATGACGCGGGTACTGTCTTGGAAACCGTTTTTGCTGGAAGCGACTTTTTGATAGGCGCCTTTGAAACTGGTCTAGCAGGTTTAGTTTGCTTAGGCGCAGGCTTTCCAGCCTGTGCCTTCTTAGCCACGGGCGCAGGCTTTCCAGCCGGTGCCTTCTTAGCTGCGAGTGATGGCTTGGAAAGAGGGGTCTTGGAAATCGGTTTTTTTGCTACTTGTTTCGCCGGAAGTGGCTTTTTGACAGCTACTTTTGGTGCAGGCTTGGTCGGCTTGGCCAGTTTAAGCATGGGCTTTTTAGCCGGTGCCTTCTTGACTGCAGGAGTTGGCTTGACGGACTTTCCGGAGGTTTTCCGGGACGGGGAAGGTTGGGATTTTTTTTTCAACGTAGCTCAGTTGGTACCGAAGTCGCGGGCGCGGAAAGATCGTTGATCTTGAGCTGAAGGTCAAGGATCTCTTTCTGGACAGAGATCATTTCAGCCGTTTCGAGGGCTGGATTTCTTAGTTTAAGCGTTGCCGCCAACTGTTTCTTCTTCAGATCGATCATGCGGAGATTGCGGATCGCATCTTGGATGGCCAACAGTGGTGAAGGGGGCAACTTCTCCAACTCCCATCCACTGACAAGGGGCTGAAGTGGGGAGGGGATCAACGCCAGGACGATCGCTGGCGTGGGGGTCTCTACACCCTGAAGTGGAGGCAGGAGTTCACGCAGCAGGGCTAGTTCTGGGTCTAACTCCTCGGGACAGAACGAAGTCTCCGAGGAGATCCAATCCCGGGCCTCCTTGGAGAGGAGTGCCAGACCGCAGATGAGTTCTGTAGAGGCCGACACGCGGGCGCGGTTTTCGGCGGGTGCGACCGACTCTCCCGATCCATCATTTTCGGGAAATGAGATGGTATTGCGCAATGCGGCTTCTCGAAGGGCTGATTCAGAAATTCCTAACCTGACGGCGACATGGGTTGTCGTGGTTTCCCTGAGGGCCGTGTCTGATAACAGGGCAAGGAATCCCCCAAGGCGTTGAGCCACCATGGCTTTATCCCTTGGTCCAAGGCTTCCTCCGGCTGAATCCGCAGCCCGATCGATGGTGTGATCAAAGAAGTCCTTGGCCCCGGAAATCTTCTCCGTGAAGGCTTCCACCCCCTTTCCTCGGATGAGTGAGTCGGGATCCTCCCCAGCGGGAAGCCTCGCCACCAGAACGGCTAGTCCGGCACTCAGGAGAGCAGGAAGGGATTTCTCCACAGCATTCTGGCCAGCATTGTCTGAGTCGAAGCAGAGAATGACTTTCTCCACAAAGCGCCGTAATAGGCGCGCTTGCTCGCTCGTGAAGGCTGTTCCTTGTGGTGCTACCACGTTCTTTACCCCGTGCTCGAAGGCGGATATGAGATCAATCTGTCCCTCCAGAACGATGGCACTTCCTGCCTCAATCAAGGGACGCTTGCTCTTGTCGAGGCCGAAGAGGACGCGTCCCTTGGAGAAGATGGGCGTCTCAGGCGAGTTCACATACTTCGCCTCCCGGTCGTTGTCGTTGAGTATGCGGCCGCTGAAAGCAACCACTTCGCCATAATCATTACGGATTGGGAACATCAGTCGGTCGCGGAACCGGTCATAGCCTCCCTGGGTATCACCCTCCTTGGATGTGAGCAGTCCTCCCAACAGCAATTCCTCCCGGCTAAATCCCTTGGCCATGGCCCAGTTCCTAAGCGTCTCCCATCCTCCAGGGGCGAATCCGAGCAGCCACTCCACGGCGATCTCCTTAGTGAGTCCACGCTTTTTCAGATAGGCACGTGCGTGCTCGGCATCGCGGTTGCGTAGGAGATTGAGATGAAACCACTCGGCGGCTTCCTTGTGGAGTTGGAGAAGGCGGCTGCGCTGGTCGCGCTTCGATTGCTCTGCGGGATCATTGTTCTCGATCAGGACAATGCCGGCACGCTGTGCAAGCTTACGGATAGCGCTGGGGAAATCGATATGCTCGTAATCCATCACAAACCGGAAGACACCGCCTCCAGCACCACAACCGAAGCAATGGAATGTCTGCCGCGAGGGATTCACATGGAACGAGGGACTCTTCTCCTTATGAAAGGGGCAGAGGGCTCGAAAGCTAGTCCCTGCACGCTTCAGTGGAAAATAACCTCCGATAATCTCCGCGATATCGCTGGCGTCGGCGACCTTCTGAACACTCTCTTCGGCGATCCGGGGCATGGCTGAAAGTAAAAGGTAACCGGTAAAAGGTAAAAGGTTTTGGGCTCCGCTTTACACCATGATCATCCGGGCCGCAGAGGCAATGGCCATGATGATGGCCACCCATTCAAAGGCTGCTTGGGAAACTTTCCCGAGAAGGAGGCGCCCCACGAGCATCCCCGCAACGATTGCCGGGAGCATCATGAGATTGATCGCCAGGGAGGATATGGTGATCAGGCCGAGATTCCAGCTCAGCGGAATCTTCACTAGGTTAGTGATACAGAAGAACCAAGCGCAGGTTCCGACAAAAGCCATCTTGTCGAACCTCTTGGCCAAGAGGTAAAAGGTCATCGCGGGACCGCCGGCATTGGCCATCATCGTGGTCACGCCGGCCAGAAATCCCGATCCCGTCGCGAGAACCGGGTGATGCATGATTCCGGAGAGTATCCTCCTGTCGAATCGCTGCCAGAGGACGAGTGCCATCATCACAAGAATAAGCCATCCAAGGAAGTGAGAGAAGAGATCGTCGGGGATCCTGCTCATCAGCAACCATCCCGCGATGAGACCCAGAAAAGTCGATGGGAGGAGTCTCCACAGCTCTCCCCACGAGACATGCCTGCGATAGGCGGAGATGGCCATGAAATCAGCCATGATAAGCATCGGGAGCACGGCTCCGGTTGATTCCTTGGCAGGAAAGGCCTGCGCCATGAGGAGTACCGCGATAAGTCCGAATCCACCGAATCCCGCCTTGGTGAAACCTATGCAGAATGCGGCGACGGCCACTAGTAGCCACGCCTGTAAGGTCAGATGCAGAAGGGTCGGCACCTTGCTACTTTGCCGTTTCCAGAGCGTGTTCCAGAGAGTGAAGCTGTTGCTCGAGTAGTTGGGGCCTCATCTCGATTTCCGAGGCTATCTGCCGGACAAGAGCCTGTACGCTGGAGACTACCTGATTTCCGGCGGTGGAGCGGAGAAGTCTCGCGATACGGCTGCCGGGAACAATGAGATTACTGTAGCAGAGCAGGGTCTTACCGTCGTGCTCCTGCATACGTAGCGATCCTGAACATGATTCGGAGTAGCGGGAGCGGAGGACTTTCCAAGAGATTTCATAGGAGGTGGCGGAGTGCCTCTTCAGTTCATTTCGCGAAACATACACCTCGTCCGGCAGGAATAGGGGCATTTTCAACGTATACTCTCCATCGTGGATCCAAGGGGCCGACCGTGAAATAATCCGTACGGAGAGGCAGTCCGGAATATACTTCGGATCCAGTTCGCAATCCCAAAAAATGGCTGCAACATCTGCGGGCGTCCCTTTCACGAGATGGTAGATCGTGAAGCGGGGCCAGGGCTTGCCTGAGATCTCCTCCTCCAACACCACCTGTTTGCCAGCGAGAAGCTGTGCATGCTGCTGCTGTGTTAACGCACTCCACATCGACTCCTCAGCGGAGAGCGATGCTGCTGCTCCAGCAAGGAGCAGTAGGAAACCAGCAGATATACGGGTCATATGGCGATCCTATGCCTCACGGGAATTAGCGGTCAACCTTCAGCGCTTCCCTATCGTAGCGAACCGGGAGGGAGGCCCACTGCTTGCTCAACGGCCTGAAGCTGACTGGCAAGAAGTTGAGGGTTCTTTTGTTTCTCCGTTTCCACCTGGCGTACCAAGGCCTTGACGCTATCGACAATGGTGGCCTGTGCAGGCCAACGCAGAAGGCCCGCGAAGTTACTCCGTGGCTTCACGAAGTTCTCATAGCTGAAGAAAGCCAGGTCACCGTGCGGTTCGATCCTGATCATGCCGTTGCATTCTGTGGAGTAACGCGACTCCAGAACCTTCCATGAAATTTCGAAGACGTGCTCCGAAGGGTTCTTGATCGCGATCCTCGACACGTAGAGTTCCTCTGGGAGAAACAAGGGCATTCTGAGGATAAACTCTGCCTTGTGCACATCGTGCGAGGGGCGATCAAGGATGCGTGCAGATTTGCAGTTTAGGAGGTATTTCGTGTCCAGTTCGCTGTTCCAAAAGACGGCAGCCACGTCGGCGGAGCTGCTCTTGACCAGTTGATAGATCGTCAGTTTTGGCCATGGATTGTCAGGGATCTTCTCCTCAAGAACGACCTGCTTTCCCGAATTCAGAACCATTTGCTGCTGTGGTGTCAGTCGTTCCCAAAGGGGGAGATTGGAGGCAAGCAGGGAGCCTGTTGCGGCGGGAAACAGGAGCAAGCTCACGATTAAATGACACTTCATGACAAGATCCTCTGTTGTCATGAGCGAGCAGTCAAACCAGAGGGTTCTGCAAACAAGGAGGCCTTCGTTGTTTTCGGTGAATGGGAGCTTACAGTACCGTGGGAAGAGCTATCGCCTCCCTCTCCCCGGCTATTTGGGATTCTTGCTCCCGGCGGTTTTTTTCACTTTGCTTGACCCTTTGGAAGGGGGGTTCTTCCCCTGAAGAGGGAGGAGCAGTGAACTCCAACTGGATCGGGCAAAAGTTTCTTTCAGAAGGGCGAGATCCCTCGCAGAGAGTCTCTTCAGCTCGGCGACAGCTTTGCCTCCCCTGATGAAGTGATTCAGTGCGGTGAGGAAAAGAACGGGCTGCTCTTCTTCGGCGATGCCGAGTTCCTCGGGGAATCCAGCGTCCAGGATCCATGTTCCGGATTCGGTCACCTGCATTAGCTCCTCAGCCCAGCGCATGATCGTCTCCAGAGAATCGCCGTCGGACTTCCGGGAGACCATCTCCAGAATGTCTTCTCGGCGCTCCACATTCAGCAGGAGCGCCAGAAAGAAGCGGTGCTCCACATCCTCGATGTTCCCTCGCATCGCAGCGATCCCGTCACGGCGGATGATTTCCAGAAGGGTATGGGCGACCGGTTCTGCAAGGGGTCCGTGCTTTGATGAAAAGACCTCCCAGACATCCTCCCAGGCCCCGAGGTTTCTGAGGTTGCCTATGCAATTCTGAAGGATGAAAAATCCACGTTCAAAATCGAGCTCGCCGACCATCTCGGCAACAAGCTCAGCATAGTCGGAATCGCCCGTCTGCTCCATCACATCGAGGAGTTGTTTGCGTCTCATGGTGAGGGCGTCGTGATGGACCGGATCAACTGCCACATAGGGAGGCAGGTAAGTGAACTGAGGTCCTGTTCCCGGATCGGAATGGGTGCGGATGACGACGGTCACCGATGGGGTCTCGAGGTGGAAGAGCGAGTGGATGCAACTGCGACCTGAGATGATCTGAACCGTGCTTCCCGTCTCCAGCAGGGTGGCATCCTTGAGCTTCAACTCGCCGAGACGAAAATGGGCCGTCACGGAACGGATGTTCTCGAACTCAAAGTGTGAGTGAATGCTCGACCCCTCCATCACATGAAAGGCTCCGGAGAACTCGTGCTGATGGATGTCGGTCGTCCCATCCAGCCAGAAGAGGATCTGGATGTAAAACTTGGGATTGTCATAGACGATCAGCTCAGGCTGACCGAATCCCGAGGATGTTTGAAAGGGCTGCTCATCGTTGAGGAGAAACTCCTGGATTAGAGATCCCAGATCGACGGTGTCCGAGGGGGGATTCTCAAGAAGGGCTTCCTCAGCGATCCTAGGGAAGGCGGAGAGATTGAAGTTCTCCTGCTTCCAGCGATCATAGACGTTCTGGCCGAGTCCGGTAAAAAAGGGATCCATATCGCACTCTTTCGCAGCCTTCTCCCGGCTACAAGAACCATTCCTCCAGCACAGGCGGTGCCCCCCTGAATGGGAGCAGACTGGAGTGGACATGAGGGTTGCAATGGGACTCGTTGATTTGTGGCACCCACCGCCGTCTTGCAAAAACGCCGTCTTGCAAATAGTCGTCCGAAGCTGATTCCTCCCTTGAAGAAACGAGCGTTTCGAAACGAGCGTTTCTAGAGATGCCATGAGAGGAAATGAAATGGCTCGGGGTGCGACTTCCCTCAACTCCACCAGCTCTCGGGCGATGATTTTTAGTTCACGCCAGAACGAGACTTCGCGACCGCGGCCTTCTCCCTCACATAGGCCTCGTGCGTCATGATGGCGAGTTTGTGGCGCATGGTGTCGTAGATGGCGAAGGATTTTCCATCAGCCGTATTCCAGACTCCGTTGATCGAGTAGCAACCTCCAGGTCTCCAGTCTGGACTGGCTACCTCGCTTTTAAGTAGAGACTTGATCCGATCAGCGGGTAGCTCCTCAGGCACTCCTGACTCTGCCTTATCGGAAAAGAGACTCAGGACGTCGCATTTCCCCTTGTAGAAATGAACGATCGTGCAGATGCCGTCCTTTCGGAAGTAGAGTAATCCACTCTCCTTGAGGGCATCGCGCTCGGGCTTTCCATAACGGGCAATGCACTGCTCCTGCGTGGCCCCGATCTCGGCACGCAGCGAGGAGCCCCAGAGAGCTAGAGAACCGAGGAAAATCAGAGGCACAAAGCGCATTGACGGCGATCATGGGCGGAAAATGCCGTGCTTTGCACTTGCAAAAGATCTGCCTTACGTCGATTACCGCACCATGGAATTCACTAATGCCACCGTTCATGCCAAGGCCAACATCTACTTCGAGGGGCGCGTTATTTCGCATACCGTCATCACCCAGGAGAGTGACCACAAGACCGTGGGGGTCATTCTGCCCGGAACCTATCATTTCGGAACGGGCAAGGCCGAACGCATGGAGATCGTCGAGGGTTCCTGCGAGGTGTTGCTAGATGGAACAAATAAGACGGATTCTTATGCAGCGGGTCATGCCTTCGATGTTCCCGCGAACTCCGGATTCACCATCACGGTGAAGCTCGATCCCTGCCACTACATCTGCTCGTTCCTAGGTGCCTGACGGCACCGGGGATAGGTAATAGGTTCTAGGCGGATGGGGGATCTTTCGGAACCCCATAGCCGATCACCGGTTTCCCATTACCGATTTTTTTATAATGAGTAAAAAATCTGGCACGGCCCGCTACGACAGGGCCTATTTCGACCGGTGGTATCGTAATCCGAAGACCCGGGTGAAGTCCGGATCGGCGATTGGCAGGAAGGCAGCACTCGCTCTCTCCATGGCTGAGTATTATCTGGAGCGTCCCGCCCGCACCGTGCTGGATGTTGGCTGCGGGGAGGGGAACTGGTTGTCAGCCCTGCGCGCACTGCGACCTAAGATCCGCTACACCGGAGTCGATCCCAGCAGCTATGCTGTGGAGCGCTTTGGGAAGAAGCGGAATATCCAACTGGGCTCCTTTGCCACGCTCGAGGAAATCGGTCTTTCTGAGGAGTATGATCTGATCGTCTGCAGCGACACACTCTTCTACCTGCCATTGAGTGAACTCGAGCAGGGGATCGCCTCGCTTGCCCACCGGGCCGCCGGGGTTGCCTTCCTTGAGCTCTATACCAACGAGGATTCCCTTGTCGGGGACTTCCCGAAGGAGGGCCTTCAATCGGCCTCCTTTTACATGAAGATGCTCGCTCGCCACGGCTTCCTCTCCGTTGGTTCTCACTGCTACCTAGGTCCTGGTATGGCGGAGCGGGCCATGCAGATGGAAAAGGCGTGTGGGAACACGGCTTAGTCATTCGAGGCATCAGCCGAGAAGTCCGATCCTGCCAATTGCAGGATCGGATGCCTGATCCGGGGGGATCGGCAGACAAAAGCGATAAACTGCAGAACAATCACCTTAATCACCTTCATCCCTGTGAAATCTTCATGCTCTTAATGCTGTTTGTGATGTAGATTTAATCCGTGAAGATTGCCCGTGACGGGACTCGGCTTTTCGAGCCAGTAGAGAGTTAGTCTTTGGGGGTTGTTTTGGTTTTTAGTGGGTTGTTGTTGGGTTGTCCATCTCCGACGCAG
>JAPJNA010000045.1 GCA_026461395.1 Chthoniobacterales bacterium | reverse complement strand
GATTAGAGGTCTGTTTAGAGGCCTGTTTTTTTGAGCATCCGAGCGGGACGAGACTTAGTAACAAGACTCCTACAATACCTCCACGGAGACCGAGAGCTTTTGAGGCCTGCATTGGATAAAACAACGGCTGATGAGAGCTTTTTAGAGCTTCTTAAACCTACTCAAAGGTAGGCCAGGAAGGAGCCCATGACATCACCCGGGATGTCAATCATCTTGTAATCCGTTGAGGAGACAAAGAGCAGGCTTTGGCTTCCCTTACCTAGAATGTTTCCTGTCGAATCGTAGATTTCATGTTCCAGTGTCACGAACTTACGATTATGCCCTGACACACGGATCTTCACGCTGACGGTCTCGAATTCCTTGGTCTCGCGGACGAACTTGTGCTCGAACGACCTGGTCAGGATATAGAAGGGGGTCTCCTTGAGGTTAAACTTGGGCATGACCTTGTTGAAGAAAAGCTCACGGGTCTTGCCCACCCACATGGCGTACATTCCGAAATAGACATTCCCCACTGAGTTAGTATCGGCATAGGTAGCGATGAAGGAGTGAACGAACCACTTTTCCTCGAAGTGTCCGGAGATGTCATGGGTGCCGCCTGGTGAGGGGGTGAGGATGGTCCCGACCGGAGTGAGGGGAACGACGGAGACTGTGGCAGGTTGATCGAGTTCCTCGGAATCGGTCGTGAAATCCTCTCCGGTGAAGGGCTTGATCATGAGCCAGATCACGTATCCCAGCGGCAGGAGGGAGGCCAGTATTTGGAAAATAGGCTGATGGAGGAAGTAGCCGTAGGCAAAAATCACCACCGCTAGCGATCCGATGCAGAACATCTTGATCTGGGGAATGACGTTGACCGGGCCGTTCATAAAGGCTCGCCCGATCGCAAGAGCCGAGTAGCCAACAAAGAACGTCGCAAAGAAGATCATGAAATACTCCAACTCGATGCCGATCGCCGCCCCGATGACTGCAATCAGGGCGCAGAGAATGAAGGTAGGGATGGGGGAGGTGATCAGTTTCTGGGGGATCAAGGCGAAGATGGGATTCTTGCTCTGACTGGCGTTGGCCTGGAAGAACCAGCGGAGAGCGATATAGCCGCTGTCGAGCGTCGTAAGGATGCATCCACCAAGGAAAACGAGATACGCGCCGAGCAGCCAGGCATTCACCGGGGGCTGGCTAAAGACTCGGGTCAGTAGGGACTGAGCATAGGGATAATCGGCCAGTCCTTTCTGGATGAATTCTGCGCCACTCCCTTCCATCGCCCAGAGAGCCAAGATGCCATGGAAAAGAAGAATCGCTCCGAAGAGGGTGGCTCCGACGGCATAGGAGGCCGTGATGGAGGTGTTCTCCCGCCGCATCTGGATGGCCCGCTGCCATTGCTGAAGGTCAAGCCAAGGCCCCACGATGAAGCCGATGCAGATCGGGATCACATAGCCCCAGAAGTTCCAGTCATGAGTCGGAAGAAGGCTCGGACGATGGATTCCGCGTAAGAAGGGAGATCCCAGCTCTGAGATGATGATGACCACACAGACAATGATCAGTGTGAGGAAGGCGGCGTGGCTGTACTTGATGCGCCGTATGGAGAATTCCTCACCGAAGAGAATACCTGCGGCCAAAATAATAAGGGCGGTCAGAGGCAGGTAGAGGGAGTCGGGCTTCATTCCCAGGGGCTGCCATCCGTAACGGATCAACGCAAAGATGGTGAGTGAGATGGCGATGATCTGGTAGAGGAAGAAAACCAGACGAAACGGGCGCGACCAGTTATTAAAAAACGCCGCGAGGCTTTCCGAACCTGGATGTCTTTTGGCGATGTGATCGGCGACGAGTCCGAAGAGGAAGAGACCCAGACAGTTGGGTATAAGAAAGGTGAGCAGTCCTGTGAGGCCGAACTCGACTGTGAACTGCACTGAGAAAAAGAGACCGAGTCCCCAGACCCAGGATAGAGCTACGGTGTTTCCCCAGAGGAGAACATTCAGGAAACGGAATCGTGGGGAGGAAAGCGTGGATGTAGCCATGAAGATCATCCCACTCTAATGACTGATTGCAGCCTCTTCAATCCGAATGGGTACTGTAAGGGTTGAAATATGCATATTGATTAGAAGAACTGTTGTCGGACGACTCCTTCCAATTCCTCACAAAACTCCTCCCGTTCTTGCAATTACATTGCCGCAAAGGCACTCTCCTGAACTGCCGCTAACCACTTAGAGGCACCTCTTTTTTCTCTGAATCCTTGAAAATCCTCGACCGTTATCTTCTGAGTGCACTCGGGGTGGCAACTCTTATGGGTGTTGCCTTACTCAGTGTGGTGCTGGTTTTGGGGAATGTCTTTAAGGAGATGCTCGATCTACTGATCAATCACAATGTGCCGCTTGAGACGGTCCTAGGATTTGTAGCCTTTGTCCTCCCTTTCTCGATGACTTTCACGATCCCGTGGGGTTTTCTCACGGCCGTCCTGTTGGTTTTTGGACGTCTCTCGGCGGATAATGAAATCATCGCCCTACGCTCCAATGGGGTGAGTTTCCACAGGGTCTTGCTCCCTGTTCTAGCCATGGCTCTCCTGCTTGTCGGAGTCTGTTTCTGGATCAATATCGATGTCGCGCCACGCGCCCAGTACTCGATGCTGTCCTCCTTGTTCCGGATCGCTACGAGCAATCCCGTCTCGATGTTCCAACCGGACGAAGTGGTCGACCAATTTCCCGATCGCAGGATTTTCGTAGGAGGACGCGATGGGGATCTCATTAAGAATCTCGTGGTCGTGGAGTTGGATGATCATGGGGCTGCGTCTAAGGTGGTCTTTGCAAAGACCGGCACGCTCTCCACGGATACGGAGAATCACCGACTCCTACTCAGAGTGCAGGATGCCAATTTCGAGCAACGTGACGAAAGAGATCCTGGAAATGTCAATCTGATCCGCCAGGGCATCACGATGAAGGAGGGGGTCTTCCCGATGTCGCTCCAGAAGCTTCTCGATCAAAAGAAGAGACGCAAGCCACTCACTTCCCACACGCTCCGGGAGCTTTTTGAAGAGATTTCAAAACCCGACTGTCCTCGCAGGCTCGCCTATCAGGTGGAGGTGAGTAAACGATTCTCACTTTCCCTAGCCGCTCTCTCCTTCGCCCTCATTGCAGTTCCTCTTGGTATCACAGCTCACCGCAAGGAGACTTCTGTGGGATTTGCCCTGAGTCTGGTGATCGCCTTTGGTTATTTTTTCCTGATTATCATTGCTGACACCTTCCACGAAAATCCCCACGCCATGCCGGTTCTGCTGGTCTGGCTACCTAATCTTCTCTTCACGGGATTTGGGATCTGGCTCTTCACGCGTCTTACCCGCCGTTAGAAAATCCCTAATCGCTAACTCACACTCACTTTATGCCATCCTCCAAAGACGCTATCCATCATGATCCAGCTACCCAAGAGGCCATCCAAAAACTGGTTTCCGGCATAGCCACCGGACGGCGTGCCGACCTCCTGACTGACATGATGAAGACAGTCGTCGGATATGGCCTTGATGATGCCTCGATCGGGGATCTCAAGTTGGTCAGTCGCTCCATGAGTGAGATGCGCTATGCGGCATCCGTATTCCAGGAATACAATAAAGTCCGTAAGGTGGCGGTCTTCGGCTCTGCACGAACTAAGTCTGATGAAGCTGACTTCCAGCTGGCTCGTGAGTTTTCACGCCGGATCGTCGAGGAAGACTACATGATCATCACCGGCGGTGGCGATGGTATCATGGGTGCCGCGCAGCAGGGAGCCGGCGCAGAAAAGAGCTTCGGACTGAACATCCGACTCCCCTTTGAGCAAAGTGCTAATCAAGTGATTCTGGGAGACCCCAAGTTGATCAATTTCAACTATTTCTTCGCCCGCAAGCTCAGCTTTGTGAAGGAAACCAGCGCCTTTGTTCTTTTTCCCGGTGGATTCGGCACGCTTGACGAGGGATTTGAGGTGCTGACGCTCCTGCAGACGGGGAAGACCTCCATCGTCCCGATCATCCTGATGGACAGGCCGAATGGCTTTTACTGGGAGACCTGGCGGCGCTTCATGGATAACGACATCTTGGAACTTGGGCTGATCTCCCGATCCGACTTTCATCTCTTCACCATCACCCACGACATCGATCGCGCGGTCAACGAGATCAAGCACTTCTATAAGGTTTTTCATTCCTATCGGTGGGTCCGTGACGAAATGGTGATCAGGATCAATAAAAAGCTCACGCCGGCGGCATTGGAAAACCTGAACCAGCAGTTCGATCATCTCCTTATCTCGGGTCATATCGTTCTGCGGGATGCCCTTCCCGAGGAGGCTGATGAACGCGATTTGATACATCTTCCTCGCCTTGTCCTCATCCCACATAAGAGGGAGTTTGGAATGCTCCGCCTCCTGATCAACGCGATCAATGATTCCCAGGTGATCGAGACCCCACACGATGAGGCCATCCGTGCTCCGGGAATTCCTAGCACCCGGGATTGAAGAATCATCTTTTCGAGAATAGGATGCGGTTCCGATGACGATGAAGGCCAAGGTTTTTCTCTACGACACCACGCTGCGTGACGGCACCCAAGGTGAGGGGATTTCCTTCAGCCTGCTGGACAAGATCCGGATCGCCGAGAAGCTAGCTGGATTTGGCATGGATTACATCGAGGGTGGATGGCCTGGATCGAATCCAAAAGATCTCGCATTCTTTGCGGAGGCTAGGAAACTCGATTTCGGGAAGACAAAGATCGCCGCATTTGGCAGTACCCGTCGTGCAGGGATCAAGGCATCTGAGGATAACCAATTAGCCAAGTTGCTGGAGGCGCAAACACCCGTTGTTACCATCTTTGGAAAGAGCTGGAAACTCCAGGTGGATAAAGTGCTGGGAGTTCCCCATAAGGAGAACCTTGCGATGATCAGTGATAGCGTGGCTTATCTGAAGTCGTGCGGACGCGAGGTCTTCTACGATGCCGAACATTTCTTCGACGGTTACAAGGATGATGCGGCGTTTGCCTTGAGCACGCTGGCCGCAGCATCTGAAGCGGGAGCCGATATGCTCGTCCTCTGCGACACCAATGGAGGAACGATGCCAGAGGAGATCTCTGCAATTACCGCCGTAGTGGAATCTTCTTTCCCCGGCAAGGTGGGCATCCACCCCCATAACGATTGTGGGATGGGTGCCGCCAACGCACTTGCCGCCGTTCATGCAGGTGCCGTCCAGATCCAGGGGACGATGAACGGCTATGGGGAACGGACAGGAAATTGCAACCTCACGACAGTCATCCCGTGTCTCCAGCTGAAGATGGGAATTCCCGTTGTTCCGGATCTCACCCGCTTGCGAGAGGTTTCTCTTTTTGTGGACGAATTGGCAAACTGTCAGCCCGATGTGCGTGCCCCCTTTGTTGGTAACACTGCCTTCGCGCACAAGGGGGGCATGCACGTGAATGCTGTGGCCAAGACTTCAGCAGCCTACGAGCACATTGAGCCTTCTTCTGTAGGCAATCATCAAAATATTCTGGTCTCCGAGCTGTCCGGTCGGAGCAATATCCTTCTCAAAGCTGAGGAGCTCGGCCTGAAGCTGGACAAGAACGATCCGGCTGTGCTCCGAGTGCTGGAGAGGATCAAGGCCTTGGAATCTGAAGGGTTTGAGTTCGAGGCCGCCGATGCCTCTTTCGATTTGCTTATTCGGAAGGAACTTGGACTTCATACCCCACTTTTCGAGCTGCAGGGATATCATTGTAGCTTCCGCCGAAATGCCGCTGGATCATCCACAACCTGTGAGGCCACCATCACAATCTTGAATAATGGCCATTCGTTTGTAATGAGTGCCGAAGGAGATGGGCCGGTAAATGCCTTGGATGCCGCCCTCCGCAAGGCGCTACTGCAGCTTCATCCTTGGATCGCTGGGATCAGACTTTCCGATTACAAGGTCCGCATTGTCGATGGTGGCAGGGGGACTGCCGCACGAACCCGCGTCCATATTGTCTCAAGCGCGGGAGTCGATTCTTGGGGAACCGTAGGTGTTTCCGACAACATCATTGAGGCGAGTTGGATGGCGCTTGTTGACTCCCTCGAATACCGCGCTTCAAAGCTATAATGAACCCTTAAGGAATCCTTAACGTACTCTTAAGGAATCCTTAAAAAATTCTTGAGGATTTCGGTCTATTGATTCCGAACTTCTTAATGCTCGGAAACTCTACTGACTCCTGTGGGAGTGGGAAGAATTGGAGGAGGAATTGTGGTGTTTGTGTTTTTTCTTCGAGTGATGGGAATGTGAGGGTTTGGAAGAGCTCTTTTTCTTCTGGGGATGGAAGAAGAAGCGATGGAAGGACCATGGGTTTTCCGGAGTCGGAAGTAGAAAGTGCGCCGCCGGAGTCGGGACGTGGCGTCCACCGCCGTGGAGCTTTCGATGCTCCATGATAAAATCCGTGGGGACCCAGTAGCTGAGAAGGTCGCGGCTGCCTCCAGCATGATTCACTCCTATTGAGAGATTCTTGTGCACTTCGAAGTGAAGATGAGGAGGGTACATTCCGTGATTATTACCGATGGTGCCGATCTGCTGCCCCCGTTTTACCTGCTCTCCCTCCTTCACTGTGATTTTGTCGAGATGGGCATAGAGGGAGTCGGCAAAACGCAACTGCCTGTTCTCAATCCATGCATGTCGGATCACCGCGACATTCCCCCAGTCAGCCCTGATATCGCGCGCAAGAACGACAAGGCCATTGCCGATAGAATGCACGGAATGCCCGAATGCTTGCCCTTTTCCTCCGGCGATGACCCAGTCTTCACCAAGATGACCATGGGCACGGAATCCCCGTGATTTGCAAAATCCTGTTCCGTGGGGAGGCGCCACTGGCAAGTCGAACCCATCTGCCGTAACGGCTGATGTCTCGGGTAAAATATCAATCGAGGGGAAGGATTGGAATAAACGCGAAAAAAAACCTTGAGGGGCTATAGCGGAATCATCAGCACGGCCTTGTGACGACAGGAATGCACACAGCAGAGCTGGTAATAAGCAGGCAATGAATGGGGGTCGGATCAACACGAAAGGTTTCATTCTAAAAAAGGAAGCGGTGATCGTGCAACCCCACTGTTCGATTCCTCCTTCATAGCAACTGGTAATCTGATTGCATGGACGCGCCACGCGTGATGAGATTAACGGGTTTTCTCTTTTTATTTACATGTCTGCATCATCCCATCCATATCCCGCTATTCTAGCACTTGAAGACGGTCGCATCTTTCCTGGTTTTTCCATTGGTGCACCGGGAAACGCTATTGGTGAGATTTGTTTCAATACCTCTATGAGTGGCTACCAAGAGGTTCTTACTGATCCTTCCTACCGGGGACAGATCGTCACGATGACTTATCCCTTGATCGGCAACTACGGAACTGGCGTTGAAGATGGGGAGAGTTCAGTTCCTCAGGTGAGCGGATTTGTCATCGAGGAGCTATCCCGAGTGGATAGTAGTTGGCGCTCTTCTGAAAATCTGCAGTCCTATCTTTGCCGTCACGGAATTCCGGCGATTTGCGGTATTGATACTCGCGCCTTGACCCGTCATTTACGAACTCAGGGGGCCATGCGGGCCTGCCTCTGTACGGATGGATCCGACGGAGCTGCTGCCGTGGCTCGGGCTAAAGATGCCCCTAGGCTTGAAGAACTCGATCTGGTGGGTGAGGTATCTACTAAGGAAACCTATGAATGGGATCCCGAATGCAAGGAAAGCATCCAGTTCGGAATGACCCGACATTCAGGTGGTCCAAGGGAGCCTCTTGTTGTCCTTTTCGACTTCGGTGTTAAGCGTAACATCCTGCGTCTTCTCCGTTCTCACGGAGTACGTGTGATGGTTGTCCCTTCCACGACTTCTGCTGAGGAAGCTCTTGCCCTGAACCCCGATGGCATCTTTCTCTCCAATGGCCCCGGTGATCCGGCTGTGCTCACTCAGGCCCACGAGACGGCCAGGCGCCTTGCCGAGGTGAAGCCCGTATTTGGTATCTGTCTGGGCCACCAGATTCTTTCGCTGGCTTTCGGAGCGAGCACGTTCAAGCTGAAATTCGGTCATCGTGGCGCGAATCAGCCGGTTCAGGATCTGAGGACGGGACGTGTGATCATCACCTCGCAGAATCACGGCTATGCGGTTAAGGAGGAGGGGCTGCCTTCCGATCTAGAGATCACTCATCGGCACCTAAACGACGGAACGGTTGCCGGAATTAGGCACCGCACGAAGACTGTTATGGCCGTCCAGTTCCATCCAGAGGCATCGCCCGGGCCTCATGATTCTGCCTCCTTCTTCGAGGAATTTGTTCAGGTGCTGAAGGGCTGATGCCTTAGGTGGATAGACTGAAGGCTATTAGACTTATAGGCAAAGGGTGTGAGGCAACCTAGCGCCTGCGGTTCTACTAAAAGTTTTCCCTCACTCCCTACTCGCCAAGTTCGACATTCCAGTATGCTAGGTCGATGAAGTGGCTCCAGCTATCATCGACGCCACCAGCGAACGTGATGTTGACGAAGGGGCGCCACTTTGGCCGTTTCGGTTTTTTCAGGAGTTGCATCCGTGCCTCGTGTGGGAGGCGATTCCCTTTGCGGGTGTTGCAGGTAATGCATGAACAGACAACATTCTCCCATGTTGTCTGGCCTCCGCGATCGCGGGGTAACACATGATCGATATTCAGATTGTTCCTCTCGAAGAGTTCACCACAATACTGACAAGTATTCTTATCGCGCTCAAAGACGTTGAGTCGCGTGAATTTTACCTCCTTCTTAGGTAGTCGGTCAAAGAGGCATAGAACGATAATGCGAGGAACTCGGATCTTGAGTGAAATTGTCTGAAGCATCCGGGGTTCCGGGTTGGAAAGTGAAAAGTGTCTCCAACTAAGAAAATCATGCGTAAAAAAGTTCTTATCCCCGTCGGTGGCCACTACCTGAGCATGCCCTTGGTAGAGAAGAGTGAGTGCCCGGCGTGCGGAGCAGGTGTTGATCGCCTGCCACAATCTGTTGAGTACAAGCACTGGTTGATCGAGCAGGGTATCCATGATCTTGTGTTTGGTAAGTCAATACCATGGAGTTCGCGAATCCCTGCTGTCAATGCCTCAGGTGCGACATTTTCGTTACATGAGAGAGGAAGGTGTGAATGTGCACACTTTCTCGGGAAAAGGTAGGTTTGCTCTTCCCTATTTAAACAGGTAGGCTCACACGCCCGTTGCGTACCTTTATGAATCGATTCCTTCTCTGCCTCTTTCTCCTTCTCAGTGGTGTGAGGGTGATGATGGCTGCGGACTCTTCCGAGCAGTTTCTCAATGCCTATCAGGCCTATCAGCAGGGCGAGAAATTGGAGAGGGACGGGAGCGCTTCTGAATCTTTGAAAAAATACAGGTTCGCTCAGAGTCTTCTTATTGAAATCGAGAAGAACGATCCCTCCTGGCAGAAACCAGTTGTCGAGTACCGTCTCAAGAAGACACAGGAGGGGATTGAACGACTTCAGGGATCAGGAAACCCCAATGATGCTTCCGTGTATCAGTCTCTGGCACAGCCTGAGGGTAACTCACCGGACGTAACGGGCGGAGCTCCCAGCATCTCGATCGTTCCTCCAGGAGCTAAATCTGCAAGCAATGAGGGACGCCCATCCTCAGCAAATTCATCATCCGAAGTCCGTCGCCTCAAGCGCATGCTCGAAACACTCCGAGGGGAACTCAAGGAGGCCAGGGATGCCATTTCCTCGGATAAAAACCGAACTAAGGATCTCGAAAATGTCAGGTGGGTCGAGGAGCGTTCCAAGCTGGAGAAGGAACTGCAGATCACAAAGAATCAGGTTGGTGCACTCAATGAGAAACTGCAAAAGCGCGATTCCTGGGAAAACGACCTGAAGTCTCTTCAGAAGAAACTTGATGACACTCTTGCTGACAAAGTTGCCTTCGAGGAGGAGTACCAGAACCGCGAAAAAAAGAAGGATGAGTCAAACGCGCTACTCGTGAAGCAACTTGATGAGGCGCGTCAAAAACTCGCACTCAGCTCATCCGCCGAGAAAAAGTCGCAACAGCTCTTCGCCGACTTGGACAAAGCAAGGCAAGAAGTCGCGGAAATGAAGGAGCAAGTAAGCCACGCCGTCCAGGCTACAAAGGATTACGAGGCCAAGAACGAGGGCCTACGCAAGGAGATGGATTTCACCAAGGAAAAGTTGAACGTCGCCTTGAGGCAGGCGGATGAACTTTCTCCGCTCCGAGAAAAGATCCAAAAACTCCAGGCCGATTCAGTCAAGGCCGAGACAGATGCCAAGGCTTCCAAGGAGAAAGTCTCGGCTCTTGAAAGCGACTCCCACAAGCAGCAAAAAGATTCCATGAGCCGTGAGGCGTCTTTTAGGGCAGATTTTCAGGCTCTTGAGGAAGAACGTAACAAACTCTCCGTAAAAGTTTCCCAATTGTCGGAAGCAACCCGTGATGCGGGTAAGGTTAAGGGATTGGAGTCTGATGCGCAGTCTTTGAGAAAAGCAGTGCTCGAGCTTCAGGAGAAAGCACTCCTTGCAGGACAGGAAATCACTAAGGCTCGCGCAGATGCCGATGCCTCGGCCAAGGTAGCCAAGGTAGCCGAAGGGAAACTAGCCGCAACTTTAGCTACCGCATCAGCGGACAGGGCCGTTCTTGAGGAGGAGAGGCAGAGACTCACATCTAAGCTTGAAGACGCCGTTCGTAAAACCGAAGAGCTTGCTAGGATAGCTGTAACATCCGCACCGCTCACCAAGGAAATCGAGGATCTCAATGCGAAACTCGCCTCGAATAATGAGGCTCTAGCGACGACAAAAAACAAGCTAACCCAAACGGAAAAAAATGCGGACCAGTTTAAAAAGGATGCTGAATCATCGTTGAAGGATCTCACTATGGGCAATGAAGCCTCTGCGAAGATTGCCGCTGCTGCCGAGGCTGACAAGGCCACTCTTGAGGAGGAGAGACAGAGACTCACAGTCAAGCTTGAGGAGGCCTCAAAAAGAAATGAAGAGTTGAAGAAGATAGCTGACTCTTCAGGCCCACTAGCCAAGGAAATTGAGAATCTCAAGTTGCTTTTGGCCGAGAATAGCAAAGACTTGAACAAGGCTAAATCAAAGAACGATCAGGCGCTACAAGCTGCTAGCGACAACCAGTCGGAGCTTCAGAGACGTCTGGACGTGGCGACAGGACTCAAGCAGATGCTTGAAAAGCAGAATCTCTCACTCCAAGAGCAACTCAAGGCCGTCATGTCTCAGATGGCCTCGCTTGTCGATCATGGACAGGATTCAGGTGCTCTGCAGGGTCAGATCAAGATATTGCAGCAGCAGATGGATTCTAGTGCCGCAGATTATACCAAATCGCAACTGCAGCTTGCCGAGCTATCAAAAGCACGCCCCGAACAGGAAAAGCTTGTTCAGCAGAAAGAGCAGGAGTTAGCCGCAGCCAAGCAAGATGCCGAAAAGCTCCGGGATGAACTTGTGCTAGCCAACCAGAAAAATACGGATCTCCAGCGCCATGCCTCTGAGGGGGATGATCATCTCAAGAAACTCCAGGAACAGCTCGCGGATCTTTCCAAGACAATGCCTGATAAGGAGAAGCAGCTTTCCGAGACCAAAGATGAAGCGCAAAAACTTCAATCCGAACTCGCCTCTGTGAAGTTAAAGCTTTCTTCCCTTCAAAAAAAGAGTGGCTCGGGGGACGAGCAACTCAAGGATCTCAAAGATCGCCTTGAGGAGAAGGAAGCGCAGCTCGCGCGTTACAAGAAAAGGAAGAGCAAGTCGGGTGGTGATGGAAATCTCGTGGAGGAAAACGATCTCTTGCGTGGAATCATCATGAGGCAGGTTAAAGAAGAGGCGCGGCGCGCCCAAGCGCGTCGTCTCCTTGAGGATGAAATGAAACGTCTGAACGTGCAGTCCCAGTCGCTGAGCGATCAGGTTGTTGTTCTTTCCACTCCCTCTGCCAAATTAACCCCGCAGGAGCGTTCGCTCTTCAAGCAGGGACAGCTCGTGGTGGCTGAGGCGGGTGAGGGTAAGATTCAAGAATCACTCTCCGCCAAGAAGATTAATGAATCAGTAAGTGACTCGGACAAGACAAACCAGTCCCAAAAACAGTCCTCAAGCGAATCTCTCGTAAATACTACTGGAAAAGAAACAGCACTACCTCCGTCCGCAGCGACAAACGAAATCTCTACAAACACATCCGCAAATTCAGCAACTCAGGAGATCCCCTGGGAAGGAAAGCTCAAGGAATGTCTGGCCAAGGCCAAGGATGAATTCGACAGGCAGGATTACCTCCAGTCCGAAAACACGTTCAAAGAAGCGTTAAAGATTTCCCCCGATGATTACTTTGCTCTTTCGAATATTGGCGTCGTGGAATTCCAACTAGGCAAAATGACCGAGGCCGAGGAGTTTTTGAAGAGGGCCGCCACAAAGGTGAGCGATAGTTCCTTTGCGTTAACTACCCTGGGCATTGTGCATTATCGCCAGCAGAGGCTTGATGATGCTGAAAAGGTCCTCAAGAAAGCTGTCTCAATCAATCAGCAAGACTTCACAGCGCACAATTACCTAGGAATCGTCCTTGCAGCATCAGGCAAAGGAAAGTCCGGTGAAGAGGAGATTATGAAGGCTATCGAGATCAATCCGCAGTATGCCGATGCTCATTTCAACCTGGCTGTCATCTACGCAACCGGAAAACCGCCTGCCAAGATGATGGCCAAGAAGCATTATGCGAAGGCGATCGAACTTGGGGCACCCCCTGACCCCTCGCTGGAACGCCTAGTTCAGTAGATCTTGATCAACGAGTCTTTTGTTTACTCGTAAGCATCCGATCAAAGAGAGAAACTCTCGCGCAGAGGCGCAGAGACGCAGGGGATAAACACAAAGGTATTTGGATCAGATTGGAGTACCACACCATGCATTATCCGAATGCAGAGACTTATTCTTATCGTAAAACCTTCCTGTCGCACGATGCCTGCTAGTTTAAATTCTTCTGAAGATCTTTTGTCTCCATACTAAAAACCTCAGCGTCTCTGCTCCTCCGCGGGATTCTTTTTTTATTTTCCGAGAAAAATGGGAGATCCACCTTGACCTGACCCCAAAGTTGGGACACATCAAAACTGAAGTTCGGATGGTATTGGTTGGTTGATGTTGTGGATGGTTGTTGGGTGGATTGCAACCCT
>JAPJNA010000044.1 GCA_026461395.1 Chthoniobacterales bacterium | reverse complement strand
CTCTTCGCTGTATCTGCTTTTTTTCATGTTGTTCTGCTCTCCTTATTGCCCAGCAGAACTTCATTTTTCAACTGTCCCGTTTATGGGGGTCAGGTCAGGGAGATTGAATATGGAACTCAAGAAATCAGGAATTGTGAGGGACGCATCCAAAAAATACCCGTCAATATGATACTGCCGTGAGGCTTTGGTTTTTTAAACAGCTCTAGGCTGAAAGAAAACTCACACTTGGAAAGCCGCCTGCAGAAGCACTCTATGATTAATCGTCATCGTAGTTCTAATGCTTACGGCTATCTTAAATCCACTTTGCTTAGGTAGCTGTTGCTTCCTGAGTTCTTGAGTTCCATATTGATCATCCAATGTCGTCTTGGACAACAGATCAGCCGGAGGAAGATCTAGAGAGGTGATGGCGATTTAGTTTCCCGTTGTAGAATCACCATCCTGGGCATCAGGGCATCGGATTCACGGGGATAAGCCCAGATGGGGGCCTTCATGAGGTGCTTGTCAAAGACCTTCACGTATCCAAGCTTTCCATCCTCGAGATCCTTGTAGAAGTGGAAGGTTTTTGGATCGCTAGCATTCACATAAGTAACCCAGCTGAACGCAATAAAGTCGGGATTTCTTAGTTTGAGGGAATACTCCGTAAAAACATCAGCAGGATCATGAGAGGCGCAGTCTTTGAGACCCTTTTTGATTATCTCATTATTACCAAAGATCTTGGTGAAGCGTTGGTCGTAGCCGCAGTCGCAGGTCAGTTTTGTTTCCTGCACTGAAACCCCTGGAAGGACATTCCATTCTGGAGCATAGGTATTCTCTACCGTTGCGTTGTGCGGGAAGTTTTTCATCGCAAAGAGCTGCGCATCCATTCTGGGATCTGAAAGGAAACGGACACCCAGGATGACGCAACAGATGACGTTATAGAGAAGAATAGCTGAAAAGACTCTCGAAGGTACCTTATCCGTCATTCGGATCCGTTGAAGGGCAGGTGCAGCTAGCATCAACGCAAAAGGAACGACTGGGAGCACAAAACGAGCCTCCATTCGGGGAAAACTACCAATGTTGATATAATAGCCCAGAAAGACGATGCCGGCGCATGCAAGAAGTGTGCGTTCGGCGGGAGCGAGGACTCTTTTCTTGAGCAGTAGAAGCGTTCCTACAACTGCGCCCGCAAGGGCAATGGAAGCAGGCAAGCCGATCAATTCGGGAAAGGAGGCCAGGAAATCAAGGTAACCCAGCTTATGGGTGCTGCCGTAGTAAACTGGTGTTGTGTAGAGATTGTAGAGGAACTGCTGAACGAATCGATCATGGTCGAAAACGGCTCCTGGACACCCAATCAAGAATCCCAGAGGCACTGCAAGACATCCTAGGATTAACGGCAGGCGATACAATGCTCTCCATCCAGAGTGCATGAATAAGGCGACAGGAAGCGCCGCAGCAACACCGAGTCCATTATATTTGTCCGCAGCAGCAAGTCCTGCCAAGAGGCCCGCCAAAATCGAGTCCGTCAGAGCTCCTGTGCTAGATGCCCTGATCGAGAAGGCAAAGGAAGCCAGCATCCAGAATAGCAGGGGGGAGTCGACGGTTCCCCAGTGGTTGAATTGAATCAGCCCAGCGCTCGTCGCCATGACCAATGCGAGAATGGAGGCGGATTTTTCACCACACGATTTCCTGACAATTCTGTAGATCAGGGCAACGCTTCCGCAGAAAAGCAGGATCGTGAACAGGTGACCGCAGACCATGGTGATAGCGAGCCATCTGTTAGGATGATTGGGGCCTTCCGGAAAAATCTGGGCAATCAGATGAATCGGTCGGATAACAAGGAATTCAGTCAGGTAGGTGTGAAGCGGCGGCTTGAGATAAAGATATGCCATACCATTCGGTCTGATGCCGATATAGGCGATCTCGTCAAAATGCCAATCCTGATAGCGCCCCCAAGTGATGCCGATGGTGGAGAGGCCCAGTGCCAGTAGCAGGGCCAGCGCTAGAAGATAACGCCCCCGGAGTAGCCCGTGTCGCTGAAGAAAGGTCACAGTCATCATGAATGCCATGAAGTTGAATAAATGAAGAAGCCGCAAGGACTTTATGAAAAAGATGGCCTTGGTTCATCATCATCGCCCAATCTTTCATGCATCATGCTGATCAGCATTATCATCCCTGCTTACAACCGTGCCGGTTGTCTCGGTCGTGCGCTGGAGAGTGTGAAGACTCAGGGGATTGCTGATCTGGAAGTGATCCTCGGAGATGATGCTTCCACGGACTCCACGGTGGAGCTGGCGTCTACACTACTGCCGGGACTCAAAGTTGCTTGCCTTTCAGTAAACCAGGGGGCTTCTGCTGCAAGGAATGCGGCGCTGAAGCTCGCGAAGGGTGATTACATCGCCTTTCTCGATTCCGATGACGAATGGGCGCCTGGAAAACTCGAGGCCCAGATCCACTTTCTTGAAGAGAATCCGGAGATCAAGCTCTGTGGCTCGGGGCATCTACTTGTGAGCCGGGATGGTGAGCGGATTCCTTATCCCGGTAAAAATCCGGCTGATTGGAGAAAGGAGCTGCACATTGCCGAGAGTTTTCACGGGGCCTCCACATCCGTGGTGAGGCGGGAGGTCTTGGAATCTGTCGGCTTCTTCGATGAGAATCTCCGGGTTCTGGAGGATTGGGACTGGTTGCTACGTATTTCCAAGAAGTACCCGATCCATGTTCTGCCGGATCAGTTGACGATCATCCATGAGAATAATCCCTCGGATGCTGATGAGACGGCACGGAGTCTCAGTTATTTCCTAACAAAGCACGCGGAAGAATTCCTCGTCTACGGGCGCGGACATGCCGCCAAGGTGATCTCCCAGCATTATGAAAATGCAGCGCGCACATTTTTTCGGCACAAACGGTCGGTGGAGGGATGCTCACTCCTCTGGAGGTCCTGGATCACGGCGCCCCTGAGGAATCCTCAATCGCTTGCCGCCTTTCCCGTGGCTGCTTTCGATTCCATTTTTGGCACGAATGTGCTTCCTGCGATTGTTAGCGGGCGTAGTCGCCGCAGGTTGCGCCCCTCAGTCCAATGAAGATCCTCTTCTTTTCCAGTTTTGCTCATCTGGTGTTGCAGAAAAACCAGACTCGTACCTCGGGAGGAGCCGAGTTGCAGGTAGCTCTTCTGGCTAGGGAATTGGCTGAGCGTGGTCACGAAGTCGTGATTGCCGGAGGTGATGTTGGTCAGGCAGATCATGTCGTTCTGGATGGCGTCATGACACGGAATGCCGGGAAATTTCACACAGGACGTTTACTAGAAATGCTGGCCACGATTCCGCGAGTAATTCAGGTGATCCGTGAGGAACATCCCGAGTGGGTCGTGGTGATGGGGTGGACAGCGTGGCTTTTTGTACTCTGGGTTCTCAGGCCATTCCTTGGCTTCAAACTCGATTTCATCTGTTCCCTTGATTCAGAAATTAATGGGGAGTACCGCAGGGAGAACCCGATTTTTGGAGCGCTCTTTGAATTTGCCGTGAGGAGATGCGACGCCCGGCATTCCATCACCGCAGATCAGGAGAAAGTGTTCCGAGAGCGGGGAATGGAGGCCACCTTTTACAGGTATCTGCTGATCCCGAGGAATACACCGAGGACTTCAGAAAAGCAGATCGATCTGCTTTGGGTATCGCGTTGTCAGCAACTCAAGCGTCCGCATCTTTTCCTGGAGCTAGTGGAGGCCTTGCCGGATGCACGGTGTACGATGATCTGTCCCTGCGAGGACAAGGAGCTCTGGGATTCGATTGCCGAGCGTGCCGCCAAGCTGCCTAACCTAGAGTTCATCGAAAAGGTTCCCTACCACGAGATCCAAGAGTATTACGACAGGGCTCGCGTGTTCGTGAATTCGTCAACGTTCGAGGGGTTCCCAAACAGCTTTATCCAATCCGGCATGGGCCATGCCGCCCTTCTCTCGCTGTGCATTGATCCCGACAGCATGATACAGGTTTTCGGCTCCGGCATTCTTGCCGATGGTTCCATGGAGAAAATGATTCAAGGCGCGAGGGCCATGCTTTCAGACCCAATCCTCCTCTCATCGATGCAGGAGGGGAGTGCCCGGATGGTTGAGGAGTGGCTCAATAATCGTGCCAATGTGCAGAAATATCTGGAGGGTCTTAAGTGATGTCGAAGGCCAAGAAAGTCCTCCATGTGATCGATAGCCTCGACTTGGGTGGGGCTCAGACATTCCTGCTGGATCTGGTCAGGCACCACGACCGCTCGCGATATCTTCCCGAGGTCGCGGCAATGCATGGACGGGGTGTCTATGCCGATGTCTTTGAAAAAGCAGGCATCACGATTCATTCGCTTTCACCTGGAAAGTTCCCCCCGATGTATATCCCAAACTTCTGGAGGCTTATGAAAAAGGGAGGGTATGACATCCTGCATTTTCACCTCTTCGGGGCGAATCTCTGCGCCAAGCCACTCGCCATTCTGGCCGGCCATCCTGCGATCGTGGTGCATGATCAATGCAACGATGCCTCCCGTGAGGAAAGTCCTCTTTTACTGGCTGCAGATGCCTTCTGGAACAGGCGCTCGGATCGGGTGATTGCGGTTTCGGAGAGCACTCGTCGTTATCTTCTGGATCGCGAGGATCTTCCCGAGGATCTGGTCACGGTGATTCCCAACGGGGTCGATACGGAGATGTTCCGACCTGCGACATTGGAGCAAAAAAGATCAGCGCGGCTTGCCCTGCGCCTGCCTCCTGAGAGCTTTGTGATCGGTGGTGTGGGGCGTCTTGTGAGTCAAAAAAACTTCACCCTTTTTCTGAAGGTGGTGGCGCGGGTTGTTACCGGAAACCCTTCTGTCTTTTTTGTGATCGCCGGGACAGGGCCTCTGGAGTCTCAGCTACATGCGGAAGCGGAGAAGCTCGGCATTGGCGAGCGGGTGAGATTCCTCGGTCATGTCTCGGATCGTATCAGTCTGTTTCATGCGCTGGATTCCTTGCTGATGACCTCTGATTTCGAAGGGACGCCGATGACGCTTCTGGAGACCATGTCCAGCGGTGTTCCCGTGGTGGCCTCGGCCGTGGATGGGATCGCGGAGGTTTGCACCCATGGTAAGAATGCCTTGCTTTCACCGCCGGGAGACCTTGGATCTTTTCGGGATTCTTTATGCCGGTTGATTGCCGAAGAGTCTCTCCGCGAAACTCTTGGTGCCGAAGGGCGTCGAACAGTAATACAAAATTACGATATCAGGGGGATTGCACGGCGCATCGAGGGGATTTACGGGGAAGTTTTGGGAGGGAATTAATACGGGCTTGGCATAGGTGGAATTTCCAAGCATAGAAATGTGCTGTGAAATTGCGCTTTGCTATCTCGACTCTTTTCTTGGTGACGATGCTGTTGCTAGCCGCTTGCAGCTCTATCGAGTATAACTCTACGAACAGCCCTAAGATGGAGGTTTCTGTAGATCACACACCCTTCTATCGCAATGGGCCTTTGCAGGGTAATGGACCCGACTTGTCTCTGGCCAAGGGGGATGAGGTTGAGGTTCTTCGCAAGGAAATCGGCTATAGCTTCGTGCGCATCTTTGATGGTCAGAACGGTTATGTGGCCAACGAGGCTCTGAAACTGTCTACGGTTCCCCAACCCGCGGACGCACCGCAGGCCTCCCCTTCTCCTGCACCCAAGCCCGTTGCCGCTCCAACAGCAGCGAGTGATGCTCAGGCCACGAACACTCCCGCTAAGCTGGGTTTCCGCTACTGACGTCGCTTAGCTGATTAAGGGAATGGGAGAAGGGCTTCTCATGAGAAGACGCTAATGTCTTGCCTCACCTTTCCGGAGAGCCGGTGAGCTGTTCATCGAGCTCGGTCATTGCTTTCCAGCGGCTCTTGAACTCCCGGTCGTAGCGCTGGTCCTGCCACTCGCTCATCAGTTGGCGGTGGGCAATGACCTTTTCCGCAGAGGGCAGGAATGTCGTATAGCTTTCCCGGAGGAAACGAAGGGCCGCCGGATCCCTGTCCCAGAGAGTCGCATAGGACTGCATAAAATCTTGGGCATATCCTGGTTCCGAGCGGTCATTGGGATGCCAGATTTCTGAAGAGGGAGTCGGCAGGTCCAGAAGCAGGGGGGCGATGTAGAGATTCTTGAGCATGGCTTCTTTGTAGGCTTCCGCTGCCCCTGTCTCGTCTCCCGAACGCCAGAGGGTGAGTCCTTTTCCGAAGAGAAGCGCCGGTTCGCAGTAATCGTCGGGATAGTTCTTCTCGTAATCTTCCAGGGATTTGAGGGCCTTGCTTTCATTCTCTCCTAGGAGATAAACCAAGGGGACAAGGAAACGTACTCCCTGATTGTCCGAGGGATTGAGAGTCAGGAGATGTTCCAGATCCTTGGCGGTCTCCGCAAAGTGGCCTTGGTGCCATTCGGTCATGGCCCGTCCGTAGAGTGCTCTCATGAAGGGGCGTGTTTCCAGATCGGTCCACCACTCGGGAGATTCCCCCTTCCAGCGGCGTTTCTCACGATCAATGAGCTCCTGATACCCGCGGCGGCATTCCGTCCAACGGGCCGCTTGGTAATCAGTATCGGCAAGCTCGATCCGTGCAAGGAGGCAGTCGGCATCCTGTTCCAGAGCTTTCTTCAAGTGGGCGCTCTTTTTTCCTGGTGAGCGTAGTCGGCGAGAGGCGACCACTAGGCCCCGTGCGATAGCGCTCGGGGAGTGGAATTCCTCACCCCGGAGGCGCTGTGTGATCCTACGGACGAACTGCAGGAGATCCCCGGGCTTCGCGGTTGGGAATGCCCCGAAGGCAATCTCGATCCGGCAATCGAGTGCAAAGGCTTGCCAAGCCTCCGTATCCCAGTCGTCGCTCTCCGCGATGGTAAGACGATCCGGGGCGCCGTGTTCATCGAAGAGACGGCCGAGGAGTTGCTCGGCCCTTACCTGGTCGAGCTCCTCCATGATTTCGGGAGGGCAGAGCGGTTTGCCGGCTGATGTGGTCACCAGCAGGCACGTGGGAAGATAATATTCCTGCTCGGATCCCTGGAGCCCTGCTAAGAAAACAGGGGAAGCACCGGTCGCATTGGAAAGAAGGGATGGCTTGGGCTTGGGAACAGGCTCCTCCAGATCCAGCCAGAGAAGCCGCCAACTATTGCGCGCTGTATCTAGCGGTTGGATCATGGAATCTCCACGGTGAGAGTCTGCCTGCGGGAGAACCTGTCGATGTAGTGGAGCTTGCCATGCTCCACAGCGTATTCATGAACCAGTTTCGTAACCTTCACGTCGAAGCAGCAGTATTCCGCGACTTCCATGATTTTCCCCTCTCTCCACCAGCGGATGGCATCCAGTCCCTCTGCAGTCTTGCCGACTCCGAGCGTCGCTGTTGCGATGGAGTCCAGGGGCAGGCGGTGCCCGGCAGCTTTCTCCACCACCTCAAGCATGTCCAGAGTGGGAAGATGATGTGGGAGGTCCAGAATGGTGTAACCCATCAGGACCTCATAGTCGAAGCGCCTATTATTATAGCCGATGACCAGATCGGCACGACTCAGGAGTTCAATGAGATCCCCGACACGCTTCTCGGTAAAAATCTCGTAACTCTCCGTCGCTGTGCTGTATGTGACTCCGATGGAGACCCCCATATCGGCTTTCTTGTCCCATCCTCCCACATCATTGGCGGTTCGTTGGGTTTCCAGATCGAAATAGACGATGTTCTTGGAATTCTTGGATGTGGACACGGGACTTGGATGCTAACGCATCCGACTAAAAAGTTAAAAGGTTACAAAGTAAAAAGATTTGGAGAGAGGTGATACCTATTCTCTTTTGTTAAAAGTGATATATTTCTCTTTTCAGATAGCGATGTTTTAGATATTAAACTTCTCCTTTATGGCTAAAGAAGAAGCAATCACTACCGAAGGCGTTGTCGTCGAGGTTCTACCCGGCACCATGTTTCGTGTGAAGCTCGGAAACGGCCACGTATTATTGGCTCATATTTCTGGGAAAATGCGTAAGCATTTCATCCGAATTGTCCCCGGTGACAAGGTGACTGTTGAAATGTCCCCTTATGACCTGACCAAGGCCCGCATCACTTTCCGTACCGCGTAAGATTACCCATACCCTAATTCCAATAACCTAATACCCACCATGTCCATCCCTGATTGATGGCACTTGCCTCCCGGCAAGCGGTGCCACCCCTGACGGGGCTGTTCACTTCGCTCTCAGTCTACCGCGCCCGTTCCCACGGGCTTGGTTCCCTAAAGACCCATCACCGATTACCTAAACCCGATACCCTACACCGATATGTCCATCCCTGACTCCGTCACATTGAAGAAAGCGATGAAGATCGCATCGAAAATCGAGCGTCTTCAGCAGAAGCTCCACGAACTCCTCGGCGACACCCTGGAACTCCCTCCTGCCACCGTGATCATGAAGAACCAGCTTCTGGAGGCAGCTCAGACCCCCCGCCGCCGTGGTCGTCCACCGGGCTCCGGCCGCAAGCTCTCCGCCGATGGCACGCCCAGCACTTCGAAGCTAGCCGGCCGCCCTCGTCCTACTTCCCCCTCGGGTCCTCTGGCTCCTGCCGTGGTAAGGGTCCTTCATCGCTACAACCGTCCCATGAAGGTGACGGAGATCCTTATCGGTCTTGAGCAGGATAACTACATCTGGACCGCCAAGAACCCCAAGCAGACCCTCTATGTCCGCATCGGCAAGCTTGCCGGAGTGAACAAGACAGGCGAAGGACTCTATGTCGCCGATGGGATCATCCCTATGGGGATCGTTCCCGAGGTGGTCTCCACGTCTTCCGTCGATCACACGGCACCGGCACCTGTTTCTACTTTCGGAACAGACGCGGCTGCTCCTGCAGCCCCTGCCTCGTATTAATCATTCCGTCACGGTCACCTCATGACCGGACGGATTTCCGCTCCTAACCTCGCCTCCCTCTTTGCGGAGGCGGGGAACCGGTGGGGCCGGTGTCCGGCCTTCTCCACCCGTCGTGTCGACGGGACATTTCACTCCGTCAGTTTCGGAGCATGGATTGACCGCTCGTATGCCCTTGCGACGGCATTGATCGAGCTCGGTGTCGATGCGCGCGATCATATCGCGATCCTCTCTGATAATTGCTTCGAGTGGATTCTGGCCGATGCCGCCGTGCAGTTCTGTGGGGCTGCCGATGTGCCGCGTGCCGCTGATGTGACGGACAGTGAGATCGCCTATATCCTCGATCACGCCGATGTGGAGGTGGCCTTTGTTCAGAATGATGCCGTGCTTGCCAAGGTGGAGTCCGTACGCGGACAACTCCCTAAGCTCCGCCATCTGATTCTGATGAGCCCCGTAGAGAGGGAGGGGCATCTTCCGAAGAATGTCCACGTACTTCGCGATCTCGAGATCCGGGGGGAGAAGTTGCGTCTCCAGGGCGATCAGCGCGCTGAGGAGCGGATCGCAGGCATCAGTCCCGAGGATCTCTTCACCCTCATCTACACCTCCGGGACGACGGGAGTACCTAAGGGAGTCCAGCTCACCCATGCCGCGATGGCCTCGCAGATTCAGAATCTCCCTTTCGTGCTGACACCCAAGGACCGGGCCCTCTCGATCCTACCAATCTGGCACAGCTACGAGCGCGTCTTTGAGGTGATCTCGATCGCCTGCGGCGTCCATACCTACTACACGACGCTTCGACATCTTGGAGAGGATTTGCAGTCCGTGAAGCCGACGATCATGGTCTCCGCTCCGCGTCTCTGGGAGGGGCTCTATCAGCGGATCTTGTCCAAGGTTGAGAAGGCTCCGCTGCTCCGCAGGATCCTATTTAGGACGGCCCGCTTCACAGCCCACGAGGTGCGCACTGCCGATTCCTTCTTCTCCGGCAGGCAGATTGATCTCCAGGGTCGTGATGTGTTGGTCTCGGCGATGATGGCGATTCGTCATGCCATAGGCTGGGCGCTCTGCATGATCCCATCGTTACTGCTGGATCGCTTGGTTCTCTCCAAGCTGCGTGCCGTGGTCGGCGGTGAGTTCCGGGGGACGATCTCCGGAGGTGGAGCCCTGCCTCCCCATGTCGATACCTTCTTCAATGACATCGGCATCCCTGTGCTCGAGGGCTATGGGCTCACAGAGAGCTGTCCAGTCTTGGCTGTTCGGACTTGGGAAAAACTCGTGATCGGCACGGTCGGACCCGTCTTTCCTGGCACGGAGATCCGGATCGTCGATCTCGTGACGGGTACGATTCTCTATCCCGATCCGACACGTAGGGATCTCGGCCGTGGGAAGCGTGGTGAGATCCATGCCAAGGGCCCTCAGATCATGAAGGGATACTACAAGGATCCCGAGGTAACAGCTCGTGTCCTGCAGGATGGGTGGCTTGCCACAGGGGATATCGGACTTGTCACTTTCAATGACTGTTTGAAGATCGTCGGCCGGTGCAAGGAGACCATCGTCCTGCTAGGCGGCGAGAATGTGGAACCCCTCCCGATCGAGTCCAAACTGCTCGAGTCCCACCTGATCGACCAATGCATGGTCGTAGGTCAGGATCAGAAGCATCTCGGACTACTGGTCGTGCCTTCGCTTGCCGGATTTGCTGGAGTAGGCATATCTGCCGATGATGTTGCAGCACTCAAGGTACGTCCTGAGGCCCGAGAGATGCTCCGCCTCGAGATCAGGCGTCTTGTCGGGGAAACTACGGGATTCAAGACCTTCGAGCGCATCGCCGCGTTTGAGCTAATCGAGAAGCCCTTTGAGGTCGGCGACGAGCTCACGATGACCTTCAAACTCCGCCGCCATGTCATTGCCGAGAAATACGGTAAGGAAATCGGGGCCATGTTTGACGCCTAGTCGCTTGTCAGCGACCTTGCTCCAATCCATATTTAAGAAGTCATGCAGATCTATATCGACGGTGCTTTCTACCTTGAATCCGAGGCTAAGATCTCGGTCTTTGATCACGGCCTTCTCTATGGGGACGGTGTGTTCGAGGGGATCCGATTCTACAACGGCAAGGTCTTCCGTCTGGAGGAGCATATCGACCGACTCTACAAGTCGGCGGCCGCGATCTGGATGGTGATTCCGCTGGATCGCGCCGCAATGACCGAGGCATTGCTTGAGACGATCCGCCGCAACGAGCTGAAGGATGGCTACATCCGCCTTGTAGTGACCCGAGGCAAGGGAAATCTGGGCCTGAGCCCGGAGCATTGCCCGAAGCCGACAGTTATCATCATTGCGGCCAAGATCACGCTTTATCCCGCCGAGAGCTATGAGAAGGGACTGAAGGTCGTGACCTGCTCCACGCGACGTATTGCCCATGGGGCCCTCAGTCCGATGGTGAAGTCCCTGAATTACCTCAACAACATCATGGCCAAGATCGAGGCCACCCATGCCGGAGCAGGCGAGGGGCTGATGCTGAACGAGCAGGGGCTCGTTGCTGAGTGCACTGGTGACAATATCTTTATTGTCTCCGACGGATTGATCACCACGCCGCCGATCTCCTCGGGAGCGCTCGCTGGAGTCACGCGTGCCGTGGCTATTCAGATCGCTGAGGAGTTGGGACTGAAGGTCTCCGAACCTCAGATGACCCGCTACGATATCTACACAGCCGACGAGTGTTTCCTGACCGGGACGGCCGCCGAGATTATTCCCGCCGTGGAGCTTGATAAGCGCCCGATTGGGGATGGTAAGCCCGGCCCAGTCACTCAGCGCCTGATTGCTCGATTCCACGAGTTGACACAGACCGAAGGCACGCCGATCTATTGAGGTGAAAGTATTTAATATGGAACTCAGGAACTCAGGAAGTGAGGTGAAGGAATGGGGATCATTCCACCTTAGATCCTCGGGAGTTTTTTTGAGTGATTGCAGTCATCGCTCTCATGCCATTGCTGAACTCTGCGCCTCTGCCCCTCTGCGCGAAAACCTCACTCCATATTCGCCAGGAAAGAGAATGGGTGGACCAGTATCAAACTCGCTCTAAACGCTATGTTCTGTGACGTCTGCAAATCTAAGGAGGCCACTGTCTTCCTGACCCAGATCGTGGAGGGTAAGATGCAGAAGGTGAATCTCTGCGAGGGATGCTCGAAGGAGAAGGGGGTCAACGATCCGACAGGATTCGCTCTGGCGGATCTCTTACTGGGTCTGGGGGCCGCTCAGGAAATTGACAAGAACCCTGCCGGCAATCGCTGTCCGGTCTGTGGGTTCTCACAGGCCGATTTCAAGAAAACGGGACGTCTCGGATGCAGTGCCTGTTATGACGCTTTTGCCGAGGGACTATCCGGCATGCTCAAGAACATGCACCGTGGCAGCATCCACACCGGAAAAGTGCCAGCCAAGCTACGTGTCGGGCGTCTGCGCAACAAGGAGATGACTGAGTTGCAGGCAAGTCTGCAGAAGGCGGTCCAGGAGGAGCAGTTCGAAGAGGCGGCAACCCTGCGTGACCGGATCCGCAAGCTGGAGGAGGAGTCCCATGCCGAGGCGATACTTTCTCAGGAGCCCTCTGCCGAAGTGAACCGCATTGCCTCAATAACTCAATCTCTCGGAACGGTCGAGCCTGCCCAGGCTCTTGGAGTTCCAAAACCCCGCAAGCAATCGTGAAGCTCTCCCGGATCATTGCCAACACAGGCGAGTGGCTCAGCGGAGCCGGTCCTCATGATCAGATCGTGGTAAGCAGTCGTGTCAGGCTGGCTCGCAATCTGAAAGGCAAACCATTCCCGGGATGGGCTAAGAAGGCGGAACGAGTGGCGGTCCTCGAAGAGATCCGTACAGCCGTGGAGCAGCTTCCCGAGATGGAGGAATCCTTCTCCGAGAAGCTGGATGATCTTTCGTCACTCGAGAAGCAGGTGCTTGTCGAACGCCACCTGATCAGCCGTGAGCATGCGGCCAAGGGAGCCGGCAGCGCCGTCGTGATGAACACGTCCCAGACTCTCAGCTTCATGATCAATGAGGAGGATCACCTCCGGATGCAGGCGATCCGCGCAGGGCTTCAGCTGGACCAGGTCTTTGCCATGATCAACCAGACTGATTCAGAGCTGGAGGACACGCTGGACTTTGCCTTCCATAACGATCTCGGCTACCTGACAGCCTGCCCGACGAATGTCGGCACGGGAATGAGGGCCAGCGCGATGATGCATTTGCCTGGCCTCGTCATGTCAGAGCAGGTGAACAAGATCATCAACTCGGTCAACAAGATCGGTCTTGCCGTGCGCGGCCTTCACGGGGAGGGGACCGAGGCAATGGGGAACCTCTTCCAAGTATCCAATCAGACGACTCTCGGAGAGACCGAGGAGGAGATCATCGGGCGTCTGAATAAGGTCATTTTCCAGATCCTCGAGCATGAGCAGAATGCACGGCAGATTCTGCTCCAGCAGCGCGCCGAAACTCTCCTGGATCAGATCGGAAGAGCCTATGGCATCCTCTGCCACGCCCATTCGATCACGTCGAAGGAGGCCTTGAATCTCCTCTCCTTTATCAAGATGGGTGTCGATCTGGGCCTCTTCCCTTCAAACAACCGTCTCCACGTGGATGAACTTTTCATCGAGACTCAGCCGGCCCATCTCCAGAAAGGGCTGCAAGTCACGAAATTGGGGGCCGAAGAACGCGATTCCTTGCGCGCGGCCCTTATTCGAGCGAAGTTAAAGCAGATGCCGGAACCTGAAATTGGGAAAATCCCGACCAACGGATCCTCCACCACGAGCACAAGCAGCACATCCGAAACAAGCGAGGAATCATGATGAACAATTTCACGCCACGCGCCCAGCAGGTCCTTGCTCTCTCACGCAAGGAAGCTGATCGCTTTAACCATAACTATGTCGGCACTGAGCATCTGCTCCTGGGACTCATCAAGCTGGGCCAGGGAGTGGCCGTGAATGTGCTTCAGAAGATGGGACTGGATTTGGAGACTGTCCGCCAAGAGGTTGAGAAGCAGGTTGGTTCTGGTCAGGAGAATAAGATGGTTGGGAATATCCCCTACACGCCCCGCGTGAAGAAGGTGCTGGCCCTCGCTGGCAAAGAGGCCAAGGCCTTACAGCATTCTTATGTCGGAACCGAGCATATCCTGCTCGGCCTGCTCCGTGAAGGCGAAGGGGTTGCCGCCCAGGTTTTGAAGAATCTTGAAGTCGATCTCGACCGCACACGCAACGAGGTGCTCAAGGAGCTCGATCCGAACTTCAACCCCGAGGAGGGTCAGGAACACGACGGTTCGGGTGACGAAGAGGAAATGGCCTCCGCCTCCGGAAGCTCTTCCCGAAAAGAGGGGAAGACCCCAGCCCTGAAAGCCTTTGGACGCGACCTTACGGAGATGGCCTCCAAGGGGGAGCTTGATCCCGTGATCGGCCGTGCCGAGGAGATCGAGCGCGTGATTCAGATTCTCTGCCGTCGGAGCAAGAACAACCCCGTATTGATCGGCGAAGCCGGTGTCGGCAAGACAGCCATCGCCGAGGGACTCGCTCAGGAGATTGTCGCCGGTAATGTGCCGGAACTTCTGGTCGGCAAGCGTGTCATCACGCTCGATCTTGCCCTCATGGTGGCCGGCACGAAATACCGCGGACAGTTCGAAGAGCGCATCAAGGCGGTGATGGACGAAATCCGCAAAAACAAGAATGTCATCCTCTTCATCGACGAGATGCATACCATTGTCGGTGCAGGCTCTGCCGAAGGCGCCATGGATGCCTCCAACATCATCAAGCCGGCCCTCAGTCGCGGCGAACTCCAGTGCATCGGGGCCACCACGCTCAATGAGTACCGCAAGTACATCGAGAAGGACTCCGCACTGGAGCGTCGTTTCCAGTCCGTGAAGGTCGAGGCGCCTTCCGTCACCGACACCGTTCTCATTCTCAAGGGCCTTCGTCCGAAGTACGAGGCTCACCACAAGGCCGTCATCACCGATGCTGCGCTGGAGGCTGCTGCCAAACTCTCCGACCGCTACCTCACCGGGCGCTTCCTGCCCGACAAGGCGATCGATCTCATGGACGAGGCCGGTTCGCGTGCGCGGATCGGTGCGATGACCCGCCCTCCCTCCACCAAGGATCTCGAGGCCGACATCGACCGGATCCGGGGTGAAAAAGAGGCCGCCATCAAGGCCCAGGATTTCGAGAAGGCGGCTTCACTTCGCGATACCGAGAAAAAAGCCAAAGAGGATCTGGAAACGGCGCTGGCTGTCTGGCGGAAAGAGCGTGATGAGCGAGAGGTTGTCGTCGGCGAAGAGGAGATCATGCATGTCCTCTCCAAGTGGACCGGTGTGCCGCTCAACCGCATGGAGCAGAAGGAGACTGCAAAACTCCTAGCCATGGAGGAAGAGCTCAAGAAGCGCGTGATCGGTCAGGACGAAGCCGTCACTGCAATCAGCAAGGCGCTCCGCCGCTCCCGCGCCGACCTCAAGGATCCACGCCGCCCGATCGGTTCCTTCATCTTTCTCGGCCCCACAGGTGTCGGTAAAACCTTTCTGGCCCGCTCGCTGGCGGAATTCATGTTCGGCGACTCTGACGCGCTCATCCAGATCGACATGTCCGAGTACATGGAGAAATTCACCTCCTCGAGGCTCATCGGATCCCCTCCGGGCTATGTCGGTCACGAGGAGGGAGGACAACTCTCCGAGGCCGTTCGCCGCCGTCCCTATTCCGTCGTCCTGTTTGATGAGGTGGAAAAAGCCCATCCCGACGTCATGCACCTCCTGCTCCAGATCCTGGAGGAGGGGACCATTACCGACAGTCTCGGGCGCAAGATCGACTTCCGGAATACCATCATCATTCTGACCTCGAATGTCGGCGCCGAGCTGATCAAGAAGCAGACCACGCTCGGATTCGGTGCTCCGAAGCACGATGAAGGTTACGACACGATGCAGGGCAAGATTCTGGAAGAGACCAAGAAGGTCTTCAAACCCGAGTTCCTGAACCGTCTGGACGACATCATTGTCTTCCACACGCTCTCCAAGGAGATGCTGACGCGCATCGTCGATCTTGAGGTAGTCAAGGTGGTCGATCGGATCAAGGAGAAGGAAATCCATCTCACTCTCGATGCGGCATCGCATGAACTCCTGATCGAGAAGGGATACGATCCCACGTATGGAGCCCGTCCGATGCGTCGTGCCGTTGAGCGCTACCTCGAGGACCCTATGGCCGAGGAGATCCTCCGTGGAACTTTCAAGGCGGGTGACAAGATCCAGGTAACCCGTGACGGAGAGAAGCTCGCTTTCAAGGTTTCCGAAGTCCCCGGTGGCACGCCCCCTGCCCCAGCCAAGACCCGGAAGGCTAAGGGCTAGGATTTCTCAGTAAGCAATTCGGGTAACTGCGCGCTCCGCGAATTTCCGGGCAATGTCCCCTAAATCATCGCCTGCGGGGAGCGCTTCCAAGGAACATCTGGGCCGCCCGATTTCAGAATTCATCAGTCCGGGCCCGCCGCCTCTCAGGGTCGATCAGACTGTCAGGCAGGCTCTTGATGCGATCCGCGCCACCGGATTAGCAGAGCGGATCTTTTACTTTTATGTCGTCGATGCCGAGGAGCATCTCTCCGGGGTGGTACCAGCTCGGAAACTTCTGACCGAACCACTCGACAGTCTGATCTCGGAGGTGATGATGACTCGGGTGCTTTCTCTTCCGGAGAATGCAACCCTGATGGAGGCCTGCGAGTGCTTTATTCTTCATAAGTTCCTGGCAATTCCCGTGGTCGACGGAAACAAGCGGCTTCGTGGCATCATTGATGTGGGGCTCTTTACCGATGAGGTGATGGAGCTCAGCACCGGAACCAATAACGACCAGCTCTTTCAGTCGATCGGCATCCATGTGCAGGAAGTGCTGCATGCCTCCCCGTGGAAGGCCTTCGGTATTCGCTTCCCATGGTTGGCAGCCACCGTCTCGGGAGGGGTGCTCTGCGCCGTTCTGGCAGGGGCTTTTGCATCGACCCTCCAGCAAAGGGTCGTTCTGGCTGTCTTCATGGCCTTGGTGCTGGGACTTGGCGAGGCGGTTGCCGCCCAGTCGCTGGCGTTGACGGTTCAATCGCTACCCCATTCCCGGGTGCGATGGAAATGGCTCCGTGTGAGACTCCACCGCGAGGGAGTCACGGCCGCCTTGCTTGGGTTGCTTGCCGGGGTTGCCGTGGCGCTGATGGTCTCTCTCTGCTGGCACGATACTGTGGCAGCGATTTCGATCGGCGGGAGCGTTGTGCTCTCCGTGCTCGTTTCAGGCTTGCTGGGCGTGCTCGTGCCCGTACTGCTCCGTAGTGTCCACTGGGACCCCAAGATTGCGGCGGGCCCGATCACCCTGGCGGCAGCCGATCTCTTCACGGTCACCTGTTATCTGGTGACGGCAAGGATCTTTTTGGGTTAAACCCGAACTCCGAAGTTGAGCAGAGCGATCTGACGTAATCTACTGACTGCAAAGAAGTCTTATCGATCCTCGCCTGTATCAATCGATACGCCCTTGGAATCTTCGCAACTCCTATCGGCCAGTATCTTATGCCAACTCATCACTGTCATCTTCGGAGTTCGCGTTAATACGATCTTGCGACCGTTTCCCGATGAGGGATAGTTACCCCGTGTCTAACACTACGCTCCAAAAACCTGCCCCAGCAATGAGTCAGGGTTTGGCCGATCTGCTGCTCTCTGGCGCGGAAAAAGCCGGCTGTGCTGATCTGGATGTCGTGAGGGAGGCCCTTGCTCGCGCGGCTTTTTCGCAGCAGTCCCAGGTCGCTGCGGTCATCGCCACGGGTACTGTCCCCGAAAACGATTTCATGAAGGAGTTGGCCTCTCTCCTCGGTATGGAGTGGAGGGAAGAGGATCAGGTGACTCCGGCCGAGAATGTCCGTTCCTCGTTTCCCGCAAGACTTGCCCTGGGTTTTCAGATCTTGCCTGAGCAGCCCCGGGAACAAGGCAATGAGATTAATCCGCCGGAGGAAGAAACGACATCTTCCTCAGATGAACTGAGTCTCCTGATCTGGGATCCCTTCGACCATGCCGCCTGGCAGGCAGTCACCCATCATCACCCGGGTGTTGTCCATCTTGTGATGACGACGCGCCGCCGACTGACCGAAGCTGTGAAGGCTGCCTATGGCGTCGGTGCCGAGACCTTCGAGGAACTGCTGGAGGGACGGGACGAGGAGGCCTTTGTTGAGAAAGAGGAGGTCAATGTCCTAGACGGCGAGGATCCCGAGGCCTCGGTCATGAAGTTCGTGAATCAGATTCTGCGCGAGGGACTCCAGCAGGGGGCCACCGATATTCACTTCGAGCCACTCGGCCACGATCTCCGCATCCGCTACCGCATCGACGGTGTGCTGCACGAGGCCCCCGTTCCGCCGAATATCCGGGTCCTTCAGGATTCCGTGACCTCGCGTCTGAAAATCATGGCTTCACTGGACATTGCCGAGCGGCGATTGCCGCAGGATGGGCGTATCGCACTCGAGCACAAGGGGCGTCCTATCGACGTACGTGTCGCGACGATCCCCTGTGTGCACGGGGAGAATGTCAGCCTCCGTTTGCTGGGCGCCGAGCAGTTCGATTTCAAGCGCCTCGGTCTGGAGGAGGGCGTCGAGAAGATCATCCGCTCATTGATCGCGATGCCGAACGGCATTGTCCTGGTGACAGGCCCCACCGGTTGTGGCAAGAGTACCTCGCTCTACACATTCCTCAGCGCTCTCAATGTGAAAGAACGCCGGATCATTACGATCGAGGATCCTGTGGAGCACAAGATCGACGGGGTCATTCAGATCGCGGTGAAGCCGGAGATCGACCTGACCTTTGCCAACGCCCTACGAAGCATTCTCCGCGGTGACCCGAATGTCGTGATGATCGGTGAGATGCGCGACCGGGAGACGGTCGAGATCGCCATTCGTGCCGCACAGACTGGTCACCTGGTCTTCAGTACGCTCCATACGAACGATGCTGTCGGCGGCATCACCCGACTCATTGACATGGGAGTAGAGCCATTCCTTGTGGGCTCTTCCGTCCGTGCGTTCTTGGCGCAGCGCCTTGTCAGGAAACTCTGCCCGAAATGCTCCAAGCCCTCGGAGATATCCAGCACAGAACTTGAGGGTATTGGTTTTCCGAAGGAGTTGGCGGGAGGTCTGCGGCAGCCTGTGGGATGCCAGTCTTGCAGGCAGAGCGGCTATGCCGGCCGGCTTGCCATCATGGAGATCTGTCTTGTAACCCATGCCTTGCAGGAACTGCTTCAGAGACGGGCCACGGGCAACGAACTTGCCGAGCAGGCAGTCAACGACGGAATGATCCCCCTGAGAAAGGATGGATGGCGCAAAGCCTCCATGGGACTGACCTCACTGGAGGAGGTCCTTCGGGTTACCGCAAGCGATCTAGCCGTGCTCGACGAGTAGGGCATCCGATAAAACTCGCGCAGAGTTCGCTAAACAGACTGCATATTTTCCCGCAGAGGCGCAGAGAGATTATGAAGACAGGATGTTCTTTTCAGCTCCTAGCTGTTTGGAATTGCTGGGCAAAGCATCGACAGCGGAAGTGGAAGCACCCTCTTTTCCCGTGTGCCTCTTGTGCCTCTTGTGCTTTTTGTGGCCAATGCTCCCCTAAACCCGCTCTAAGGAATTCCTTAAGTTTCCTACAAGCGCTTCCTATAAGCCGCCCATTTCCAGGATCCTTGCATACTCCTCAGGCTTTACAGGCATCACGCTGAGTCGGGACTGCTTGATGAGTGAGATCTCTGCGAGGGAGGGATCCTCCTTGATTTCCTTGAGCGTCACAGGAGCGGGGAGTGCCTTCACGGCGGCCAGATCGACGCAGCTCCAATCACCCTCCGACGCGGTGGCATCGGCGTAAGCCTCCTTCACCACTTTGGAGATCCCCATCACCGAGGGATCGGTCACGCTCTGGTAGAAAAGAACGAGGTCATCCTTCTTCATGGCGCGCAGATTATTACGGGCTTGGAAATTGCGAACGCCGGTCCATGCAGTCTTCTTGTCGCGCACGAGGTCGGCCCATGCGTAGGCCGAGGGTTCCGATTTGACGAGCCAGTGTCGATGTGTCTGTGCCATGGGTAGCTTTAACGTCCGGACAACGCAGTCCTTATCCGTGATGGATCCCCGCGGAGATCCAGAACGCCGAAGATGCGGGTCTCTTCATTGGAATCTTCGTAATAGATCCCGAAGGGGAAACGGCTTGCGAGCATCCTGTGAAATCTAAAGTGTTTGGCATGGACCCCATGAAAGAGAGCAAGACTCTCCAGATCTGTGATAATCGAGTCAGCGAAGTAATTACCTAAACCAACTTCGACTGAATCGTAGAACTCTCTTGATGCTTCGATATCTTCAGCGGCCTCGGCGAGGACGACGACAGGTCTCACGATCAGGATGTCCTGAGGCGATCGCGAAGTTCCGATAGAGGCAAGAAGGTTCCATGGCCAGCTTCCACCTTCTCACGCCGCGCATTGAGCACATTGCTATGCCACGGGGGGGACGGGACCTCTGATTTCGTTCGGGAAACCGAGGCCCAGAGCATTTCGATCGCTTGCAGACGCTCCGTCACAGTCATGCTTTCGATCTCAGTAATGCTCATGCAGAGACTGGTACCACTCTCCTATTTGATCGTCAACCTCCCCCGCTTCATGGCTCCTCCCATCCATGCAGTCTTCTTGTCCGCCGGGGTGAAGTTCTGATGAGTAGGAGATAGGCTTTCAGGGCAATCACTTGCTGATCCTACCATTACAGAACAACTGCCAACATCTTGGATCTGGTACTAGGATTCCCCAAACGGGAATGACCCGGTGGTTACTTACCCTCAAACTTATTCTATTTGGCACCCGTAGCTCAACTGGATAGAGCGCCCTTATCGCCTCTAGAGTTAGATTCTACAAGCTTCTGCGGCTGGTTACCTTTAATCTCAAGTTTCCCCATATATTCTCATAAATAGGTGAGGGGGGGCTAAACGGAGGGGTCAAACGGGATTGGTCATGGAAGGCAGTATACCGCTTTCTCTGTTGGGTATCTACCACACAAAATTGTCGTAAAAATAGAGTTTGGTCATGACAGGCTGTACCATGTTGACCTTCCTCCGCCATGGCGGATCAAGAGCCTCTTTTCGACGAGATTGCTGAACGTTGCTTTCAAGGTATTGGGACTGGCGCCTGTCTCCCGGACCATGTCGCGTGTCGCCACCCGGCCATGGGCACGCACGTAGTCCATTATCTTGATGGCCAGCTCCGAGAGGACGGAGAGTGCGTTCTTCTCCCGCTCGACTTTGAGTGCCAAGTGGCGCTTCTGCTGCTGTAAGGCGCGCATGAAGAACATCAGCCACGGCTGCCAGTTTGGAGCCTCGTTATGGATGGTGGTTTGCGTCTGGCGCAGGGCTAGATAGTAGTCCTCCTTGCTATTCTCGATGACGCTCTCCAGAGAGCTGTAAGGGACATAGACATAACCAGCCTGCAACAACAGCAGGGTGGTGAGAATTCTGCTCAAGCGGCCGTTCCCGTCTTGGAAGGGATGGACTTCCAGGAAGATCACGATGAATATGGCAACGATCAGCAGGGGATGCATCCGGCCAAGTTCCCGGGTATCCTTGAGCCACGTCAGCAACTCGGCCACGCGGCGTGGTGTGTCAAACGGCGAGGCCGTTTCAAAGACGATGCCGATCATCTTCCCTGATTCATCAAACGCACCAACATTATTGGGCAGGCTCTTATACTCTCCTCGATGACGCTCGTCCTTGGTACTGTAGCGTAGAAGGTCGCGGTGCAGCTGCTTGAGATGATTGTCAGTGATCGGGATATCGGCAAAGGCATGGAAGACGGTCTCCATGACTTCGGCATATCCGGCGACTTCCTGTTCATCGCGGCCGTCGAATTTCTTGATCTCCAGCTTGGAGAGTAATTGCTCCACTTCACGGTCGGTCAGTTTGCTCCCCTCGATGCGCGTTGATGAGCCGATACTCTCGATTGTTGCCACGCGCCGTAGTGCGTTAAGCCGTTCTGGCGCAAGAGTTCCCAGCAAGCGCCAGGCTCCCTTGAACTCGTCGATTTCCGAGAGTAAAGAGAGCAGTTCTGGAGTGATGAGAATCGAATCTGTTTTCATGACACCGGAATATATGCCCGATTATACCGGTTTGAATACCGGAATAATTACCCGATTATGCCCTGATTCCTGGGCTTTAGCTATGACCGTGGAGTTAAACAAGAAGTGATTATACCTCCTTCTTCTATAACGCCGCGGCGGGAAATAGCGATCTGGTCAGCCAGAACATCTTCTGGTCCGCCGGGGTGAAGTTCTAAGTTTTGCACGATTTTAGGGAAGCCCTTTCCGAGGAGGAGGGGGCTTTCTCCTTGCATTCCTTCAGAGGTGTGGCGATTTTTAACCACTTGCCCGGACTCTGATCCGGTTTTTTAGCTTCAATACCATGTCAAACACCATTCTTGTAGGCTCCCAGTGGGGAGATGAGGGCAAAGGAAAAATCATCGATGTCCTGACCGGCGACATGGATATCGTGGTTCGTAGCCAGGGAGGGAATAACGCCGGCCACACGATCGTCGACGGTGACAAAAAGTATGTCCTCCATCTGATTCCCTCCGGAATCCTGCGCAAGGGAAAGATCTGCGTGATCGGCAACGGCGTCGTGATCGATCCAGTCGCTCTGGTGGTCGAGATCAAGGGACTTCAGGAACGAGGCATTAAGGTCGGCAAGAACTTACTCATCAGTGACAGCGCCCATCTCGTGATGCCCTATCACAGGTCGCTCGACGAACGCCGGGAAGCCCTAAAGGGTAAGAACAAGATCGGCACCACCAAGAGGGGTATCGGTCCCGCCTATGGTGACAAGGCCGCCCGCACCGGTCTCCGCATGGCCGATCTGATCCGTCCCGATGTTTTCAAGGAGAAGCTTGCCCAACGCATCAAGGAGAACAATGCCGTGATCAAGAGCTTGGGTGGCAAGCCGATCAATGGCGCCAAAGTACTGGCCGAGTACATGGCCGCCGCCAAGATCCTGAAGCCTTTTATCACGAACACCGTCACCTATCTCCACAAGGCGATGGAGGCGAAGAAGGAAATCCTGTTTGAGGGTGCCCAGGGAACCTTCCTGGATATCGACCACGGCACCTACCCCTTCGTCACCAGTTCCAACACCACCTCCGGCGGTGCCTGCACCGGATCTGGTATCGCACCGAACCGCATCGATAGCGTGATCGGCGTGGTGAAAGCCTACACCACACGCGTGGGTGAGGGGCCGCTTCCCACGGAAGAGGATGCCATTGGTGACATGCTCCACGGGATGGGTAGGGAGTTCGGTGCCACGACGGGACGTGCTCGACGCTGCGGATGGTTTGATGCCGTGGCCACGCGCTACGCGACGATGGTGAACGGAGTCGATCAACTGGCGATCACCAACTTGGACGGACTGGACAATGTGCCGGAAATCCTGATCTGCACCGGCTACCGGATTGATAACAAGGGCCCCGTGCTCGACACGCCGCCTACCGACGCGGGTGAGCTTGCCCGATGCCATCCTGTCTACATAACCATGCCCGGCTGGCTCACACCCACGGATTCTATTCGCAAGTACAAGCATCTTCCAGCCAAGGCCCGCCGTTACGCGGAGACTCTAGCCAAGCTGAGTGGAGCCAAGCTTTTCATCGTCAGCGTCGGTCCCGGTCGTACTCAGACCATCCAACTCTAAGGAATCGCTCCGACCCGGATTCCTTGCTGTGAGTATCGTCTCCCCATCCAAGGTGCCGCGTCACACCGCCATCATCATGGATGGCAACGGCCGGTGGGCTAAGGAGAGGGGCTGGCCCCGCCTCAAGGGGCACGAGCAGGGCGCCCTCAATGTCGAAACGATCTGCGAGGCCTGCATTCACGAAGGGGTGGAGTACCTGACGCTCTATGCTTTCTCAACGGAGAACTGGAAGCGTCCCGCTCTCGAGGTGGCTGGACTGATGCTGCTGCTCGAGCGCTTCCTTTCGGAAAAGGTCACCATGATGAACAAGAACGGGGTGCGTCTGGCCGCCATTGGCAGGATAGCTGATCTGCCGGAAGCCGCCCGGAAGCGACTGGAACGGGCCATCGAGGAGACGGCTCACAATACTCGCCTCACCCTGACCCTAGCTCTGAACTACGGTGGCCGTGACGAGATCCTGGATGCTGTGCGCGCTATCGCCGCAGAAGTGGTAGAGGGCAAGCTGAAGCCGGGAGAGATCACCACGGAAACACTCTCCAGTCATCTCTACACCCGGGAGATGCCCGATCCCGATCTTCTGATCAGGACCTCGGGGGAAATGAGGATCTCCAATTTCCTTTTATGGCAGCTCAGCTACACGGAGATTCATGTCACCAGCAAGCTGTGGCCTGATTTTGGAGCCGAGGATCTCCATGCGGCCATCGTGGACTATGGCTCCCGGGAACGGCGTTTCGGTTCCTCGGTTGAGAACGCCGCCAACTCAGCGAACGCCTCCTAAAGCCGATGAGTAGTACACCGATCGATCAAACAGTGCTGGTCGTCGATAGCGAGACGGACTTCCTCGACTGGGCGCGCCAGCAACTGAAGGCCTCGGGAGTCCGCGTGATCACGGAGACGAATTCCGCAAACGCCTTCAAGATCTTCTGTCTCGAGAAGCCCGATCTGGTGATCGCGGAGATGCACCTGAGGCCAGCTGGAGGGCTGGACCTGCTTGCCAAGATCCGGGCCGAATCCCCGAATGCCATGGTGATCATCATGAGTGCCTTCGGTACGACCCAGGCGGTGATCGAGTCGATGAAGCTCGGGGCCTTTGACTTCCTGCGCAAGGAGTCTCTCCCCTTCACCATGAAGGTCGTGGTCGACACGGCCCTGAAGGCTGCCGCGGAGCTTCGCTCGGCTGCACCTGTCAAACCCGCGCTCACCGTTGAGCAGTACCACGACGATATTGTCGGCCAGTCTGAGGCGATGCAGTCCGTCTTTAAAATGGTGGGTCGCGTGGCCATGAGTGATGCTCCCGTCCTGGTCACGGGCGAGAGCGGTTGTGGCAAGGAACTCGTCGCATGCGCCATTCATAATTACAGCGAGAGAAACAAGAAGCCCCTCATCGCGATTAACTGCGCCGCCATTCCTGAGAACCTGCTGGAAAGCGAGCTCTTCGGCCATGAGAAGGGTTCCTTCACCGGCGCCGCTACCCAGCGTGTCGGGCGCTTCGAGCAGGGCAACGGCGGCACTCTCTTCCTGGACGAGATCGGCGAGATGCCCCTGGCTGTGCAGAGCAAACTCCTTCGCGTCCTCCAGGAGGGGGAGTTTTCGCGGGTCGGAGGCAATGCCACTCTCAAGTCCAATGTCCGGATCGTCGCCGCGACAAACAGGAATCTGGAGGAAGCTATCGCCAAGAAGGAATTCCGCGAGGATCTCTATTACCGTCTCAATGTCGTCGGTATCCATTTGCCTCCTCTCCGCGCTCGTACGGAGGACATCCCCTTGCTGGCAGAGTATTTCCTCTCCCGCATCGCCCAGAAGCAGCACCGCCCGCTTCTCCAACTCTCCGGGGAGTCCATCAAGGTCATGCAGGCCTACCCCTGGCCCGGCAATGTCCGTGAGTTGCAGAACACCCTGCAGCGCGCCTCCGTACTGGCGACAAGCGATGTGCTCTTGCCGAAGGACCTGCCCCTCGGCCAAGTCACAAAAAGTGCCGAAGTCAGTGATCTATCTGCCTCTCCAAAAATCCAAGGAACCGCTCCCACCGAACTGACAGCCCTCACAGCCCTAAAAGCCCCAACAGCCCTCACAGTCGAGGAAGCAGCCCGCTCACTCTTCGAGGCGCTGACCCGTGAGAATGGAGACCGGGAACTGCTTCCCTGGGTCGAGGAGGACTTCACTCGGAGGGCGATGGAGTTGAGTAATAACAATCAGGTGAAGTCTTCCAAGCTTCTCGGCATCACCCGTGCGACCCTCCGCAAGCGTCTCGAGAGACTGGGAATACGGGGCGCCTCGTCATCGGGCGAGTAGCCTAACGTGATCCGGTAATGAGGAAGACGCCCGTTCCGGATTTCCGATCCTGGCATTGGAATGGACGATTGATCCTCCCGCACGCGGGTGGCGTGCCACTAAATGACCGAGGGTTCCGTTACGGGCAGCATCTCTTCGAAAGCATTGCGATCCGACACAACAAAGCTCTTCTGGCCCGCGAGCATCTTGCGCTTCTGACCGATGCCGCGAAGCGAAATGGCTTCCCCTTGGGCCGAACCCTCTATTCTGCACTGCGGCGTTTTAGTGAAAGCGTCTCTCTTTCTGACGGCATGCTACGGATTTATCTCACAGCGGGTGAGGGGGCTCCTGCCTCTTCTATCCGTACAGCTGGATGCTACCTTACCTGGGAGCCGGTACATTTTCCGACCGATGCGCAACTTGAGAAAGGATTCCGTCTCAATGTCTTGACCAAGCCCTTTCTCGGCGATGCTTGGGGAGAGAAGTCTGGAAACTACGTGGCGCATCTGAAGGCGCTCGCTGAAGCCCGAGCCGATGGAGGTGATGAGGGGGTTGTTCTCGATGCCAAGGGATGTGCTCTCTCTTGCGCGATGGGGAACCTGCTGGTCTGGATGCGTACAAAGCATGGGATCATCCTGTGCACCCCTCCCGTCTCACGCGGCGCTCGCTCCGGGTCGGTGCTCGGCTGGGTGAAGAAGAGAGTCCCGGTGATGGAGCGTGATCTCCGTCCTGCCGATCTGAGGAAGGCACTTGCTATGGCTGTCACGAATTCCCGCCTCGGGGTGATGCCTGTCGCCTCGCTGAATGGGATATCTCTCCGCGATCCCGCTCTCTCCCGGACTCTCTCTCACTCCTATCTGGAATATCATGGCCTACTCCGGCGCTCATAACGATTTGCTGGATGCCGTGGGATCGCACCCGCGTCTGCGCGCACTGCTTGCCGGTGTAAGTGCCCGCTCAGGCTCCGGCGTCATGGAGCTCCTGGATGCTTCCGAACAGGCCTGGCCTTTTTTGGCTGCTGTGGCCGCTCGCAGGATGCCTGATGGATCACGCATCTGGTTTGTCTGTCGTGATGTGCGTTCCCAGGAAGAGTTCGCCTCGGAGCTTTCGGTCTGGATCAATCAGGCAACCCTTTTTCCGGATCTGGAGGTGCCAGCAGCCGGCCTTGGCCTTCCCGATCCGGAAACAGCATCGGAAAGAATATCCCTTCTTGGCCGACTGGCAGGTGGTGAGGTCTTAGCTCCCGTCATCAATGTCTCCCAATGGGAGGAACTGGTTCCCTCGGTCACTGATCTCACAGGCAGCCTCCTTTCTCTTCCAAAGGGTTGGAAAGGATCACCCGGAAGCGTGATTCTCCCTCTGGAAGATGCCGGTTATGAGAGGGCGGCCCAAGTCACGAGGCGCGGCGAATTTGCCCTGAGGGGTGGGATTCTGGATCTTTTTTCCTGGCAGCAGTCGATGCCTTGCCGACTTGAGTTTGACGAGGATGGAATCATCTCGATCCGGGAGTTTGATCTCGATACGCAGACCTCGGTGGGGGAGGTCGATGAATGTCATATCCAGCTTGGAGACACAGATCGTCCGAGTGTCAGGCTGGCTGATTATCTCAAGTCCGACGATCTGGTCGTGGAGATCGGATGGGAGGTGACAGAGGATGCGGAAGAGGGAGATGTAGAAAGTTCCACCGATCAGTTCATCCCACCGGTAAAGCGCCTGCTCATCTCTTCCGCCCCGACACTGGAGTCTTTGGATGAAGGAGAAGAACGCGAAGTAACAGGCGAAGTGACAGCATTCGATCCGATTCCCTTTGCCTCCTTTGGTGCCGGTGATTTCGTGATCGATGAGGCACGCAGGCAGGAATTTTTCCGACAGCTGGGTTCCTGGCGGAACGACGGTTGGCGCATCCTTCTCCTGAGCGCCACGGAGGGCGAAGCGGAGCGCTTCCGGGAACTCGCCTCGACGTTACCCGATTTCTCCTCGGGAAAGAATCTCCCGGAAATGAGGATCGGTGCGATCTCCCGCGGTTTCTGTTTTCCTGCGGGTAAGTTGGCGGTGCTTGCCGATGCCGAGCTCTTCGGCAGATCGGCCAGTCAACGACTCCGTCGGCTTCACCTTCGTCGGGAGAAGCAACGGGCCTCCCGATCTGCGATCGATTTCACCGAATTTGAAGAGGGTCAGCTTGTCGTTCATACGGAACATGGCATCGGGCGCTATCTTGGATTGCAGCGTCTCTCCGCCGCCGACGGTACGGAGGGGGAGGTGTTGGCACTGGAATTTGCAAATGATTCGCGACTCTTTGTCCCGATCGATCAAGCCTGGCAGGTCTCGCGCTATGTCGGTGTGGGTAAGCAGTCCCCCCATCTCTCGTCGCTTGGTGACGACAAGTGGTCCAAAGCGAGGAAAGCTGCGGAAAAATCGGTTTTCCTCTATGCAGGGCGTCTCCTGAAACTTCAGGCCGAGAGGGAGACAGGACAGGGGCATGCCTATGGGCCCGACACGCCGTGGCAGCGGGAGCTGGAGATGAGCTTCCCATATAAGGAAACTGCGGATCAGCTCCGTTCCATTTCCGAGATCAAGCAGGACATGGAATCCCGGCGACCGATGGATCGTCTCCTCTGCGGGGATGTCGGTTTTGGAAAGACCGAGGTGGCTCTGCGCGCCGCCTTCAAGGCCTTGATGGGGGGAAAGCAGGTCGTCTTCCTGGCGCCAACCACGGTCCTGGCCCAGCAGCATCTGAGGACCCTTCGGGAGCGGATGAGCGAATATCCGGTGAAGATCGAGCTGCTGAGCCGTTACCGTACGGCCGCCGAGCAGCGCGAGGTGGTCAAGGGACTCGCAGACGGCTCGGTCGATCTGGTCGTAGGAACGCACCGACTGCTTTCTCCCGATGTTATCTTCAAGGACATCGGCATGGTGATTGTGGACGAAGAGCAGCGCTTCGGCGTGAAGCACAAGGAGGCTCTGAAAGAGCGCTTCCGCCTGATCGATGTGTTGACTCTCTCGGCGACACCGATTCCCAGAACTCTTTATCTTTCCCTGATGGGTGCGCGCGATATGTCCGTCATCGAGACGCCTCCGCCCGACCGTCAGCCGGTGGAGACTGTCATCTGTGCCTATGATGAGCGTGTGATCCGGGATGCGATCCAGCGGGAACGCGCACGGGGAGGTCAGGTCTACCTGCTACATAACCGGATCGGCTCGATCGAGAAGGTCGCGTCTCGGATCTGTGAACTCTGTCCCGGAGCGCGTGTGCTTGTCGGTCACGGGCAGATGGAGGAGGGGGAGCTGGAGGGAGTGATGAAGAGCTTCGTGGAAGGGGAGGCCGATGTTCTGGTTTCCACAACGATCATCGAAAGCGGTCTTGATATCCCCAATGCCAACACGATCATCATCGACCGCGCCGACCGCTTCGGACTCGCCGATCTCTACCAGCTCCGGGGGCGTGTCGGCCGTGGTCGTCAGAAGGCCTATGCCTATCTGATGCTCCCGCGCGACATGATGATGGTTGGGGAGGCTCGTCGCCGGGTGCAGGCGATCCGTCAATACTCGCAGCTCGGCGCAGGTTTTCGGATTGCCATGCGCGATCTGGAGATCCGGGGTGCGGGCAACCTGCTCGGGACAGCCCAGAGCGGTCAGATCGCCGCCGTCGGTTTCGACCTGTACTGCCGGATGCTTCGTCAGGCCGTTGCTAGGATGAAGGGTGAGTCCACAGGGTCCGGCGAACTGGACCCGGGGAACCAATCGCTCTTGAGGCTCGATTTTGTGGCGATAACTCCCGAGGAACTCTCCCAGTCCGTTCTCAAACCCGAGAGTAAGGGGCAAATCAGCCGTTGCGGGGCGTTCATTCCCACCACATACCTTCCCGAGTCGAAGCTCCGGATCGAGGCCCACCGATCCCTTGCGGCGGCTCCGGATGTCGCAGCACTGGAGACGATCGCCACCGCCTGGCGGGATCGCTTCGGCCCGTTGCCACAGGAGATCAGTCATCTTTTCGTTACCGAAAGAATCCGTCGGGCGGCTGCTGCCAAGGGAATTACCAAAGTGGAGACACGGGGAGAGCGGTTGATGCTGACTCGACGCGGTGACTTCCTGCTCATGGGTCATCGGTTTCCACGCTTGACGGCCTCCAAGCCCGCTTCCAAGCTTTCCGAGATTTTGCGCTTTCTGGAGGCGTTGAAGGTATAGAAACAGTTTTGTTCCTGTGTGCCTTCTCTGACTCTCTTCATCATGATCTCCATTAGATTTTCACCATTTTTTCTCTCTCTAGCCGCTTTGGCCTTACTGGCTTCTGTTGCGACACTTCCCGCTGCCGAGGAGGTGATCAACGGGATCGCCGCCATTGTGAACGGGGATGTCGTCACCTTTTCCCAAGTCCGTGAACTGGTGGCCTCTCAGGAGAAGTCAGCCTCGGAGATTTATCGTGGAGAGGAGCTGCAATCTAAGGTCAAGGTAATGCGCGAGCATGCAGTCAGGGATCTCATTGACCGGAATCTCATCCTTCAGGAGTTCAGGAAAAAGGAGTTCAACATCCCCTCCTACATCGTTGACGACAGCATTCAGCGCATTATCCGCCAGGAATTCGGAGGGGACCGCGCGGCTTTCGTCAAAACGCTCCAGTCGCAGGGCTACACCATGGCGCGTTTCCGCGATAACGAGAAAAACAAGATCACCGTTCAGGCCATGCGTCAGTCCAAGACAAGCGAGAACGTCATCGTCTCCCCGGTGAAGATCCGGGAATATTACGAGCAGCACCGCGTCGCCTATTCCACCCCGGCACAGGTCAAGCTGCGCATGATCGTCCTCAAGGAGGGTGCCTCTTCGGAAAACGGCGACGCTTCCTCCTCCATCAGCAAGAAGCAGATGGCTGCAGAAATCAGGGAAAAGCTAACCGGAGGCGCCGAGTTCGATCGTCTTGCCCAGATGTATTCGGAGGATTCGACCAATGAATCGGGAGGCGACTGGGGATGGGTCGAGCGCACGACACTCAATGAGGAACTGGCGAAGATTGTCTTCTCCCTGAAGCCCTCGGAGATCAGCCCCGTGCTTCCTCTCGATAATGCGTACTACATCCTGATGGCTGAGGCTGTAAAGCCGGCCGTCACGAAGCCCCTTTCCGAAGTTCAGCAGGAGATCGTTCAGAAACTCATTCAGGAAGAAAAACTCAAGACCCAGGAGCGTTGGCTCAAGGAGCTTCGCGAAAAGGCCTACATCAAGATCCTTTAAAAGCCCCCAAGATCCTCCAAGATTCTTAAGGGAATACGCTGATCAAGAGCCCCCGCTCCTCGAGATAAAATTCCATCCATGAAGGAAGCAGTGATCGGACTTGTTGCGGGTGATCCGGCCGGTATCGGTCCCGAGTTGCTGGCCGCTGCTCGGGCATTTTTCCATGCTCAGCCTCTGCCCGGAGTGCGTCTCGAAGTTATAGGGGATCCTTCGCCCCTCGATACCGGCCATCCTTCCCAAGCGGGATCCGTGCGCGCCATCGCGAGCTTGGAGGAAGCTGCTTCGCGTGCTCTCTCGGGTGAACTTGCCGCCGTGGTCACCGGACCGGTGAGCAAAAAGCATCTTCATCAGGCCGGGTTCGATTTTCCCGGGCAGACGGAGTTCTTTGCCGCGCGCGCCCGGGTCTCAAGCTTTGCTATGCTACTGACAGGAGGCCCACTCACCGTGGCCTTGGTTACGGCTCATGTGCCCTTGAAGGATGTGGCCAATCTGCTCAGTACTACGGAGATCGTCCGGGTGGGAGGATTGCTCGCGGGATTCCTGAAGCAACGGGGAATCATAGCTCCACGCATCGCTGTTGCGGGCCTCAATCCTCATGCCGGCGAGCAAGGAGATCTGGGTGACGAAGAGCAGCGTCTTATCGAGCCCGCCATGCCTCTGCTCTGCTCCGCGAATCCGGACAGCACCTTTGCCGGTCCTTTCAGTCCCGATACGGTTTTCTGGCGTGCTGCCAATGGGGAGTTTGACGGAGTGCTCTGCATGTACCATGACCAGGGATTGATCCCGCTGAAGTTGCTCGGCTTCCATGACGGGGTGAATGTCACCCTTGGTCTACCCTTTGTCAGGACCAGCCCTGACCATGGCACGGCTTATGAGATTGCTGGAACTGGAAAGGCCAGTGCGGAGAGCTTCCTCTCCGCCATCCGCCTAGCCGCTGAGTTGGTGATAGGTGGTAAGAAATAAAATTCACAGGGATTAAGGGGATAAAAGGGATGGGTTGGCACTTCGCGATCGTCCTTAGGAACTTTCCTGTGTTGGTGATAATCCCCTTCATCTCATTCATCCCTGTGAGTCTTTCCTCCGTTTTTGATTGATCGGGAGGCCCTCTCCGTTTGCTCTTTTAGAGACTGTCTAAATAGTCCCCGCGAGGCGAGTTGCTGGGAATTCTGGAACTGAGGCAAGGAGATGGGGAGGGAGTGTATGAAGATCATACACGACCGACTCATAGACACCGTATCAGACCGGAAGAACCGCAACCCGTAAAGGGCAGAGGTTCTTGGGGTCGTGAGCTTTGTCGTTCGTTTGTCGCGTATCGCAGAGGATATGCTCCTCGCTCTCTTCGTGCCCACATCCCCAACTCCTCTCTGCTCGCCAGGCGCGGACTTTTCAGACAATCTCTTAAAGTGGAACAGCCAAATCCGTCATCTCTCTCATCACCCGCGTCGCCCACTTCACCTCTAAGCGAGCTTGTCGCCGTCCGTCGGCAGAAACTTCAGGCCATCAGGGATCTCGGTATCGATCCCTTCGGAGGGCTCTTTGAATCAACTGGAACGGTCGCCGAGGTGAGGGACGGATTTGAGGAGGGACGCTGTGTCTCTCTCGCGGGGCGCATCACGGCATATCGTGACATGGGCAAGAGCCGTTTTCTTGATCTCTCGGACATGGGGGGAAGAATGCAGGTCTATGTGAATGCCAAGGAAGTCGACGAGACCTCGCTGGCCGTTTCTGCCCAGCTCGATATCGGTGACTTCATAGGAGTGGAAGGTGAGTGCTTCACCACCCGGACAGGCGAGTCGAGCATCAAGGTCCGGAGCCTGAAGATTCTCTCCAAGTCTCTCCGTCCACTTCCGGATAAATGGCATGGAGTTCAGGATCCCGAGACGCGCTACCGCCAGCGCTATCTGGATCTGATAGCCAATCCCTCCTCGCGAGCTATCTTCCTCCAGCGCTCGGCCATCGTCCGCGAGATCCGCCGCTTCCTGGATGAGCGGGGCTTCCTCGAGGTGGAGACCCCGATGATGCAGGCAGTGCCGGGGGGAGCTGCGGCAGAGCCCTTCAAGACCCATCACAACGCGCTCGGCATGGATTTCTTCCTGCGCATTGCGCCGGAGCTCTATCTGAAGCGTCTCCTGGTCGCGGGTTTTCCCAAGGTGTTTGAGCTCAATCGGAGTTTCCGCAACGAGGGAATCTCACGCCGTCATAATCCCGAGTTTACGATGCTGGAGGCCTACTGGGCTTACGCTGATTTTCAGCTCATGTCGGTGCTGGTGGAGGAGTTGGTCTGTCATCTGGCGGTCATGCTTGGTAACAAGGATCATCAGGTTCATCACCGCGACGGGGAGGGGAATGTCACCAAGACCATCAATCTCTCCCGCCCTTGGAAACGAGCCTCATACAACGAGCTAATCGAGGCAGCTGTTCCCGGATGGTTCTCATTCGACAAGGCTGGGAAGATCGCCCGCTGCGCCGAGTTGAAGCTCGATATCTCCCACTGTCCCGAGGAGTTTGAGATGACCCAGCATGTCTTTGAGAAGCTCGTTGAGGAAAAGACGATCGATCCCTGCTTCGTCACCCATGTTCCGAAAGAACTGGTACCCCTCGCTCGTCTCAATGACGCTGACCCGTCGAAGGTCGATGTCTACGAGCTGATCATCAATGGCCAGGAAATCTCGCCGGGCTATTCCGAACTGAATGATCCTGACCTCCAACGCGAGCGCCTGGAACATCAAGCCGGCGAGGAGCAGCAGAAGATCGACACCGAGTTCCTGGAGGCACTCGAGTATGGTATGCCTCCGGCCGGGGGGATCGGTATCGGCATCGACCGTCTGGTGATGCTTCTCACGGGTGCAGAGTCGATTCGCGAGGTTATCCTATTTCCTCATCTCAAGCAGAGAATCCAGAGTGCCTCCTCCAACACGTGAGCGACGGCGGAAAACCCAGCCTGCTCGATGGTGACGAATACCGAGGGCCTCTGAGCCTTTTTCCCGTTCCGTACACGCAAGGGGTATTCAACTTCCACTGGTTCAATTTGCACAATGCGATCTGCTTCCAGATCATCATGGGTGCGCCGACCGTGTTGCTGGCCAAGGACCTGGGGGCCAATTCGCTGATACTCGGCTTCATCGCGGCCCTCACGCCACTGATGACCGTGCTCCAGTTGCCCGCGGCACGATATCTCGGAAAATACAGTTACCGATCCTTTGCTCTGCTGGGTTGGGGACTGCGTTCGCTCTTCATCGCCACCGCGGCGGTCGTGCCGCTCCTTTTCTTTTTTTCCAACGACGTGCGCCTCGGGTTGCTGCTCGCTAGCCTCTTCTTTTTCAATTTTTTGCGGGGGATTTCCACGGCCAGCTTTCTTCCTTGGATCACGAATCTGGTGAGCGCCCCGATCCGTGGACGCTTCATCTCCATCGATCACACCTTCATCAATGCTGGCTCGCTGATCGCGATGCTTGCCTCGGCGTTGCTAATGAAGGGGCACGTGGAGCCGTGGAAGTATTCGCTGGTGCTGTGGGTTTCCGTGATCAGCGCTGCCATCAGCCTATTATATCTGCGCGTCATTCCTGACACGAAGCACAAGGAGACTACTGCCAGATCCTCAGAGAATGTGCCCCTCATCGCGATGATGCGTCTGGCTCCATTTCGTCATTGGATTCTTTTCACTCTTCTTTTTGTCTTTGTGGTGGGAGGGCTTGGTGTTTTCCCTGTGGAATATTTAAGGGATCAGGCCCACTTCTCCCCCTCTCTGATTTACGGCCTATCCGCATTCACCTTTCTCGGGCCGATGCTGATTCTTCAGTGCCTGGGTGTCCGTGTGGACCGCTTCGGGAGTGTCCCCTTCATTCAGCTCTCACTGCTCGTTTTTTCCATCGTGCTTGTACTCTGGTTCGTGATGTCCGCGGGTGTGATTATGCCAAGTTGGCGGCTTGTGCTTCTCCTTAATATCCTTGGTGGTGCCGCGATGGCGGGTTTCAACATGGCCAACGCTCACCTCATGATGGCCGTCGTGCCGATGCAGGGAAAGAACCACTACTTCGCGATATCGACAGTCATCACCAGCTTTGCTGCAGGCTTAGCACCCCTCCTCTGGGGTGTACTACTTGATGCGCTCGGTGGGCTGGATCTCGTGGAGGGACCATTCCACCTCAGGAGGCACAGCATTTATTTCCTCGGGATTTTCCTCATCTGCGTGGCGTCCCTCATCACTAGCAAGATCCTGATTGAGCCAGACCGGCACGGAAAAGGAGAAGGTAAGGCGGATAACGAAACTGGTGGTGAGGAATGGGGAGTGGGAGCACCGATCGCAGACTAGAGCGGTGTTGCTTCATCTCGAGACATTCATTCCTCGGCACTTCCCGATCAGTCCTTTTCACGTTTCACATTTCACTTTTTACTCAGCTGATGTCCTCGTGTCTGCCAGCACCCCTCTTCCTAGCGGCTCGCTATCTCAAGCCGAAGCGCACCTTCCTGGCGGTGATCACGCTGATCTCCGTACTCGGGGTGACTCTCGGCATCACTGTGCTGATCCTAGTCATGTCGGTGATGACAGGATTCGAGAGGGAACTGCAGCGCAAGGTGATTGGGTTCGACGCCCACCTGCTGGTGACGAACAACGGACTAATCGACGGATGGAAGGATCTCGTCAAACGATCTGAAAAGACCCCGGGAGTGGTTGCCGTCGCACCGTTTGTCCAGGGACCGGTGATCGTGGAGTTCAACCACCAGCGTCTCGCTCCGAAGATCCGGGGTATCGAGCCTGCTCTCGAGCTCAAGGTGAGCGATCTCTCCAAGTTCATCATCTCCGGCAAGCTGGATCTTGGCGGCGACAGCACCGTGATCGGATCCGAGCTTGCCCGCACCCTTGGAGTCCATGTGGGTGATGTCCTCACCGTCTATTCCCCGGGGAATCTGGGCGAGGTCATCGAGCAGTTGGACAAACTCAAGCTTAAGGAGAAAGGATCCAAGAATACGAAGGGGGGTGACATCGACACGATCCGCCAGATGGTGCTACCCACACAGCTGACTGTTACCGGCATCTTTGAGAGCGGCCGCTACCTCTACGACAGTGAGTTCCTTCTTGTTCCGCTTCATATCGGTCAGGAGCTCTATGGGTTGGGAGGATCGATCCATGGTCTTTCTATCCGGACAGTCGATGCCAACCGAGCGGCCGAGATCCGGGAGGATCTCAGGCAGAACATTCCGGAGGAGCTCACCTGCGTGACTTGGATGGATCTCAACAAGCAGCTCTTCGACGCCATCGCCATGGAGCGCCACGTCATGTTTTTCTTACTGATGTTCATTATCCTAGTGGCCGCCTTTGGCATCATGAACACCCTTATCACCGTCACCGTGCAGAAGACCCGGGAGATCGGGGTTCTCAAGGCACTGGGAGCGCGCACCTGGCAGATCGTCTCCGTCTTCCTGATTCAGGGAATGGTGGTCGGCTTGATAGGCGTGGCCAGCGGACTCGTGCTCGGCATGACACTGATTCGCTGGCGCAACGAGGTCAGCCAGTGGCTGGCCAACGTACTGGGTGTGGAGATCTTTCCGCGCAGCGTCTACCAGTTCAACGAAATCCCCGCCGAGATTGTGCCGACAGATGTCGCCTTGATCTGTGTCAGCGCGTTTGTGATCTGCTCACTGGCCGCCTTGATCCCGGCATGGATCGCCTCCCGGATGGATCCGGTCAAGGCGCTCCGCTGCGAGTAACCAAATGGAGAGGGGAGACAGATAATCTCCCGCAGAGGCGCAGAGGCGCAGAGGAAAAGATAATGGCATGGGGAGAGGGGTATCGTGAGCACGTATAGAGATTGTTTGATTTATTCTGACGCTCTGAAAAAGGGTGAGGAGGAGAGAAAGAATCTGGAACTCATGAACTCAGGAATTGCTTGTCTGGCCGTTGTTTCGCATCCGTTGCATTACGAAAAATGAGGTTGGAGAAGTGTGTGAATGCTATCAGAGAACCGAGAACTCTCGCTCCATGCACCTAAGCAGACAGTCTCTGTAGAGAGATCGTTTTTATCCTTGGATTGCTTTCCACCAATTGACGGTTTGGTTCTGAATTTGCCTTCCTGAGTTTATGAGTTCCATATTAATCATGCAGTCTCTCTCAAGCGACAGATTGACCAGAAGATGCTCTAATTCCCATTCAACATAGCGATTCTGCTCACCAAACTAATCTCACTGATTATTCGTGTTTACAGGCGCTCCGCTGCGAGTAAGTCCAAAAAATAAAGTATCTTAAGAAAAGATGTTGCCACAAAAGGCACAAAAAACACAAAAGGGGAATATGCTCATTACCAACTTTTCTTCTTACGGTAGTCGCTCAAGAACAATCACAAGCTATGTGCATTCTGTGCATCTTGTGGCCATGATTCAGCTCTAAGACTCAGCGCCCCTGCGCCTCTGCGGGAGACCTTTATTTTCCTGATTTCAGCTCAGCAGTCCCGAGACAAGCAGGAGGATGCCGTAGGCCACTCCGGCCCAGCAGACGGCATCCCATCGCCATTTCCGGGCGCAGATCCAGCCGATCAGATCACGATGGAGATAGGGCATTCCGACCAGGAAGAGCCCGGCAAGTGCCCAGCCGTAAGCGAGCAGGGCTAGAGCGATCTTGGCAACGCCATGCTGAAGAAAGGTTGTCTCCAGAACTGGGTGTGCCGCTAGCAAGAAGAGTAAGCCGATTGAGCGGGAGGAGAGAAAATCAGGAACGAATTTCCAGAGCAGAATACCCCCTCCGATCACCCCCAGCATGAGGATGTTTCTGATGGGGCTGAATTCACCCAGATCAGTGGTGGCCGTGATGCCCATTGCCCAGAGAATCGCGATCCCCAGCAGGAGAGTTCCCCAGAACCTTGAGCGGGGAAAGGCTTTCGCCTCTTTGATCAGGAAGCTGGATGCTACGATTCCGAAAAGATGGGTTCCCGCGAGAGCCACTCCGAGCACGATGGCAAGGAGGGGGAGACTGATCGTGAAAGAGTTCTGCGTTTCCATGTGGGTGAAGATGATAAAGGACGACGGGAAAAGCGAGGTGAGAAAGGGATTAACCGCAAACGATCATTAAAGGCTTAAGGTGTTCATCAGTGTATTCACTTGTTGCAGAGCAGAGATTCTCCCGCAGAGGCGCTGAGGCGCAGAGAGGAATTTATAGATGAATCACAGAGGCACATGACACCGAATATCTTTTGTTCACTCATTCTCAGCGTTTGCATACCCGGCCGTTGCTACGCGTCCGATACGGCTGCGCGAAAATTAGGATGCAGTCTTCGTCAGCCAAAGCTCCCTTAAGAGAGCCTCGCTGGCTGCAGCGACCTCCGCCTCCTTCTTGCTGAGTCCTGATCCCTCTCCTAGGTTCAGGCCTTCCCAGACAACCTTGCAGCGGAAATTCTTCAGATGCTCCGGACCGCTCTCATCCAGCAATTCGTATACTGGTGAGCTCGGGGCCACTGCCTGAAGCAGTTCCTGAAGTTTCCCCTTGGGATTGATCTCTTCAGGTTCGGCGGTGACGGTGACAAGGTCCTCCGCGGCTACTTGGAGAATGAAGTGCTTGGCCGCCGCGAGACCACCATCAACATAGATTCCGCCGACAAGGGCCTCGAAGGAATCCCCAAGCGTGGAGGCCCGATCACGGCCGCCGCTGGTTTCCTCTCCTCGTCCCATCATCAGATGTTCGCCGAGACGCAGGATCCGTGCGTGTTCCTTGAGTGCGGTGCGCGAGACAAGACGGGTCCGGATCTTGGTCAGCTGACCTTCCGTGAAATCCGGAAAACGCAAAAAGAGCTCCTCCGTGATCACCAGTTGGAGGACTGCATCCCCCAGGAATTCCAAGCGCTGATTATCGAACGGGTAATCCTTCCTCTCCAGCGAAATGCTCGAATGGGTCAGTGCCTCAGCCAGCAGCAGGGAGTTACGGAACTTATAGCCGATCCGCTCCTCCAGCGGATTCATCAGGTGCGCGTCGACCAGTGTCTTGGTATCCATTCAGCACACAAGTAATGCGGCGCGCCCTCACACCGGCAAGCGAAAAGACAGGCCCGAGGGCCGATCGATTCTAACGATTACCGGTTCCAGTTACCGCCGTACCCACGCCGCCAGTAGTTATTGCCGTAGCCCCCGTAGTAGCGACCGCCATAGAAGGCGCAGCCAGAGCGATAAGGCCAGAAGCGGTTTCCATACCAGTAACCATTACCCGAGCCCACGAAGAGGGTCGGAGCGATCAGGGCCGGAGCCGGAGCATAGACATAGGGGTATGGATACCCCGGTCCAGCCACTACGACACCAGGAGCGGACCCCTGTGGGTAGGATGGGGGAGCCTGAACCATAGCTCCTGATCCTGGGGCAGGAGGAACGGCTCGATAGGGCGCGTAGCCAGGGGAAGAGGTGCCGGAGAAAGAGGGGTAAGGATAACCGGGTGCCACACAGCCTGAGAGCAGGAGAGTGGTGACGAGCGCGAGGAAGGGAAAGAGACGTGAGAAAAAACGCATAGAGTGAGAGTGACGAGAGTGAGACGACAATTCTTGCCATTCGTTCAATCCACCTTCGCCCATGCGGACTGCGAATCAAAAACATTTTGCACTTTTCAATTTGCAGAGGGGATTTCTTCCGCTAAGTCTTTCGATCCTGTTTTTTTACAGGATCATGGATCAGTAGCTCAATGGTAGAGCAGTTGACTCTTAATCAATTGGTTGAAGGTTCGAGTCCTTCCTGGTCCACCAAGTTTCTATAAAGATCTAGAGGCTATTGGCCTCTTTTAGAAAAAAGTGCGATGGCCAGTCGCTGGCCGCTTTTTATCTACTGCCCCCTCTTTAAAGGCATCTCTTCCGCTACCGTGAACAACGGGGATTGGCCGTCTGGCAACTCGTTTTTATGAGAGGTTTTCAAGAAAATATAACCCAATTGGGGGAATAGAAACTTTACTTCAGAGGGCAATAGAATATGTATAACTAATAATATTTATTCCGTTATATAATGGTTATGCTAGATAACTTAAAAACCTCCAGTCGGCAAATTTACTCCCACACGGGCCTGCGAGGGATTGCAGCCATGATCGTTTTTTTGGGTCACGCAAACAGTGGCTGGTTTAACGGAATGATCAACCATAGCGCAGCCCAGTTTTGTCAGTCGGGTGGACATTGTGTTGATCTCTTCTTTATCTTGAGCGGCTTCATCCTGAACTGGGTCTACCTCTCTCCTGACGGAGGGTTGATCAACTGGCCTTCTTATTTGAAGGCTAGAGTGGCACGGATCATGCCTCTCTACTATCTGACTTTGGCATTTTGTCTGCCCTTTGATGTGTATGGAGTATTTAGACATGGAGAGGTCCATCTGGGGCAAGTTTACCCCGCTAGACTTGCTTCCAATGTCTTCGTGCTCTCTGGAATCATAGATGGAGTGCATTGGACAATAAACGGACCTGCATGGTCTATTGGGGTGGAGTTTTTCTGCTATTTGGCCATTTTCCCTATTCTGATTCAGCTCCATCGTTATTTTGCAAACAAGCGTTATGGGGTTCTTGCAAACGTCTCGCTTACACTTATCTTCACGCGCCTGTTAGTCCTCTGCTATAGGATGTCTCCATTAGAGATTTACCACTGGCACTGGGATACTAGCCATATTGCACGAGGCATCCTTGGTTTCTCAATCGGGTTCTTACTTTGCTCCGTTTACCGTACGCCATCCAAATGGAAGCCAAGAAATGCCGTGATTAATCTGATGGTATTAGGATCGATTGCCGTCTTTCTGCTGACTTGCATAGATTACATGCCCGCTCATCTTTTGCTCTACGCGTTGCCATTTCTCGTCTACTTTACGGCTTTCGACACAGGAGTATCTGCGTATTTCCTGAAAATGCATCCTCTTCAGTGGCTTGGGGAACGCTCTTACTCGCTCTACCTGTGGCATCAACCGATTATTGGCATCTTTGGCCGGATTAATTATCACTTATTCAAGGGCTCCTGACCTGACCCCAAAGTTGGGACACATCAAAACTGAAGTTCGGATGGTATTGGTTGGTTGATGTTGTGGATGGTTGTTGGGTGGATTGCAACCCTGTG
>JAPJNA010000043.1 GCA_026461395.1 Chthoniobacterales bacterium | reverse complement strand
ATGCCCCATGTCCTCGCTCTCGTTCCATGTTCTCCAGATATACTGGGCAAGTGAGTAGGTGGTGGTGCCGATGCCATAGCTGTACTGAAGGGCCAACAGCAGGGTTACCAGAAGAAGAGAGACCACGCCGCAAAGCAGTATCTCCGAAGAGGGAAGTTTTTTCAAAGCAGAGGGTGAGACGCTCATTTTTTCATGATCGAAGGCGCCAGTTGCCCGATGAAGTCGTTAACGAGTTTCCGTGTTCCCTCCAGATCACGGCCTCCTGGCTGGAAACCCTGAAGCACGGGGGCGCTGACGGCTGCGTAGGCCCAACGGTGGTTCTTCCCGTGGACGACACGATCCCAACTGGTGAGGAAAACCCTCATGACATGGGAGGATGTCGTGGTTCCATCCCCGATGAACCAATAACAAAACAGGCTTGTGAGGGGTTTGCTGACCCCTGGGGACACCTCGACCTCCCTAGTGATGGTATCCTCCATGACCGAGATGCTTCTCCCATCCGCCAGCTGAACAGGCCTTGTCGCCCGCGAAGTAATCGACCATCCCTGGGCAGGCAGACAGAGTTCCGGCCGATGGATGCTCCTTTTTTCGGCCCCCGAGAGAACGATCTGGGCATTGACGATATCACCCGAGGGATCGTTGTAGTTTTTCTTGATGATTTTGGTGTCCTTGGGAAGCACCACGCGCTCCCCCTCGGACAAGGGGACATCCCTTCCCTGGAACGGTCCGAACGACGAGGGAAGGTTCATCACCACACCGGTGGCGGATCCTACGGCAATGGGCTTAACGGCGTTGAAGGACAGAACGACCAGAAGGGCCAGAAAAACGACAACTCCCGTGCGAATAATAGGGGATGACGTGGAGATCATCATTTCGGTAGTGAGCTTACGCCGTCATGCCCAGCGGGCAACCAAAAATCCAACGTGACCTTGAATCAACAGGAGCCTCCTCAATCCACCAGATTCAACAAATTCACAGGATCACCAAAGCACCAGTTCATCAGATTCATCAGATTCACCAGACGCCTTCACTCGTGCGATGCAGCTGAGTGCAGGGGGGCGGCATCTAATCGTTTTACAGGGCGATCGCCTCTCTTAGTCTTTGATAGGATGAACGGTCCAGCAACCACGGCGAACCGCTGTTTCCAAGTTGATCTTGGACGACGGGAGGTTCGAAATCATATGCTTGGATTCTCCCCAGCATCTTACGCGGTATCCGAGATGATGAGCCAAGGTCGGCAGGTAGAGCTCCAGATAACAGGGGATCTCCTGCTGTCTCGAGGCGATGGCAAGAAAGGCATCCCTCGACCAGAGCGATCCGCTTCCGAACATCGAGAGCACCACGCCCTTCTCCTCCCTGCGGGAAACGGACTGCCAGTAAGGCAGGAAGCTCGGATTGGATTCATGATAGAGCATGTGATAGTGGCTGGTTCCATCAACGCGGTAGAGCCAGTGACCCATCACATCCGCGCCTTCCTGTCGGATCTCCGCGACCTGAAGGGCATTCAGATCCGACCGCAGGGGTACATGATCGTATTCGCAGAGATAGACATAATCGGGGCGCTCCCTCTCGATCACCGGAGCCATCCCATGGAAGATCCCGGTGTAGGATTGCTTCTCGCGCTGATTATCTTCCCGCCTGAGGCCTTCATCCCCGATAAAGACAGCTCGTTCCATGCCGAGCTTGCGAAACTTGCTTTGTTTCCCGCCGAAGGCAATCCAGAGATCCTCTTCCCTGCAGACATCCTTCCATCGCCGCTTGGTGCTATCCAACTGCTCACCGTCGAAGTGGGTGAGCACGACGTTAAGCACACGGGCTGATGAAGACAAAGGGGTGTCAGAGCCACTCCTCAACCTCGGAAAATCAGGTGCGGGGGGAGTCGTGAACCCGATAGACTGCTTCCAATAGGTCAGTCGCTTCTGGGAGATGAATCTGGGTATGAGCGGTGGCAACCCCTCATGTCCGATGACACGGAATCCATCACCCCTTCCCAAGAGGAGAGCGCGGCCGAGAGGTCGACCATCCTCCAGATCAAAGATCTCACTCGAGAGGAGATCTAGGAGGGGCAGGAATGCGTTCCGCAGATGAAGTTTTGCCGAGTGAAGACCCTCGCCGAGGCGTTCGGCAATCCAATATCCGATAAAGAGCGTATTCCATTTCAGATAACGCCCTGCCAGCCTCTCAGGCTCGGAAGCCATCCTGTGGATCCAGGTGAGACCAAGCCTCTGCATCCAGGCGGGCGCATCAGGTTTCATCCCCGCATTCACATCGAAGGCGAATCCCACCGCCAACAGCACCCCGTGATCCAGCTGCGGCTTGATGCGATGGATCCATGCATACTGCTTGGGTGTCCCCAGACCGACCCAGATGAAATCGGGGCGTTTTTCGAGAATGTCGGCTACCACCTTCTTCTGATCGTCCAATTCCCCATCACCGGAACAGCGACCATGATACCCGCCCACGAAATTCAGCGAGGGGTTCATCGCCATCATCTGCTCACGGAACTTGCGACCGCACTCCTCGGAGCCTCCCACCAGGTAGTGGGTTTTATCCCCGGGGCATGAGGCAAGGAAGCGCCTCGTGAAGGTCGGACCGTAAACCCGATCCTTGAGATTCGCACCCTTGGCATTCATTGCCCAGACCAAGGGCATCCCGTCCGGAGCGATCAGGTCGATACACGCGGTGAGATTCATGAACTTGGGATCATGACGCCGCATAGTCACGACATGGGTGTTCGCAAAATCGACGGCTAGTGCCCCCCCATCCCTTGATGCCGCTTCCAAGAGAACCGCAGAGAGATCCTCATAGGTTGTCTCCATGAGGGAGGTGCTCAGGACCCTTGTCGAGTCGACATACGGCACATGAGCGTTGGAAACTAACTTGGAGGAGGCCGACTGGAGCGAGGAGAGAGCGGTGGGCCAGTCCCACCCGATCCCTTCAGCACGGAATTCCTTTCGCCCTTCGCCCAGACGGTGGATCGCATAACCCACATCGCGCCGACGGTAGGCACCAGCGAGGAGTTTCCGACACCGATGCAACCCGATCGTCGGCATCATCATCCATCCCGGAGGAGCATCGGATCCCTTTCTCCAGACAGCGGCTTCCTTTCTAGCCAGAGGGGACTCGCTCGTATTCTGACCCGTAAAGGCAAAGGTCGAGAGCAACTTGTGACAGGTCTCGATACGGATCCCCTTCTTCATCATCCTGCCCATCCACTCCGCATCACCGATGGAGCGCCATGCCATGTCAAATCCACCTACCCTCCCGATGATCGAGTGACGGTAGAAACTTGAGCAACTCAGCGAGGCCAGATGCACTAATCGCGTGTGATGCCACCACGGAGTCACGATCCTACGATAGGAGAGTGCCTTGCCGGAGTCATCCGTGAGCAGCGCGTCTCCACAGAGAATGTCAGTATCGCGGTGTCCCTCAAACCACCGCGCCACATAGGCCAACGTCCCGGGAAGATACTGCTCATCACTGTTGAGCCATGCCCAGAGATCGCCCGAGATCTTCTCCATGCCCTTGTTGAGCGCATCGTACATGCCGGCGTCGGACTCGCTGTAAATGGCGAGCCGATAAAGTCGAGAGTCGAAGGTCGAAGGTCGAGAGCCAAAGACCAACTTCCCCTCCCTGTAAAATTCTGCACCCAACTCTCTGGCGAACTCCTCGATTCCCGGGGTACCCCCGTCCTGGATGATATGCTCAATCGCTAGGGGCGATTGAGCAGGAGATTGGAGATAGGAGATAGGAGATAGGGTTTCTAGAGCAACTCTCGACCCTCGACCCTCGACTCTCGACTCAGACATTCCAACTTTCCCACTTTCCCACTTTTCACCTTCACACCGCATGCCGACTTGGTCGGCAACGCTCTCAACACTCAATCTCAGCCAATCCAGCTGGCCGTAACTTGGAGTAATAATGGAGATCTTTTGAGTAGTCATGCGTGGGAATGCTGTCAAAGAGGAACAATCCCTGAATTCATTCACCGACTCGCAATCATCAAAAACATCCTACCCAGCGAAGTCCTGATCTCGGAATACCCGTCTCCCACTTCGTCCAATTCACCACCAGGATAATGCTGCTCCCAAAACTGTTCGGTCAGGTTCTGGCAAGCAGGGGCAAACTCTCCGATCCTCTCATCGAATTGGCAAGCTTCCGCAAGCAACCTGTTAAGATCATGAGTTTTTACCAAGACCCATCCCTTGGAAACAAGATACCCCTTCAGGTATCTCTCTGCGGCCTCGTGGAGGAGTTCCACACCCGACCAAGATGGCCCGAACCGTTCAAAAAGGGCATCGGCCTTCTCCAATCTGTCGCCGGCCATGAGGAACCAATCCTGAGGACTTGCGGGATCAGTTCTCACAAAACCCTCACTCCTTTGGCAAGAATCCTTCCTAGATAGGTGTCCCCTTCTTCGCCGATAGAGTTGCACTCCTTGGGTTCGGCCAGCATCAGGTCGAACGAAATCGGATCGCCCTGCTGAAGAATAGGCCACCATGCCGACCGAATCTCCAACTTGTCCTTGAGACGGCTTTTGTTGATTCGCTTCACGACCAGTAGATCGACATCACTATCGCGATCCGGAGTGCCGTGGGCATAAGAACCGAAAACAACCACCCTCTCAGGGCGGAACTTGTCACGCAGTACTCTCAGATAGGGAAGAAGTCTTACTCCGATCTGATGCAAGGGATACCTTGTATCCTTGAGAACATCCTCTCGGATCCCATCTGGGACATGGATTTCGAGGGATTTCATTCCTTTTAAACACTACCTGTGCGGCTCCCCCAAAGACAATCGAATTCCCCCCTGCCTGGTTTCGGGACCAGAAGACATATCAAGGAAGACTTCCGATTATTCCAGCTTCAAACAGAATACGGACAAAAGGCTTTGCCAAAGACTTTTCTAGCGTAAAAGTCGAGGAGGCGCGTGAACATCGACTTATTTATATCGTCTTTTTATAAGGCGTCAATGACGCAACCCATTACACGATCGCCAAAGGCGAGCGAGCAGGAGATTGCAGTTTGGAGATAGGGTTACATCTTTCCCCGCATCTGTCGACCCTCGACCCTCGATTGACGGCACTTGCCGCCCGGCAAGCCGTGCCGCCCTTACGGGGCTACTTACAGTAGTCTTCCGCGGCTCTTCCCAGAGCCTTGGTT
>JAPJNA010000042.1 GCA_026461395.1 Chthoniobacterales bacterium | reverse complement strand
CACAGGGTTGCAATCCACCCAACAACCATCCACAACATCAACCAACCAATACCATCCGAACTTCAGTTTTGATGTGTCCCAACTTTGGGGTCAGGTCAACACCATCTCCTCTGCGCCTCCGCTCCTCTGCGCGAGAAATGCTTCTTTACCTCCATTCCTTCTGTTCCTGATTTCCTGATTTCCATATTTTATTCTCATGTCTCCTTTCCTGCCAGGTCCCACATCCCATTCCCTATGGGAGCGGGCCCTTCGCCGCATTCCCGGTGGGGTCAATTCCCCAGTGCGGGCATTCCGTGGAGTAGGCGGAGAGCCCTTCTTGGTCAATAGGGCCAAGGGGTGCACCATCACCGATGTCGATGGCCGTGACTACATCGACTTTGTCGGAACATGGGGTCCAGCGATCCTAGGTCATGCACCTCAGGTTGTGATTGATGCAGTCACCGAGACGGCCAAGTACGGCACCAGTTTCGGCATTCCGAATCCACTGGAAGTCGAAATGGCCGAGACCATCTGCCGCATGGTTCCTTCCGTGGAGAAGGTCCGCATGACCAACTCAGGCACTGAGGCCGTCATGTCAGCAATCCGACTGGCACGCGGAGCAACAGGCCGCGACCGCATCGTGAAGTTCGAGGGGTGCTACCACGGCCACGTCGATTCCCTGCTGGTGAAGGCCGGTAGCGGTGCCCTCACCCTGGGTCAGCCTGACAGCGCCGGTATTCCCGCATCACTTGCCTCCCTCACCTCCACCGTCCCCTTCAACGACATTGAGGCTCTCAAGCACGTCTTTCAGGAAAAAGGCTCCGAGATCGCCTGCGTCATCCTCGAGCCAGTCCCGGCCAATGCAGGGCTCTATCTACCCGAGCCCGGCTATCTGGAAGCCATACGAAATCTCTGCAACGAGCATGGAGCGCTCCTCATCTTCGACGAAGTGATGACCGGATTCCGCCTCGCTCCAGGAGGGGCTCAGGAGATTTACGGAATCACTCCCGATCTCACCACCATGGGCAAGGTCATCGGTGGCGGCCTTCCCGTGGGAGCCTTCGGCGGTCGTGCAGACATCATGGATCAGCTAGCGCCGCTGGGCCCTGTCTATCAAGCCGGCACACTCTCCGGAAATCCTCTCGCCCTCGCGGCAGGTCTCGCTCAGCTGAAGGAAATGGAACGCATCAACGGCTGGGCACTCCTAGAGTCGATCGGTGCACAGATGGAGGAGGCCATGCGCTGCTCAATCAAGGGTAAGCCCCTCACCTTCCAGCGCATCGGCTCCATGTTTTGTCTCTACTTCTGCGGGGGGCCAGTTCGGAACCTTGAGGACGCCAAAAAGAGCGATACCGTTGCCTTCGCTCGCTACTTCCACGCAGCACTCAGGGAAGGCATCTACTTCGCCCCCTCCCAGTACGAGGCAGGCTTCCTCTCCACGGCGCATACATCAGAGGATCTCGCGCGTGTGGCGGACGCTATTGCACGAATTCTTTCTCAGCTTTAGTCGATTAACTGCTCCGGAGTCTGCGAAAATAGAAAAGAAGGACTCCAATGACAGCAACTCCAAGCGGGACTTTCAGTTGATCCCACATGGAATGCCTTGCTGGGACATGTATCTGAAATTGGCTCTGTGCTTCAAGGGCCCCATCCTTGCTGAACTGTGAAAGCACGAGGTGATGCCATCCGGGTGAAAGTCCGCGGAGTTTCAGAGTCAGCTGATCCCCCTGCTTCTTGGCCATTGAGACATCAAAGGGATTAAGAATTATCTTTGTTTTCGGTGTCTGAAGGCCACCCTGATCATCCTTATTGAAAGAGAATGGCTCCAACAGGACCAACTGCTCCTCCTCAATCTTGAAGCAAGATAGATCTAAACTCTTTTCATCCCATCGCAAGAGAACCGAAGGAGTTCCCATCCATGATGTCTGCACAACGGAATTTCCACCACTTACCGGAGGAATCAGGGTCACTTTGACAGGAGTGAGCGCGGAAGCCTGGGATTGATCGACCGGCGGGTCTTGCCCCTCCATCACTCCCTGATTCCCATCAGAACTCGTGGCTGAAGAAGTTATCGTGGCCGGAAGCACGGTTGCCCGCCACACGAATTCATGACTTGTTGAACTTATTGCCTTTATTGATTTTGCCGATTTACCCTCAGAAACTTTTAACGTGATCGTGGCATCTCCGGGGAGTGAGGGTTTCCAGTTATACTGGATCTCTCGGCTTTCTCCTCCCTTGAGCTCTAGGGATGCCGGATAATCACTTCCCCCTCCCGAAGGCGAGGCCACCAGCCAAGTCAGATGCTTGGGATATTCTGAACGATTAATAAGAGTGAAGGCGATCTGCGCAGGAGCAGCGATCGGAATCTTACCCAGATCGGAGGGAGTCACACCCTGAACCATCACAGGAATAAATCGAGTCAAGGGAGGCAAGGAAATCTGCCGAACACTCAGTCCGTCGGAAATAGTCACCACGGCATTCGATGATGTGGAATTAGTCATTCCTCCCTCCTCCGATTGCTGGAAGATCAGGCGCCTAGATTCATGTGGGGGTAGGGGCATATCACCCGGAACGATCCAGCCCTCTCCTCCCGCGCATGAAATCCGGAGCGGGATTTCGCTGAGATTATGAACCTCCCATTCCAAGGGAATAACATTTTTAAGATCAAAGCGAGGAGCCCCGATGCCAGCCAGCTGTAGAGGAAATTTCGCGTAAGAAGGTTGTGTCGTGGCTTGTCCGGTGTACGCCCTCTCTTCCATTGGATCGAATTCGACAGTCATGGTATTACTCTCGCCATCACCCAGGCGGTATCGATCACCGAGCGGAGCAGAGAATCCCTTGGGCAAGATGAGTCTCCCCTCGGTCGTTTCACCTCCCCTGTTGATGATCGTGAGATTCTGCTGTTTTTTTTCAGAGAGCATGACCTGGTAGAAATCTATCGTGGGCGGATCAAAAACGAGCAAGGGTGGCGGCGGCACAATCGAGATCGTGCAGTGAGAAGATTCCGACATCGACTGCCCTGTGCCCTGTGCCCGGAAGGTGAATGAATCCACCAGCGGTGACTTGCTGTTATCATGATGATAGATCACCGAGGCCATGTGATCGCCGGTGGTATGGAGATCCGTGAGTGTTCCGTGGAGAGGAGGATTCTGGATCCGGAACGCAATCTGATTCCCGAAGCTCGGAATGGCATCCAGCGTGATAGCAACATCACTGCCTCTCGAGACCTTAGCTTTAGTATCGCGGGCGATCGTCGGCCTGATTGAGATCTTGGGCTCTCCAGCAAGACAGGGTGCCGATACCAGACAGATAAACATCCAGAGCAACAATAACTTAAACAGATTGAACATAAGGCTCACGCAGGCATAACGGATGCAAAGTAGCGTTCGTACAATCAAATGTGAAGTTAACGGAGATCAGCCACAATAAAAATTTAATCGAGATGCTTTCGCAAGCCACGAGGTCCCAGAAGCCGAAGCTTTATATTGGATCATGGATTGCCAGTTTTCAATCCCTGGGATCTCCGCGCCCCTGCGTGGAAAGATTCCCTCTTCACTGATCCTGCACGGGGCAGACCGAGCCATCAGCCCGGACGCTCAAATGCCCCTGACCATGCATCCCCACGGCCTCAGTGAACCAAGGCATACGAGGCCACTTAGATGGAGTCATTGGCTTCGCATCGAAGAGAGTCGGCAGGTAGCTGATGAGATTGACCTGCTGGCTGTTCGTATCTCTTCCCGAAGTGCGGATTGTAGTAGGGCAGTTCCAGTCCCTCTTGGTCAGACCCATCGAGTTAGAAGTAGTGGTGAGCCACCACTGCTGCTCGGCCATGGATCCAATCTCTGTTCCGGGAGGAATCTGAGGCCAACCGTTGCCGTCATTGAGCTGAGCTGAGAATGCTATCCAGAGATTACGGAGGCGGGCGTTGCAGACCACGCCTTCTGCCTTGAGTTGGATCGCCGAAATATTGGGAATTAGCAAGGCGGCAAGAACCCCTATGATCATTAAAACAATCAGCAGCTCTACCAAACTTAAACCCACGCGCCCCCCATATTTTTTGGGAGAAATCATTAGATCAAAAAAAGTAGGCTAAAAGGATCCTACCGTTAACCTAGTACCCGAGACAGTGGTAGTGTAGATGATTGTTGAATTGGTAGGAATATAAGCAACTGTTGGAAATCTCTGAGACGAATCAGTAGCAATATTTGAACTAGTTACACTAGAAATGTTAACCCTAGACTGACCGCTTCCGGAAAATATTTGATTGGGGTATGAATTTGCCAATGTTGCTGAGAATTGGCCATTTATATTATTTGAAGACGAGACATTAGTAAGTCCATAATCAACACCAATACTAACACCATTAGAGTCGTTTACAGACGTAACTGTTTGGAGTTGGTAAGTCTGCCCCACTCCATTTCCTGAATAGGTACAAGCAATCGTCGATGCAGATGAGTTTATGTTTCCAAACGCACTACCGATATATTGAGTACCTTCAGCATAAATAGTGGCAACACCTGTGTTAGTGAGGCTGCTCACAGATGAATTAGTTGATGAAGTGGAAAATTGCAGAACTCCCAAGAATCCATTACTGCTACGCTCAATAGCACTAAAAGTTCCATTATTAGGAAAAAACGTTCCATTTCCATAGGGACTGCCATTCTTGTTGGAAGCTCCGGCCTGAAGCTGGGGAACAGGTATGAAGATCATCCCCGTCAGAAGCAGTGCCAAAATCGTGGGGGGGAGTAACTTGACGGAGCGCATATGTCAAAAACTCCATACCATCACCTCTCTGATGTCAAATCGATTTGCACGGAATACAATCAACAGCAAAGCGGAACACCGCTCAGAGAGAAGCAGGATGGGGAGGAATGCAAATTCCCTGCGAACATCCCTTTTTTCCCCAATACAGCTATCTTCTGTTACTGATTTCCACATTAGGATCCTCAGCACATGAGCCTTGTGCCTTGTTTGATCTCACACTGAAACTTGACTTCATGACTTGCCTGTAATAGATTCCAACACATGAGGGCCACACTCACCATCAGTCTGCCGGAAGAGATTAATCTCGGTCTTTCCTCCCTTGTCAAAAGGAGTGGGAAAAGCCGTAGTCAGGTCGTGCAGGATGCCCTGAGACGACAGATCGCTCTGGAGCGGTTCCGTAATCTGCGGGAGCGACTTGTCCCCAAGGGAAGCAAGTCAGGACTGCACACGGATGAGGATGTCTTCAAGGTGATCTCTTGATCCCCTGATCTCTCGATGAGGATTTACTTCGATACGAATGTCCTCTTTTCGGCATTCGTCTCGCATGGTGTCTGCACCGGACTCTACGAGGAGTGTCTTCAACGTGCGTCCATAGTGGCCTCTGATCATATTCTTGCCGAACTGGAGGAGAAACTGATCACCAAGGCAAAAGTATCAAGGAATGATGCCAAGGAGGTGATATCCGCCGTCCGCGCAGATGCTGAGATCATCCAAGCGAAAGCACTGAGCCAGCCTGTCTGCCGAAATCCGGATGATGATCTGGTCCTTGGCGGCGCCGATGAAGCCAAAACCGACGCCATCGTGACGGGAGATCAGGATCTGCTAGTACTGAAGAAATACCAAGGCATCCCGATCCTCAACCCCCGTGACTGTCTGGCATTCCTAGCAGAGGGGTGAGGAAAATTCTCACGCGGGGGCGCGGAGAACGCGGAGAGAAGGGCAATCATGGAGGCAAAAAGGGATGCCCTGAAATAAAGATTCATGCCTGACATTCCTCCCATCCCTTTTATCCCCTTGATGGCACTTGCCTCACGGCAAGCAGTGCCACCCTCCGGGCTACCTTCGGTAGTCTTCCGCGCTGCTCCGCATAGGCTTGGTTCATCACTGTGAATCTTCAGTTCCAGATTAATCATGCAATCTCCCCTTAAGCGTCAGATTGACCAGAAGATGCTCTAGACGAGAACTTTCCTCGTCCGGCCCTCACCCTACTCCAGGAGAAGTGATGCCTTTAAGTAGGTGCAAGACTGATGATCGCGCGGAGGCGCAAAGGCGCAGAGATTTGAATATGGAACTCATGAACTCATGAAAGGATCTCTGAAAAGCTAAATCTCAAAAATATTCACTCTCTCTTAAACTCCTCTGCGCCTCCGCGCCTCTGCGGGAAAATTGCAGCTGCCCCCTTCATCCCTCTGAATCTGCAGTTCCTGATTTCCTGATTTCCACATTAGGATGCTCAGTAAATGTCCACCCACCTCTCCGATTACCAGTACGATCTGCCTCCGGAGTTGATCGCCGATCGTCCGACTGAGAGGCGGGAACAATCCCGGATGCTGGTGCTGGATCGGACAGCCGGAACGATTACCCATCGCCAGTTTGCAGACTTCCCCTCATTACTCTCCCCGGAAGATCTGGTGGTGCTCAACGACAGTCGGGTCATTCCGGCGCGGCTCCATGATGCCACTGGTAAGATCGAGATCCTGCTTCTGGAGAAGCGAGATGAGCTACACTGGACAGCGATGGTACGTCCCGGAAAGAAGATGAAGCCCGGGACAATCGTCGATGTAGCGGGAACACAGGCAACTGTGATTGAGATCTTCGAAGATGGGACAAGACTACTTGAGTTCGCCTCCCCTCCCGATCTCGATCGCCATGGTGAGATGCCGATCCCTCCCTATTTTCACAGAGCGGCCGACGCCCAAGACAAGGAACGCTATCAGACTGTCTATGCCCGGGATCCGGGCTCGGTGGCGGCTCCGACAGCAGGGCTCCACTTCACAGAAGAAATCCTCTCTTCCCTACCCCATGCCTTCCTCACTCTCCATGTGGGGGCCGGAACTTTCCAACCGGTCAAATCAGAGGATCTCTCGGAGCATCGGATGCATTGTGAGCACTACACACTCCCTGCAGAAACAGGCGATCGGATTAATGCTGCCAAGCAACAATCAGGCAGGATAATCGCCATCGGCACAACGACAACCCGTGTCCTAGAATCGCAACCATCCGGAGAACTCACGGCAACCAGCGGATCGACTGAGATCTTCATCCATCCCCCCTATCAATTCCAGAAAGTCGATGCCCTCCTAACGAATTTCCATCTACCGGGCTCGACACTCTTGATGCTGGTGAGTGCCTTAGCCGGCAGGGAATTCATCTTTGAGGCCTATGCCGAGGCTATCCGCGCGAAATACCGGTTCTTCAGCTACGGCGACTGCATGTTGATTTTGTGAGGAAAATGAAAGTCTTTTAGCGGTTTAGGCTGTAGGCTATTAGGTCACTGCAAAAAGCTTTCACAAAGAACTCTGTCGGCACTATTTCAAGTTTCAGCTTTCAGGTTTCAAATTTTTCAACCCGATGCCGTTACTGACCATTTCCGAACTGAAGAAAGCCGCCCGTGAGCATTCCCCACAGGAGGCTGTGATTCATGCACAGGTCGAGAGGATCACGCGCAAGGATGCATCCAACGGCAAGCCTTTCCAGGAGGCGATCTTCCGGGATGCCACGGAAAGTATGACCCTGAGGGCATGGGCTGATAGCGCGGCCTTTGAGTCATGCTCGGAAGCCAAGCCGGGTGAGTTTGTGATGATCGAGGGTCAGTTCAGCCACAGTGCGGCCTTCGGGCTTGATGCCAAGAACTGGGAAATGAGCCCACTATCCGACGACTCAGTAGATCTCTTGCTGGAAGGGTCAGCCGACAGGATTGCCTTACTGGATCGTTCCTACAATGTGATCACGGAGGCAGTGGCAAGCCTGTGTGACCCAAGGCTGAAGGCTCTGTGCAACCGCTTCCTTTCTCAACATGGCGCGCGCTTCCGCAGGGCGGCGGCAGCCCGTGGCAATCACCACGCAAGACGGGGGGGGCTTTTGGAACATACCTCGAGGATGATGGAATCGGCCTTGGCTCTCTGCACGGTCTATCCCGAGCTCCATCGTGATCTTCTGATCGCAGGAGTTCTCTTCCACGACACGGGAAAGCTCTGGGAGACTTGTCCACCAGAACGGGGCTTTGGAATCGAATCTGAACCGCGAGGCGAGCTACTGGGGCACCTTTCGATCGGAATCGAGCTTGTTAATACGCTCTGGCGCGATCTTCCAAAAGATGAATGGGAAGTGCTTGCGCCTGCATCGGAAGAAGTCCGCCTCCATCTTCTCCATCTAGTGGCCTCCCATCACGGACAGCTCGAATTCGGCTCCCCTGTGCTACCAAAGACCCCGGAGGCAGCCTTACTGCACTTTGTGGACAATATCGACGCCCGCATGGAGATGTTCCTTGCGGCTTACGCCACGGCCGGCGCTAGCCATAAAGGCCAGCATGAATGGGTACGCCCCCTGGGCGTTGCCCCTGTGACACCACTGGCTCCCTTTCTTGAGGAAACCCCAGATCTACTCCTTTAATCTTGCCAAGAAGCACCCACAAAAGTCATTTTTAGTCCCCGTGAAAAGTACCCCCTTTGTTTTGATGTTCATCCTGCTCTCAGGATCTTCCCCTCTGGCTTTTGCAGATATTCAGGCTCCTCCCGCATCCGATCAGGGACCGACTCGTAAGCTGGGACGAGGTCTGGGCAATATGCTCTACGGTTCCACGGAGATCATCGAATCGATGTCAGATGTGAATTCTGCCGAGGGCAACTCCGCCGCCTTCAGCTACGGCTTGGTTCGGGGTCTGGGCAGAACCTTCGCACGACTTGGTTATGGCATCTTCGAGACAGTCACCTTCCCCTTCCCCACACAGCACGGGACCTACCAGCCGCCCTATAACAACAATATCCAGTGGTTGAACTCAGGCTACTCGGAGTTCCCACCTGAAGTCGGCTTTGAGACCAAATACGACTACTGTCGACAGTACTCGAGCCAGAGTTGGTAGATTTGCTAGCTATAGCAAATCTAAAGCGGTTTAGTCTGTAGGCTTGTAGACTGTTAGGTAAGAGGGATCATGGAATCCTTTTTTAATCTGAACCATTTCTGGTTTCAGGATTCTTTCAGGATTCATTAGTAGGCGTTCAATTTCAGATTTATCTCATGCTATCTCCGCGCCTATGCGCCTCTGCGGGAGAATTCAGTAATCTTATTCTTCCGCGTTCCAGACGCGGTAACCCGAGACGAATTCCTTCCTGAATTCCGCGAAGGATCCGTCGAGAATCGTAGCCCGGATCTTTCTCATGAGGGAGAGATAGAAGTGGAGGTTATGCAGGGAGATAAGTCGGAGTCCCAGGATCTCCTCTGCCTTCACTAGGTGCCGCAGGTAGGCGCGAGAAAAGGTGGTGCAGGCCGGACAGGTGCATCCCTCCTCGATCGGGAGGGGATCACGCGTGTAGGGGGCATTCTTGAGATTCATGGTTCCCTTGGCTGTGAAGGCTGTCCCGTTGCGGGCGATTCGTGTCGGAAGGACGCAGTCGAACATGTCTATCCCCCGTGCTACCATCTCGACTAACTGAGGAGGCGTGCCGAGCCCCATGGCATAGCGTGGAGCACCCTCTGGCAGGAACGGAACGCTTGCTTCGACGGCCTTCATCATCTCAGGCTCGGGCTCCCCCACGCTGACACCACCCACGGCATACCCATCGAAGCCGATTTCCACAAGGGATTGGGCGGAACGCTGACGCAAGTCGAGGTGGGAACTTCCCTGAACAATCCCGAAGAGGAGCGGTCGTCCTTCTTCAGGCTGGGTCCGCCACCACTCGCGGGAGCGACGCTCCCAGCGTGTCGTGAGGTCAAGGCTCTTGGCCGCATCCTCGTAGCTACAGGGGAAAGGAGGGCACTCGTCGAAAGCCATCACCACATCGCTGCCGAGATCACGCTGGATCTGCATCGAGGTCTCGGGACCGATGAAGGTCGGAGTGCCGTCGAGATGGTTCTGAAAATGCACTCCCTCCTCCGTGATTCGGCGAAGCTTCGAGAGGGAGAAAACCTGAAATCCGCCACTGTCTGTAAGAATGGCTCGATCCCAACCCATGAAGCGGTGAAGTCCCCCAAGCTCCTCGATGACTTTCTCACTCGGCCTCACATGGAGGTGGTAGGTATTGCCGAGGATGATCTTCGCTCCAAGAGATCGGAGTTCATCGGGAGAGACGGCCTTGACAGTGGCCTGAGTGCCCACAGGCATGAAGACGGGCGTCTCCACGTCGGCGCGCCGGGTGTGCAGGATCCCAGCCCGAGCCTTGCTAGAAGAATCGGTCTTAAGAAGGGTGAAGGGAGATTTCGAACTCACAGGGATAAAGGGGATAAATGGGATGACCGAAGGAATAAAAATCTAAAACTAAGGGATTGAGGAATGGCACTCAATCAAAGGGGAGAGAAACATTATGATGGAACTTCCTATCCGGGGAAATCCCTATCCCTTTCATCCACTTTATCCCTGTGAGTACGCCATCAGCTCCTGAATCCCGATTCCAAATCCCAGACTATCTTCCCTCCGACGATGGTCGTCATGGCCCTGCCGCGCAGGGAGTGACCATGGAATGGAGTGTTGCGAGAGAGCGATGAGGACTCATTCTTGTCAACAGTCCATGCATGATCCGGATCGAGGATCGTTATATCGGCAGGGGCGCCCATGGAGAGAGTCCCTCGATCGAGGCGTAGGAACTTGGCCGGATTAACAGTCAGCATCCCGAGGATCTGCGGGAGGGTGAGCGCCTTGCGCTGATGGAGCAAAATCTCCAGGAAGAGGGCTAATTCGGTTTCCAATCCGAGGATTCCAAAGGGAGCACGATCGAATTCCACTTCCTTCTCATAGGTTGCATGAGGAGCATGATCGCTGGCCAAGATGGTGATCGTGCCGTCCGAGATCCCCGCAATGATCTCATCAATGTCGGCCTGAGTTCGCAGGGGGGGATTCATTTTGAAGTTTGTGTCGAAGTTCTTCAGTTCGCCATCAGTGAGAGCAATGTGATGGGGACAAGCCTCGGCAGTGATCGGCACGCCGCGCTGACGCGCTTCCCTAAGCAGGCGGACGCTGCGAGCCGAACTGATGTGCTGGCAATGGATCGGATGACCGGTCTCCTCGGCTAACAAGATATTCCTGGCGACAATGAGGTCCTCAGCCAGGGAGGGCCATCCAGGCAAACCTAGCCGGGTACTCCACTCCCCCTCGTTCATGACACCGTCGGCACTCAGGGTGGTCTCCTGGCAATGATCCATCACGGGCAGGCCGTAATGTCGGGCATACTCAACAGCACGGCGCATCACTCCGTGGTTCTGGACGCAACGGCCATCATCGGTCAGCGCAATAACCCCGGCGGCCGCCAAGGCCCCAATTGGAGCCATCTCTTCTCCAGCAAGCCCCTTGGTGATGGCTCCCGTGCAGAAGACATTCACGCAGGCCGTGGAAGCAGCGCGCTCTTGGATCCAGGCAATCGTTGCAGGACTGTCTGCGACAGGAGAGGTGTTCGGCATGCAGACCACTGTGGTAAATCCGCCGGCGGCAGCGCACCTAGCTCCGGTTGCAATCGTCTCTTTGTGCGATTGTCCCGGCTCACGGAAATGGACATGGATGTCGATGAGTCCCGGCGAGACCACCTTGCCGGTGGCATCGATGACCTCGGAACCTCTTTCACCTTTTTCGGTCTTGGGAAGAGAATCAACGATGACTCCATCCTTGACGAAGAGATCTCCGATTCGGTCGATTCCGTTTGCCGGATCGATGATGCGGCCTCCCTTGATGTGCAGTGAAGCGTTCATGAAAGTGAATTGGCGGCCGACGCGACTGGTGCAAAAGGTACTCCGCCGGAGCAAAGATAGAGGACGGCCATGCGGACGGCGAGACCGTTGGTCACCTGATCGAGAATCACACTTCCACGGCCATCCGCCACATCGCTATCGATCTCGACACCTCGGTTCATCGGACCGGGATGCATGATCAGGCACTCCGGATTGATTCTTTCCGCACGCTTCTTGGTCAAACCAAAACGCGCGGTGTACTCTCCGAGACCCGGGAAATATTCCTTACGCTGGCGCTCATGCTGGATGCGCAGAAGATTGATCACGTCCACCTCTTCCAGGACCTCGTCAATGCTGTGTGCCAGCTTGACCCCAAGACAGGCAAAGGTCGCGGGAACAAGCGTGGAAGGACCAACCAAAGTCACCTCCGCCCCGAGCTTCGTGAGGAGTTGAATATTGGAGCGTGCCACGCGGCTGAAAAGAATGTCCCCGACGATCGCAACGCGGACCCCTTTGATACAGCCCAGCTTCTCGCGGATCGTGAAGGCATCCAGAAGGCCCTGGGTGGGATGCTCGTGGGCGCCGTCACCGGCATTGATGACCGAGGCATTCAGCCGATCCGCTAAGAAGCGAGCGCTTCCGGCTGACTGGTGCCGAATCACGATAAGATCAGCCCTGAGTGCCTCCAGATTGCGGGCTGTATCGAGAAGAGTCTCCCCCTTCTCGAGACTCGAGGCGGAAGCGGAGATATTGATGACATCGGCACTCAGGCGCATCGCGGCAAGCTCGAAGGAAATGCGGGTCCTCGTACTCGGCTCGATGAAGAAATTGACCAGGGTCTTGCCGCGAAGTGCGGGGACTTTCTTGAGATTGCGCTCCCCTACTCCCTTGAACGCCTTTGCCGTGTCGAGGATGGTCAGCAACTCGTCGGGCGTGTGATCAGCGAGTGCGCAGAGATCCTTATGCTTCCATTGATGGGTGGTCATGATTGAGGCGAGGAAGGTGCTTGGTGACCAACTTGGTGAACGAGTGTCACAGAATCAGGAACGTTGTCGGTCTCTTCAAAGCGAACCCTGATTCGGTCGGAAAAAGCCGTCGGCACGTTCTTGCCTACAAAGTCCGCCCTAATGGGAAGCTCGCGATGGCCCCGGTCGACCAGAACCGCCAACTGAATGCGTGAGGGGCGGCCAAAGGAGGCGATCGCATCCATCGCGGCCCGGCAACTACGACCCGTGTAGAGAACGTCATCGATCAACACCAGAGGGCGTCCATCCAGATCTAGGGGAAGCTCCGTCGGTTCCAGTGCACTCAAACTGATCCTCGTGGCCAGATCATCGCGGTGCATGGAGACATCGACGATGCCGAGCGCCGGGGAGATCCCCTCGATCTCGGCGATATGAGCCGCGATGCGACTGGCGACAATCTTTCCCCGAGTAGGGATTCCGGCGATGACTAATCGGGAGAGATCCTCGTTCTGCTCGATGATCTCGTGGGCGATACGACGTATCGCCTTGCGGATGGAGTCCACATCCATGACGACAGACTCTCCCATCTCACCGGAAAGGGGAGGCTGAGCTGTAGTCTTGGTTGATTCGGTTGGTGTCATGATCCTTGGTGGTCTCGCGGGGCCTCCTTAAAGGAAAAAAGAAAAAGAGAAGTGGTTAGGTCGTTTTTTTAGCTGCCGCACGGGCCTGACGCCAAGGTGTGCGATGCTTCATCATCCAGTCGAGAAGAGCCCGTTCAAATCCGATGTCGCGACCCTGCTTCTCACTCTCATACCACTTGTGGCGGAGAATTTGCTCCCTTTCCGCTTGGAATTCCCTGTAGAGGGTCGAATTCCTGAGCAGATCACCTGCATCTACAGATGCTGGAGGACGTGTCATTAAAAGATCTATACAGGATTGGCCCTATGGAGTCAATCCCGAAGGGGATGATCAGAAAGATGAGCAAGAGACTTCCCTCACTCCATTCTTCTTTTCAGGCAGCCTTGGTAGGCTAGCAGGATGCCGACCCCTATGTGAATTCCGAGAACCAAGAGACAAAGGGGCGCCAGGGAAAGACTGGTCTGAATCACCATGACGACGATATCATAGTATCGTTCTCCTCTTAGGGACTGCAGAATCCCCGACCAACTCCAATAGGCGGCGATGAAGGGGTGGGCAATCAAACCCAACCATGATGGCAAGGCCAATACGGCACCCGACAGAGGTAACTGGAAACCGACCAGATAGATCGAGGCCATGGAGGCCTGTTCCGCGGTCTTCATGTAGGAGGAAATAGCCAGGCAAATGGATGTCATCGCCGCGTTGACCAGAAAGAGAAAAAGCAGCTGTGAAGATAAATCCCCGGGGAAAACACATGTATAATGGATGAAAAGTCCCATCCAGAGGGACTGGATTGCGGAGAGAAGACCGAGAAACAAGATCTTGCTGCCTATGTAGGCGGCGGGACTAAGTCCGGAGAGCTTTTCCTTCTCGAAGATCTGGCGTTCAGCGGCGATCTCGCGTCCAGAATTATTGGCACCCATGAGGCTGAGAAGAATCACCTCCAGCATCACAATCCCGGAAACCAAGCTCCCGACCTTGCTAGCCTGGATGAGAAAGTCCCGGCCCTCAGTGAGCTGCTGGATGACATTCAGATCCAGCCCCATCCCCAGATTACGGATCTGGGGAAGTCCGTTCCAACCAAAGATGGCAACCAGGCAGGGGAATCCGAACACAAGGCCGGCCTGAAGCCAAAGCTGAGCCTTGCTTCGAAGAAAGATGCGTAGACGGCGTTCCACCAGAGTCACGAGCTGGGAAAGAGCGCCAGGATGCGAGTCATCCGCAGTATGGACAGCGTCTATTAGCGTACTCTTGCTATTTCCTTTTACATTTGAATTTCCATTCTCAGTGGTTCGGAGCTTGGCTCCACACTCCTTGCAATACATGGCGCCAATCGGGTATTCCGAGCTACACTCGGGACAGACACTGCAGGCAACTTCACGGATCACCGGGGTAAGATCTTTTTCACTCTGCTCTTCACAAGCACCATGCAGAAACGAGGCTGAATGCTTCAGCCAGGAGGCCTGCCAGCCTTCCGGATCCCGACTCTCCAACTGAGCGTAAATTAGGCCAGGGTCTTCGACCCGAAAATAATGGGCGAGATGATCTGGGTGCCCAGCATAAGCTAGGACTCCCCGATAAAGAACAACGACAGCGTCGTAGGAATGAAGATGCTTGAGACTATGGGTAACGGAGATGACTAATCGGTTCCCATCACGGGCGACGTTCCTCAGAAGATTCACAATCTCGTCTTCGGACCGGGGGTCCAAACCGCTTGTGACCTCGTCACAAAGCAATATCGGGGGACTGCTCACCAGTTCCATTGCCAGAGCCAAACGGCGCTTTTGGCCTCCCGAGAGCACCTTCACAGGGCGATCCTCGAATTCTCCCATACCAACCTCCCCAAGCAAACGAGCTACCATTTGATCTCGTTCTTCTCCGCTCTGTGCTCAGACTCTCAGTCTGGCGGAATATTCGATACACTCGCCTACCGTCAAATCCTCGTAGGCGATGCTGAACTGAGGGACATAGCCGAATTCCGATGGGATGAAATCCTCATCCGCCAGATTCCGACCATCCCAATGGATCGATCCCTCTTCCTGACCGGTGGCGATCCCAGCGATCATTTTCAGAAGAGTGCTTTTACCGCAACCGGAAGGGCCGATTACTGCGATGAACTCCCCGCGTTTAAATGTGGCGGATATTTGGGAAAGAAGTCGTGGAGAGTCCTCTTCCGTACCGAGAGTCAGGGTCAGTTGATCCAGGGAGAGCATCACTCACCAAACTAATCGCCCAAGGGATGCTTCCGCAAGGCATCCTACAGTCCTACAGTTGTCCCATTGATGTTTTCATTCCATGACTGAGCTCCAAGCCTTGCGCCATGGCGTCTCTCCCTTAAACTACATGCATGAATTACGCAGTGCTTGGAGCAGGAAAAATGGGGAGTGCCCTTATCCGCGGGATGCTGGCATCGGGACTGACCACAGGTGACAGGGTCATTGTTTCCTCGAGTACGCCCGAATCCGCCGAGCAGACAGCCTCTTCACTGGGGGTGAAGTCTGCCGGTTCCAACGCTGAGGCCATCCGCGATGCCGAGATCATCTTTCTCTGTGTGAAACCCAGACAGGCCACTGCAGTCCTCTCATCCATCGCCTCAGAGCTTGAGGGAAAGCTTTTGATCTCGATTATTGCCGGGATCCGCTCCGAGGACCTCTTCCAGGCAGCCAATAGGAAGGCAAGAGTCATCCGCTCTATGCCCAACACGGCCGTCAGACTCCGCAAGGGTGTCACCGCGCTCGCTCCCCATCCTTCCAGCACCGAGGCGGACTTGAAGATGGCAACTGCGATCTTTTCCTCCGTGGGATCGGCTCTTGTAGTCCGGGAGAGTGATCTCGATACCGTCACTGCCGTGAGTGGAAGCGGTCCCGCTTTTGCACTGCTGATGCTGGAAGCCATGGCTCAGGGAGGAATCGACGGTGGACTGGAACCAGAGCTGGCAAAGACCCTAGCAGCTGGGGCTCTTGCCGCAGCTGCAGCCCTTGTCAACGAAACCGGTCAGACTCCCCTAGCCCTGCGTGCGGAAATCACCAGTCCAGCTGGAACAACGGCTGCCGGGCTTGAAGTGCTAGAAAATGAGGGCTTCCCCGGTATCGTCCGCGCCTCAATACGGGCTGCCAGAAATCGTTCCATCGAACTCTCCTCTCCACCCATTAATTCATGAGAGGAGAGCTTATGCGTTGCTTTCTACTCCTGAGCATCCTTGGAAGTAGCATTCTCACAAATGACGCTAGGGCTTCCTCTGCCTCTGCCTATGTTTCGACTCAGGCTCGTGAGGATCTCTCCACCAATAAGCCGCTTCAACTTCAGGAGGCCCTCATACCGCAGCCCCAGCAGGCTTTACAGACTCCACCAGCAATTCTTCCACTGATGAGGGAAGCGGAACAATCATTTGCCAAGGGGGAGTTGCAAAAAGCTGATTCCACTTATGCCCGTGCTCTTGCCATGGCCCCAAACTTACCTTCCCTTCTCGTCAGTGCCGCCGCGGTGAAAACGAGGCTCGGCAAGCTCGAAGAGTCGCGGGCCATGCTGAGGAAAGCCCTTTCACTTGACCTCGAGAATGCAGCGGCGTGGAAGTTACTCGGCATGAATGCCCTCGAACAGAAAAGGGACGACGAGGCCTTTGCTTGCCTAGCCCAAGCCACTCTCCATGAAGACAACAATCCTCGAGCCCATAACTATCTGGGCATGGCAGCAGGACGGAAGGGTTGGGGTGAGGCCTCGGAGCAAGAACTGCGTCGCGCTGTGGAGCTCGACCCGAACTACGCGGATGCAAATTTCAATCTGGCAGTACTCTATCTGGGACGCAATCCCCCGCTGATCGAGTTGGCAAGGCGTCATTATCAACGTGCCCTGGATCTCGGGGCTCAACGCGATCCGGCCATCGAAAACCTCATCGCCAAATCAGTTGCAAGCCAGCCCTCTGATTCTCAAAGATCCTCTGTACGTCCGTGACGCTCACTTTTCAAAAAAACAACCATTCCTGATATATGAAGAATGTCTACCTTCCGCTGATTCTCCTCTTTCTCTCGATTCCGATATTTAGCGCCCCTGCCTCCACCTCTGCCTCTGCCCCATCCCCAGCCCCTGATGTGAAGGGTGTATCCGTCGTGGTCGTGGATGCCAATTCCGGAGATGTGCTTTACCAGAGGAACCCGGACGAGAAACGACCAGTCGGCAGTACGCAGAAGCTTCTGACCTCTCTCATCGTGGCCGAGCAAGGAAATCTCGATAAAGAGGTCGTCATCGATCCCATCGACGAACTTGCTGAACCGACCACCCTGCAACTAAAACCGGGTACCTCCTATAACAAGGGGACACTGCTCACTGCGCTTCTCGTGAAGAGCGCGAATGATGTGGCCCGTGCTCTCGGGCGAGATACGGGAGGAAGCCTAGAAGATTTTGCCAATCTGATGAACCGCAAGGCCGTCAGTCTGGGAATGAACTCCTCTCACTTTGTGAATCCAAACGGGCTACCCGCAGAGGATCAATATTCCACGGCTGCGGATATGTCAAAAGTAGCAAGGGCTGCCTATGCCAACCCTGTTCTCCGCCCCATCATGGCTACTAAGTATCTTTCCTTCCGCTATGCCGACGGCCATGTCCACATGTTGCGCAACACCAACCAGACCATGCGTGAAAACTGGTTCTGCACAGGCATGAAGACGGGATACACGGACAAGGCCAAGCATTGTTTGGTAAGTAGCGGAAGCTACAACGGAAAGGAAGTCATCACGGTGATCCTTGGCAGTAGCAAAGAACGGATCTTCACCGATTCGGCACACATGCTGAGGTGGGCTCTTGGATTACCCCAAGAAAGGAAGTCGGCAAAAGCTTTAGTAACCCGGAAGCCTGCGCGTCAGCGCAACTCAGGCGATCAAATCACACCCAAGGTGAAGAAGCATCGTCGGCATCACTCACACTCAAATCAGGTAACTTCATGAGCCGGAGCTACCAGCTCCAACCCTCCCCAAATACAGGATCGGGCATCGATTTTGCCAAGGAGCTGAACGAGCAGCAACTGAATGCAGTTACTTCCCCCTCCGGAGCGCATCTCGTAATTGCCGGCGCTGGGACTGGAAAGACGCGAACCCTCACCTACCGCGTCGCGTGGCTTCTCGAGCAGGGATACCGACCCGGAGAGATTCTCCTACTGACCTTCACCAACAAGGCAGCGCGTGAGATGCTCGAACGAGTGAACATGCTCCTGCCTGGAGGTTCGGAAGGCCTCTGGAGCGGCACCTTCCACTCGATCGGCCATCGTATTCTGAGACGTCACCCGGAAGCCGTGGGATTTAATCAGGGATTCACGATCATGGATCGGGAGGATCAGGAGGAGCTGTTGGAATCCGTTGTGGCACGCCTAGGATTCCGCACCAATGACAAGCGATTTCCCAAGGGACAGGTCCTAGCTGAATTGATCAGCCTGGGCTGCAATACGGGTGACACTCTCCGAACGCTACTTGCACGTCGTTATAAGTACTTCATCGATCTGGAGGATCAAATCGCCCAAGTTGCTACTGCCTACGAAGGTCGTAAGAAAGAAGTGAATGCCCTCGACTTCGACGACCTACTTTCCAAGACCCACGAGCTTTTGCTGACCAATTCCGAGATTGCCGCCACTTACCAGCGTCGCTTCCGCGCTATCCTGGTCGACGAGTACCAGGACACGAACAGGCTGCAGGCGGGGCTCATCGACACATTGGCCGCTATGCACAAGCACATCATGGTCGTCGGTGACGATGCCCAGTCGATCTACTCGTGGAGAGGAGCCGACTTCGCGAACATCCTAGAGTTCCCGAAGCGCTATCCGGGTTCTGTTGTCCACAGGATCGAGACGAACTACCGGAGCGTTCCCCAGGTCCTTGAGTTGGCCAACGCCTCCATTCTCAATAACCCCCGCCAGTTCCCCAAGGAACTGCGTGCTGTCCGCAAGGAGGCCATCACCAAACCTGCGCTGGTCCCCCTTGCCACCAACAACGAGCAGGCTTCCTTCATCGCCCAACGCGTACTGGAACTTAACGACGAGGGGGTCGATTTCCGCGAGATCGCCGTTCTCTACCGAGCCCACTACCACTCCATGGAAATCCAACTGGAGTTCACCAGAAGGGGTATTCCCTTTGGCATCACCAGCGGACTCCGTTTCTTCGAGCAGGCCCATATCAAGGATGTAGCGGCCTTTTTGAAGTTCGCCATCAATCCCAACGATGAAGTCGCTTTCAAAAGGGTGGCGCGATTACTTCCCGGCATTGGCAACAAGACGGCCGAAAATCTCTGGCAACAGGCCGTGAAACTCCTGGAGGGAGGAAGAGGTTTTTCTCTGCTGGATAAAGGGTGTAAACCCCCAACCAAAGCCCAAGGGGCCTGGAATCAATTGGTAACGACCTTAACCGAACTGGCTCCCAAGGGAGAGCCTGCACCTCCATCCGACATGATCACCGCGGTCATGAAGTCTCTCTATGATGATTACATGCAGGCCAAGTTCGCCAACTACGAGGCCCGACGCGATGACCTAAACACGCTCGCCAACTACGCAAAGCAGTTCGAGCAGACGGATGAGTTCCTTGCGCAACTCACTCTCCTAGGAGGAACCGAGACCAGCGAGGTGACCGGTCGTGATGACGAGGAGGACAGGGTCTGCCTCTCCAGCATTCACCAAGCCAAGGGACTCGAATGGCAGGTTGTCTTCCTAGCATGGCTTACCGAAGGAATGTTCCCAGGAACACGCTCCATGGAGGATGACAATGCCCTGGAAGAAGAGAGGCGGCTCTTCTACGTCGGAGTCACACGCTGCAAGGACGAACTCTACCTGACCTACCCCGAACTGCGTCTCAATGCGGCCTATGGGGAGGCCTTCCAGCGCCCCTCCCGATTCTTAGAGGAGCTACCAACTCATCTCACCGAACGTTGGGAGGTAGCCCGTTCTGTCGCACGCTTCACACCGCAGGGAGAACGTCAGGCGCAGCGTCACCAGAAGCGTGAATTTGACCCAGCCGACGAATCCCAAGTTCCAGAGTGGGAGGACTGATAGGGCTACTGTTATACCCGCTGAGAAGTCCCTTCGACAGCTCTCTCTACCGAGAGTAACCATTGGTGAAGATAGTAGAGCAGAGAGGCCAGAATGATTCCCAGCCACATAGCCTCGACAATCGAAAAGACCTGGTGAAAGTTCTGAATCGGTCCAGGTAACATTCCCGTGGGGATCATAAAGCATACCGCGAACTGTGCACATCCTGGCTTGACCCACGGAATACTAGATCCCAGATATCCAACTACTCCCATTATACAGCAGACAACGATCATGTAGATTGCAACATTGTTCGTGGAGGCCGAGAGAACACTGAGTGTGAACATGGCAACTAGGGTGCCCAACACGGCACCCACCAGTCGGACTCTCAGTGCCGACGTCGATGCCGAGAGTAACTGGATCCCCCAAGGGATCCCACCCATGATAGCAAAGACACTGTTTTCAGGCACAAAGGTATGACCTCCAACCAGACAGAGTACACCCACAATTCCCAGAAAGAAGGTATCACGACCGGTGAAGTGCACCGGCTCAGGAAGTTGTGGCCGGTATCCCTTTCTCAAGGGGATGATGTAAAAGACGGCTGCTGCGGCAAAGATCCCGATCGTCACAGCTAGGGTCCGGTAAAATCCTCCCATAATGGGGGCCGAATCGGCAATTTTCCCGGAAATCAGTGATCCGCTTAAGCCGTAGACCAGCAAGGTCATGGTGGCGGCATCACGGCTTCTGGAAGCCATCGCCATGGTGATGTAGATCAGGAGCAGGTAGGCGGGGGCATAGAGCCAAGGGGCATCCAGAAACAAGGCCTCCACCACACTCCCCATGGTGCCGGTGATCCAGACCAGCAGGAGCCTCTGCCTCATCGAGCTCCTGCGGAAGGTAGGGAGATTTGCAAGCAGGGAGACCGCGAGCATCGCCCGGAAGCTATGAGGAAATTTCAGCGTCAGGATGACAAGCAGCGCGAGCGCCACCGCCAGGGCCAACCTACAGGCAGGGCGCCAAGCGTCACTCATTGAGGGGAATCCGCCCCGCACCGCCCATTGGGGAAACAAATTCGGTATCCTGTACCTGCTGGAGGCGGGTGATGACCTTCATTCCTTCCTCAATATCGCTACCGGTGTGGACAATCACGGAGGCCGTCCCTCCCATCCGGAAGGAATGCCCCTCAGGCTCATCCAGCACGATGCGCACGGGGTAACGCTGGGCTAGCAGGATGAAGTCAATGGTTGGTGAGACTCTGGACAAGATCCCCTCGCCTCCGGGCGCATTATTTGAAGGGGTGTTGAGAGCGACAACAGCCTTGGGTACTCCTTGGACGATTCCTCGGAGCTTATTTCCCGATTCTGCCATCAGATAGACATCAACACTCATGCCGGGGCGCATCCTCTTCAGGTCGGTCTCACGAAAATTGGCGAGGACATACCAGATCTTCTTATCAACAAGGGAGAAGATCTGCTCCCCCACGGCAGCGTAGGCACCTGGCGTGATCTGGAGATTGGTGACATACCCATCGCAGGTAGCATAGACCTTGCAGTAAGAAAGTTTCAGCTCGGAGTCCTTCAGGGCGGCTTGAGCCGCAATTCGTCGCACATTCACATCACCCTGATTACCAAGAAGATTACGAGCCCGCTCCAGTGCCGCTTTGTCTTGGGAGACCTTGTCGGTTGCAGTGACCGCCTCCGTCTGGGCGAGTTGGTTTTTGTCAATCGTGACATAAAGATTCCCGACAAGAGCCTGCACTCTCTTCGCATAATCGACCGCATAGGCAGCCTTGGCCTCGCTTTGCTTAAGTTGCGCCTCCGAGGCAGCAATCTGGTCTTGGTAAGCCTGAATCTCAAGTTCCGTAAGAGCTAACTGAGCCTTCGCTTTCTCCGCCTCGGCGGCATAAGGACGAGAGTCGATTTCAAAGAGCAGGTCACCCTTGTGAACCAGTTGATTATCCTTCACATGGATACCCGTGATCGTACCTCCTACCTGTGTGGCCACGCCAATTACATTGGCACGCACCTGCGCATCCTCGGTTCGAGGGTTTTTGGCGATATTTTGGTCCACCAACCAGGCAAGAACAGCCACCGACACAAAGCTGGCCACGGAAATTAGAATCCCGAGCGTTCTGCGAAGCAGTTTGCCACCTGATAATGGATCACTCATGGGGCGGCAAAGAAAAGGAGCCACAGGATACAGGAAAGGGATGCAATCAGCGCCCCGTACACAAGGGGCAACGGGAAAAGGTACGGCAGCAAGCCCGCCTTCAGGAATACCAGATGCAATAGCCAAAAAAGGAACAAACCACCAAGGGTGCAGGCCAGCCAAGCCGGAAAATAGGCGCCGGCAATGTTGAGTTGTGGATCACAACCAGTCATCGTCACTAGAACGGACAGAGCCAGAAAAGAGATCCACCGTGACATTACCTTACACTAGAAGAGCCATGAGAAGCGCGGCAACGCTATTTGCCGTGGTGGAATGCCTTTTCACTCTTGGAGCAAAGGAGAGTGAATCGCCTGGTTCCATAGTTACAAGAGGTGTGCTCGTTAAGAATCCCTACCCACTCACCGAGACGGCCACCTCCTTTGATGCCAATCGAACTTACGAACTCGCTCCATTGATCGAGCTCTCGTTGGCCAATAACCCCTACACACGCTCCGCTTGGTTCAATGCCCTTGCCTCCTCTGCCAGCGTTGGAGAGGCAAAAGCCCCCTACTATCCCAAGCTGAGATTTCAGGCATCAGCAGGCTACGATCAAGGTTACAACCCTATTCAGACAGGCCCTGAAACCTATCAGCGAGTCAGCATAAAACCAGGCTTGCAGCTCGAGTATCTCCTGCTCGACTTTGGTCGCAGGGCGGCTGATGTCCGTCGCACGGTGGCACTCTTAGAGGGAGCGAATCTTTCCTTCAGCCGTCGTGTTCAGACCACCGTCTTCGCCGTGCAACAATCCTACTTTGCCCATACGGCTGCACTATCCCAACGGGAAGCCACTAGAACGAATCTAGAGTTTACCAGGACCCTACTGGCAATGGTCGAGGCACAGGTGGCCAACGGGCTCGGAACCAAGCCCGAACTTGATGCCGCGAGGAAGACTTTTTCCCAAGCAGAATTTGATCTCGCTACCGCTGATAGGAATGTCGAGGTCACCCTTGGAAATCTCCGGGTTGCCACAGGTCTAGAGGCCAATGCCCCACTAAGAGTCACCTTGGACTCCAAGGAGAACGGGCCCCTCGAAGGCCTCTCAGGAAAGGTAGACCAACTCATCGATACTGCGGTGGCCAAGCGCCCCGACCTGGCGGCACGGGTTGCCGACATTCAGGCAAGTAGAGCAGCCACAGAACGCGCCAAAGCTGACTTCCTACCCAAGGTGTCACTTCAAGGCTCTTGGAACAATGAATCTTATGGATATAAAGCACAGCAAAGTGGTGTGAACGGAACTTTCAACAACACTTACAATAACGTCGGGGGCTTTGCCGTCATGAGCTGGGATCTCTTCGACGGATTCGAGCGAGTCGAGCGCGTCAAGAAGCGTCAAGCCGAGGAGTCCGAGGCACGCTCTAATGCCGAGGCCACGAGACTCGAGACAACGCGTGATGTCTGGACCAGCTACAACGATTCTCTCAAGGCTCGCAAGCGTGTCACCTACGCACTCGCCCTTGTGACCTCAGCCAACGAGAACTTTAATGCCGCGCAGGCTGCCTTCCAGAATGGTCTCGCTACCATCACCGAACTGATCTCCAGCCAGAGCTCTCTGGCAGCAGCACGCTTCGAGCAGGCAGGAGCCCAAGCCGACTATCTCACAAGCCTCGCATCACTCTCACTAGCCATGGGTCAGTTTGACACGCCATCGGCAACAAAGGTCCAACCCGCTAGATTGTAGCTATGAAGGAATGCTATTTTAGCTTTGGGCTGCCCTCAAAACACTACCCAAGCCTTTCTATTCCTAGACGGAGCCTAGTATCAGGCACGAATTAATCCCTCCGAATCCAAACGAGTTGGAGAGGATTTTTCTGGGGCGGGTTTGGCGTCCGTGATTTGAAATCACATCAAGTGCGCATTCCGGATCAGGGGTCTCGTAGTGCAGCGTCGGTGGAAGGTACCCCT